>NZ_PGEZ01000001.1:0-302921 GCF_002797495.1 Mumia flava
GTTGAGTTCTCAAACATCACACACACAAACCCCAGCCATCCCCACCACACAGGCAGAAACACCAGAACAAAGCGCGCAAACCCCAAACCTACCAGAACTTCGAGCGGCAGCCAACGGGCGCTGCTCGGTGGTCTCAGGTGAGGGAGTCGGACCGGAACCGCGGGCCCGACCTTCCGGCCTTGCCCGCCGCCGTCCTCGGCGACAGGTGAAACATTACGCGCGGGTCAACGCACGGTCAAATCCGGGGGCTGTGGCCTGGCTCACAATCGCGTTTCTGCAGGTCAGAGCCACTTTGCCCGTCCACGGCGCGGTCACCCGCGCGTGTCGAGCTCGACTCCGGCGACCGACCGCTTGCCGCGACGCAGGACGACCAGCCCGCCGGCGAGGAGACGCTCGTCGACGGAGCCCTCCGGGTCTGTGGCCCGGACGTTGTTCACGTAGGCCCCGCCCTCGGTCACGGCACGCCGCGCGGCCGATCGGCTGTCGACCAGGCCGGCGGCCACCAGCGCGTCCACGACCGTGCTCCCCGGGGCGACCGCGACCAGTCCCGCCTCCGCCAACGCAGCACGCAGCGTCGACTCCGGCAGGTCCTCCAGCTCGGCACGGCCGAAGAGAGCGGCCGACGCCTGCTCTGCCGCCCGGACCTCCGCCTCCCCGTGGACGAGCGTGGTCACCTCCGCGGCGAGACGACGCTGGGCGATCCGCAGCTGCGGCTTCTCTGCGGACTCCCGCTCGATCTGGGCGATCTCCTCCAGGTCGAGGAAGGTGAACTGGCGCAGGTACTCCCCCACCTTCGCGTCCTCCGCGTGGATCCACGTCTGGTAGAACGCGTACGGCGAGAGCATCTCCGGGTCCAGCCAGAGGGCTCCCCCGGTCGACTTGCCGAACTTGGTCCCGTCGGCCTTGGTGATCAGCGGCGTCGCGAGGGCGTGCACCCGGTCGCCGTCCGCACGGCGGATCAGCTCCACACCGGCCGTGATGTTGCCCCACTGGTCCGAGCCGCCCGTCTGCAGGGCGCAGCCGTAGCGTCGGTGCAGCTCGAGGTAGTCCATCGACTGGAGCAGGACGTAGCTGAACTCCGTGTAGCTGATGCCGGACTCGAGCCGACTGGCCACGACATGGCGGTCGAGCATGCGGTTCACCGGGAAGTGCTTGCCGACGTCGCGCAGGAAGTCGATCACGTTGACGTCACGCGTCCAGTCCAGGTTGTTCACCACCCGGGCGGCGTTGTCGCCCTCGAACGAGACGTACTGCTCGACCTGGCCGCGGATCCGCTCCACCCAGTCGGAGACGGTCTCGCGGCTGTTCAGGGTGCGCTCGCCCACGTCACGTGGATCTCCGATCAGACCGGTCGAGCCGCCGACGAGGATCAGCGGCCGGTGCCCGGCGAGCTGGAGCCGACGCGCGGTCAGGATCTGGAGCAGGTTGCCCATGTGCAGGCTCGGGGCGGTCGGGTCGAACCCGACGTAGTACGTGACCGGCCCTGCCGCGAGGTCGGCCTCCAGCGCCTCGCGGTCGGTCGAGTGCGCGATCAGGCCGCGCGCGTCGAGGTCGTCCAGCACGTTCGTGGTCACGTTCGTCTCCTTCGTCCGGCCACCGTGGCCGGACCGTCGTCCGGGCGTCGGGACCGCGCCGTACGACACGGTCCCAGGCCGATTCTCGCCTAGGCGCCCGAACGCACGCACGCGGCACCGCCGGGCAGGTGCCCTGCGGTGCCGCGTGCTCGGGCGCGTCGGGGGCTACGCCCGCCCGCTGCTGCGCCGGGCGCGACGCGACAGCGAGTCGATGGTGACGGCCAGCAGGAGGACGAGGCCGGTCACCATGTACCGGACCTCGGCCTGCACGCCGATCAGGTTCAGGCCGCTGGTGATCGACTGGAGGACCAGCATCCCGAACAGCGCCGCGTAGGCGGAGCCGCGACCGCCGAACAGGCTCGTGCCGCCGATCACCGCGGCAGCGATCGCCATCAGGTTGGTGTCGGTGCCGCCGCTCGACTGCGCGACCGACTGGAGCCGGCCCGCGGCCAGCACGCCACCCAGAGCCGCGAACGTCGAGCACAGCGCGAACACGGTCAGGTAGACCCGGTTGACCGGGATCCCGGCTCGTCTCGCCGCCTCCTCGTTGCCGCCGACCGCGAACACGTAACGACCACCCTTGGTCCGGCGGAGCACCACGTCGACCAGCACGATCAGACCGATCCAGAGCAGCGGCAGGTAGCCGACGCCGCGGTCGATGTTGAGGTAGTACGCACCCCCGAGCATCGCCGCGACCATGAGGCCCGCCCGGACCGCGACGCTCCGCGCCGTGGGCACGGAGAGGTTCGCCGCCCGCCTGCGCGCCATCGCCCGCAGCCGGATCCCGAAGTACGCCAGGCCGATCAGGACGGCGAGGACGTACGACGCCAGCGGCGAGAGGTACCAGAAGTTCGCGAAGTCCACGAGCTTGCTGTTCACCGGCAGGTTGACCGTGCCTCGCGGCCCGAGCACCCAGAGCTGGACCCCGAGGAACGCGAGCAGTCCCGCGAGGGAGATCACGAAGCTCGGCACCCCGAACCGGGTGTAGATCAGGCCGTACAAGGTCCCGATCGCCAGACCCGAGCACAGCCCGGCCGCGATGGCGAGCAGCAGCGGCCAGTCCTGGTAGACCAGCAGCGTCGCCAGCACCGCTCCCCCGACGCCGCTGACCGAACCGACCGACAGGTCGATCTCGCCGAGCAGCAGCACGAGCACGATCCCCAGCGAGATCATGCCGATCGTCGCGGAGTCGAGGCTGATCTCGACCAGGTTGCGCGACGACAGGAATCGCGGGTTCAGCAGGTAGAAGACGACCCAGATGATCAGCAGCCCGGTGATGACCGGGACCATCCCGAGGTCGCCCGAGCGCATCCGCCGGACGAACCCGCGGACCAGCGCCTGCGGCGAGTTGTCCTGCACCAGCCGCTCGTCGCTGCGGTCGTACGCGGTCGTGGTGCTCATGCGCCGTCCTCCTCGGTCGGGCGGGACCCTTCGGTCGGGCGGACGTCGTCGCTGGAAGGGACGTCGTCGCCCGGAGGAGCCCCGTCGTTCGCGGACGCGTCGTCGCCGAGCGTCCGCGCTGCGCGCTCGGCGACCACGTTGTCGGAGGCCCCGGTGATCGCGGCGACCAGTTCCTGCGTGGTCACGTTCTCGATCGAGAACTCCGCAGCGTTGCGCCCCAGCCGGAGCACGTAGATCCGGTCGGCGACCGCCTGGACGTCCGCCATGTTGTGGCTGATCAGCACCACACCGTGGCCGCGCTCGCGCAGCCGCTCCACCAGGTTCAGGACCTCGGCCGTCTGCGCGACACCGAGCGCGGCCGTCGGCTCGTCGAGCATCACGACCTTGGGGTCGCCGACGAGGCTGCGGGCGATCGCGACGGTCTGGCGCTGGCCACCGGACAGCGAGGCCACCGGCTCGCGGACCGACGGGATCTTGGCGGACAGCTGGCGCAGCAGCTCCCACGACCGCCGCTCCATCTCGACCTCGTCGAGCACGCCGCTGCCGGTCTGCTCGTGGCCGAGGAAGAGGTTCGCGACCACGTCGAGGTTGTCGCAGAGAGCGAGGTCCTGGAAGACCGTCGCGATCCCGAGCGTCTGGGCGGACCGCGGACCGTCCACGCTGACCACGCGGCCGTCGAAGACGATCTGGCCGCCGTCGGGTTGGTAGACCCCGGACATGATCTTGACCAGGGTGGACTTGCCAGCGCCGTTGTCACCGACGAGTGCGACGACCTCACCGGGCCGTACCTCGAGATGAACGTCGCTGAGCGCTTGCACGGCGCCGAAGCGTTTCTCGACACCGCGCAGCGACAGGATCGGCTCGCTGCCGTTGCTCATGTTCACACCTTCGCGGAAGGGACGTGCGTGTGCGGGCGAGGCTCGCCGCCCCGCCCGCACACGCCGGACCGATCGATCAGCTGATCCCTGCGGCCGCGCACGCGTCGGCGTACTCGGCGGTGCAGATCTCGTCGACCGAGTAGAACCCGTCGGCGACGACCGTGTCAGCGATGTTGTCGGTCGTCACCACGATCGGATCGAAGATGAACGAGTCGACACCCTGGAAGTCCGTGGTCTCGCCCACGTCCTCGCCGTTGACGATCGCGACCGCGACCTCGGCGGCCTTCTCGGCCTCGACCTTGATCGGCTTGTAGATCGTCATGTACTGCTGCCCCGCAGCGATCCGCTGGATCGCCGCGAGCTCGGCGTCCTGCCCGGTCACGGGCGGCATCTGCTGGACGCCGGCCGCACGCAGCGCCGCGATCACGCCACCGGCCTGGCCGTCGTTCGCGGCGTAGACGCCGGCGAGCGAGGACGGGTCGATGTTGTTGAGCTGGCTGCTGGTGAACTTCTGGGCGTTGTCCGGGCTCCAGTCCGGGTTGTCGTACTCCGCGACGATGTTCAGGCCGCTGCCGTCGATCGACGAGTGCGCGCCCTCCTTGAACTGTGCGGCGTTCGGGTCCGTCGGCGAGCCGTTGAGCATGAGGATGTCGCCCTTGCCGCCGGTCGCCTCGACCAGTGCCTCACCCTGCATCTCGCCGACACGCTGGTTGTCGAACGACATGTAGTAGTCCGCGCCCTCCATGAACCGGTCGTACGCGATCACGGGCACGTCGGCGCTCTGGGCCGACTTCACCGCACCGGCGGCCGCGTCGCCGTCGACCGGGTCGAAGACCAGCACGTCGGCGCCGTCGGTGATCGCCGACTGCGCCTGCTGCTGCTGCTTCTGCGGGTCCTGGTCCGCGTTCAGGTAGTTGACCTCGCAGTCGTCGCACAGCTCCGCCACCTTCGCCTCGAAGAGCGGCTTGTCGTGCGCCTCGTACCGGGTCGTCTTGGTCTCCGGCAGCAGCAGCGCGATCGTCTTGGTGTCGCCTCCGTCGCCGGAGCCGTCGCTGCTGTCGTCGTTCGCGCCGCATGCACCCAGTGCCCCCGCGAAGATCACGGTGACGGCCGCCCCTGCGGCGGTGCGCGCCATTCTGTTCACGCTGTCCTCCCCTGTCTTATGTGAGCCGGGTCACCGGCCCTGCTCAGAAAGTGTCGAGAGGATCAGGGCAAAACGTCAAGTCGTGAACGTATCTGTGACCATTCCGAGACCTCCAGTGAAAGAATGATCACCTCTTGACGATTCTCGGGAACTGACTACGGTGTTGCCCATGCCGGCCCCGGGAACGACCTCAGCGCTGCGCGCCGCCAACCTCGAGCGCGTGGTCGAGACGCTGCGCGCCGGCCGCGCGATGACCCAGGCGGAGATCGCCCGGCGCACCGACCTGGCCCCGGCCACCGTGTCCAACATCGTCCGCGGCCTCGCCGCCGACGGGCTGGTCGAGACGTCCGGCAGCGGCGGGCGCGGCGGGCTGGCGGTGCGGATCGCACCCGGCGCGGGCTACGTCGTCGGCGTCGACTTCGGCCACTCCCACCTCAGCGTCGCGCTCGGTGACCTCGCCGGGCGCACCGTCGGCGTCGTCGACGAGCCGATCGACAACGACCACGACCACCGGTACGGGCTCGAGCGTGCCCGACGCCTGCTCAGCGGGCTCCTCGGAGACGCCGGAGCCGATCCCGCTGCCGTCCGCGCCGCCGGCCTCGGCCTCCCCGCCCCGATCGACCGTGACGGACGGGTGGTCGCCGCGTCGATCCTGCCCGGCTGGGTCGGGGTGAGCGCATCCAAGGTCGCCGCGAGCGCGTTCGGCGTCCCCGTGCTCGTCGACAACGACGCCAACCTCGGCGCCCTCGCCGAGCACCGCAGGTCCGACCCGGCGGTGGGGTCGCTCGCCTACCTCAAGGCCGGGTCGGGCGTCGGCTGCGGGCTCATCCTCAACGACGACATCTACCACGGCGGGCTGGGCACGGCGGGCGAGCTGGGTCACGTCACACTCGATGAGTCCGGCCCCCTGTGCCGCTGCGGCAGCCGCGGCTGCCTCGAGGCGTACGCCGGGGGCAGCGGCATCGTCGCCCAGCTGGAGGCCCGCGTGCCGGAGCTGTCCGTGTCCGGGATCACGGACCTGGTGGCCGACGGCGACACCGGCGCCGCGCGGCTGGTGGAGGATGCCGGACGGGCGCTCGGCCAGGGATGCGCGATCCTCGTCAACCTCCTCAGCCCGGAGTCCATCGTCATCGGCGGTGACCTCGCATGCCCCGCTCTCCTCGACGGCGTCCGTGACGGCCTGCGGCGCCACGCCGTCGGGACCCTCGGCAGCGACGTGAGCCTGTCCCTGTCGACCCTCGGCGACCGGGCCTCGGTGACCGGCGCCCTCATGCTCGCCCTGC
Source organism: Mumia flava (assembly GCF_002797495.1). NCBI lineage: Bacteria > Bacillati > Actinomycetota > Actinomycetes > Propionibacteriales > Nocardioidaceae > Mumia > Mumia flava. The sequence continues at coordinate 6,281 of NZ_PGEZ01000001.1, forward strand.
GCTCCGTGCCGTTGTCGGCGGCCTGAGTCAGCGAGCCGGAGCGCGCGGGCTGCGGCGGTAGGCGGAGACGGTCGACTCCCCTGGCAGCCAGAGCCGCCACGGCCGGTCGGCGGCCTTCGAGACCCCGACGCGGGGACCCGTGCGCGCGCTCGCCGGCGGGTGCGACCGCCTCAGCGCGACCGGGCCGCCACGCAGGCTCGTGCCGCTGTCGGCGACGGTGAGGGCGAGCGCCTGACCGAGGCACGCCGGTCCCCGAGCGAGCGCCACGTCCGGCACCGGGCCCCGGCGCTGCCGCGCGATCGCGTGACCGTCGATCACCTCGCCGGCGCGCAGCAGGACGGCCGCAGCGTCGCCCTCGGGTCCGACCACGACGTTCGCGCAGTGATGCATCCCGTAGCTGAGGTACACGTACAGCACGTCCGGCGGGCCGAACATCACGGCGCTGCGGGGCGTCGGCCCACGCCCGGCGTGCGAGGCGGGGTCGCCCGCGCCGCCGTACGCCTCGACCTCGGTGACCCGGACCGTCACGCCGGCGTGGGTGACCCGGGCGCCCAGCAGCGCCCGGGCCTCGGCCATGAGGTCGTGATCGTCCACCCTCGCAGTGTGCCCGCCGTCCGGTCAGGCGGCTCCGAGAGCCCCGCGCACCGCCGCCAGGCGGGCGTCGATCTCCTCGATCTGCTCGGCCACGCGGACCTGGGCGGTCCCGCCACGACCGTCACGGCTGGCGATCGAGCCCTCGACGCTCAGCACCTCGCGCACGCCCGGCGTCAGGTGCTCCGAGACCGACGTGAGGTCCTCGTCGGTCAGGTCCCACAGCTCGATCCCGCGCTCCTCGCAGAGGCGCACGCACGCGCCCGAGATCTCGTGCGCGTCACGGAACGGCACGCCCTCGCGGACCAGCCACTCGGCGACGTCGGTGGCGAGCGAGAAACCCTGCGGCGCGAGCTCGGCCATCCGTTCGGTGTTGAACCCGAGCGTCGCGACCATGCCGGTGAACGCCGGGAGCAGCACCTCGAGGGTCTCGGCCGAGTCGAAGACCGGTTCCTTGTCCTCCTGGAGATCGCGGTTGTACGCGAGCGGGAGCGCCTTGAGCGTGGTCATCAGGCCGGTGAGGTTCCCCACCAGGCGGCCCGCCTTGCCGCGCGCGAGCTCGGCGATGTCCGGGTTCTTCTTCTGCGGCATGATGCTCGACCCGGTCGAGTAGCCGTCGTGCAGCCGGACGAAGTCGAACTCCTTCGTCGCCCACACGATCACCTCCTCGGCGAACCGCGAGACGTCGATGCCGATCATCGCCGTCACGAACGCGAACTCGGCGGTCGTGTCGCGGGCCGCGGTGCCGTCGATGGAGTTCGGTGCCGACCCGGTGAACCCGAGGTCGGCGGCGACCGCCAGCGGGTCCAGGCCGAGCGACGAGCCGGCGAGCGCACCCGAGCCGTACGGCGACTCCGACCCGGTCCGCGCATCGAAGTCGCGCAGGCGCTCCAGGTCCCGGACCAGCGGCCAGGCGTGCGCCAGCAGATGGTGGCTCAGCAGCACCGGCTGCGCGTGCTGGAGGTGCGTACGGCCGGGCATGGTGGCGCCGAGGTGGGTCCGGGCCTGCTCGACGATCGCGTCGACGAGATCGCCGACCAGACCGGCGATCGTCGAGGCGTGGTCGCGCAGGTACATCCGGCCGAGCGTAGCGATCTGGTCGTTGCGCGACCGGCCCGCACGCAGACGACCGCCCAGCTCGGGCCCGAGCCGCTCGACCAGCCCGCGCTCGAGCGCACTGTGGACGTCCTCGTCACCGGGGTCGGCGACGAAGACCCCGGCCGCCACGTCGGCCTCGAGGGCGTCGATCCCGGCGAGCAGCCGCTCGAGGTCCGCATCCGTCAGCAGACCGGCGCGCGACAGCACCCGGGCGTGCGCCCGCGAGCCCGCCAGGTCGTACGGCGCCAGCTGCCAGTCGAAGTGCGTGGAGCGCGACAGCGCCTCCAGCTCCCGCGACGGACCGCCGGCGAACCGGCCGCCCCAGAGGGCGGCACGGGCCTGCTCGGGCTCGGGGGTCATCGTCACTCCCCTGCCACGGTCCGGTCGCGCTTGTTCGCCAGGGTGCTCGACATCCCGAAGATCTCGATGAAGCCGCGCGCCATCGACTGGTCGAACGAGTCGCCCTCGTCGTACGTCGCGAGGTTGAAGTCGTACAGGCTCGAGGTCGACCGCCGGCCGGTGACCGTCGCACGGCCGCCGTGCAGGGTCATCCGGACCTCGCCGGTGACGTGCTCCTGCGACGTGTCCACGAACGCGTCGAGCGACCGCTTCAGCGGCGAGAACCACAGGCCGTCGTACGCCAGCTCGCCCCAGCGCTGGTCGACCCCGCGCTTGTAGCGTGCGAGCTCGCGCTCGATGGTGACGTTCTCGAGCTCCATGTGGGCCGCGATCAGCGTCATCGCGCCCGGTGCCTCGTAGATCTCGCGGCTCTTGATGCCGACGAGGCGATCCTCGACCACGTCGATCCGGCCGATTCCCTGGGCGCCCGCGCGCTCGTTCAGGTCCTGGATGGCCTGCAGCACGCTGACGGGCTTCCCGTCGATGGTCACCGGGACGCCGCCGTCGAAGCCGATCACGACCTCGTCGGCGTCGCGCGGCTGGGCCGGGTCGGACGTGTAGGAGTACAGGTCCTCGATCGGGCCGTTCCAGATGTCCTCGAGGAAGCCGGTCTCGACGGCACGACCCCACACGTTCTGGTCGATCGAGTAGGGCGACTTCTTGGTCACGTCGATCGGCAGCCCGTGCTCCTCGGCGTAGGCGATCGCCTTCTCGCGCGTCCACGCGTAGTCGCGCACCGGCGCGATCACCTTGAGGTCCGGTGCGAGCGCCTTCGTCCCGACCTCGAACCGGACCTGGTCGTTGCCCTTGCCGGTGCAGCCGTGCGAGACCGTGGTCGCGCCGTGGTACATCGCGGCGTCGACCAGGTGCTTCACGATCAGCGGACGCGACAGGGCGGACACGATCGGGTAGCGGTCCTGGTACAGGGCGTTCGCCCGGACGGCCGGCAGGCAGTACTCCTCGGCGAACTCGTCCTTCGCGTCCACCACGACCGACTCGACCGCGCCGCAGGCGATCGCGCGCTCGCGGACGACGTCCATGTCCTCGCCGCCCTGGCCCACGTCCACCGCCACCGCGATGACCTCGGCCCCGGTCTCCTGCCCGAGCCAGCCGATGGCCACCGAGGTGTCGAGGCCGCCCGAGTACGCGAGTACGACCCGCTCGGTCATGATGTCTCCTTCGTCTGATTCTCCTGGGTGGCCAGAGCACGGAACTGCTCGGCCACGGTGTTTCCTCCGTCGGGGTCGTGACAGATCACGAGCACCGTGTCGTCTCCGGCGATCGTGCCGAGCAGCGCGGGAAGCGCCGCGTGGTCGATCGCGGAGGCGAAGAATTGCGCCGCGCCCGGCGGCGTGCGGAGCACGACCAGGTTGGCCGTGCCCTGGGCCGAGACGAGCAGCTCGTGGCACAGGCGCGCCAGCCGCGCCTGCGCCGAGACCGGCTCGACGGCCGGACGCGGGGTCATGTCGCCGCCCTCGGCGGGCACCGCGTAGACCAGGCCGCCGCTGGGGTGGCGGACGCGGACCGCGTCGAGCTCCACCAGGTCGCGCGACAGCGTCGACGCCGCGACCTGCACCCCGTCGTCGGCGAGGCGGTCGGCCAGGTCGGTCTGCGACCGGATCACCTCGGTGCCGAGCAGCTCGATGATCCGCTGCTGCCGCGCGGCCTTCGTCGCCGGGATCACGCTCATCGTCCGGCGTCCGTCCGGGCGAGCAGCCAGCACAGCAGGGCCTTCTGGGCGTGCAGGCGGTTCTCGGCCTCGTCCCAGACCACGCTCTGCGGCCCGTCGATCACCGGGCCGTCGATCTCGAAGCCGCGGTACGCCGGCAGGCAGTGGAGCACGATCGCGTCCGGCGCCGCGAGGGCGAGCAGCCGCTCGGTGACGCTGTAGTCGCCGAACGTCGCGGCTCGCAGCGCCTTCTCCTCCTCCTGGCCCATCGAGACCCACGTGTCGGTCGCGATCACGTCCGCGCCGGCCGCGGCCGCGTCGGGGTCGGTCAGCACCTCCACCGATCCGCCCGTCACGCTCGCGCGCGCCTTGGCGTCGGCGAGCACGTCCTCACGCGGGGCGTACGCGGCGGGCGCACCGATCCGTACGTGCATCCCGGCGTTCGCGCCGGCGAGCAGGTACGAGTGCGCCATGTTGTTCACGCCGTCGCCGAGATAGGTCATCGTGAGGCCTGCGAGCCGGCCCTTGTGCTCGCGGACGGTCTGGAGGTCCGCGAGCAGCTGGCAGGGGTGGAAGTCGTCGCTCAGTGCGTTGACCACCGGGACGGTGCTCGTGGCCGCCATCTCCTCCAGGCCGGACTGGGCGAAGGTGCGCCACACGATCGCGCTGGTCATCCGCTCGAGCACCCTCGTGGTGTCCGCGACCGACTCGCCGCGGCCCATCTGGCTGGAGCCGGCGTCGAGCACCAGCGGGGACCCGCCCAGGTCCGCGATCCCGACGGCGAACGAGACCCGGGTCCGGGTCGACGCCTTGTCGAAGATCACGGCGACGGTCTGCGGGCCGTCGAGCGGGCGCGCGGAGTGCGGCGCTCGCTTCAGCGCATCCGCCAGGTCGAGGACCTCGACGAGCTCGGCAGGCGACAGGTCGTCGTCACGGAGGAAGTGCCGCATCAGTCCTCGCCTCCGCTCCGGTCGGCCGGGGCCGCCACCTCCCCGACGACCTCGGACTCGGCCGCGAGCTCGGCGAGCACCTGGGCCAGCGCGTCGACGGCCTCGTCCGCCTGCTCGGCGGTGAGGATCAGCGGCGGGACCAGCCGGAGCCGCTGCGGCGTCGCAGCGTTGAGCACGATCCCGCGCGCGAGGAGCCGGTCACGCACCTCGTTGGCCACCGGGGCGCTCAGGCCGATGCCGATCAGGAGACCGGCGCCGGACACGTCGGCGACCAGCGGCAGCGCGGCGGCGCGCTCACGGACCCGGTCCCCCACCGTCGTCGCGTTCACGAGCAGGCCGTCGGCCTCGATCGTGTCCAGGACGGCGAGCGCGGCAGCGGTCGAGACCGGGTTGCCACCGAACGTCGTGCCGTGGTTGCCCGGCTGCAGCAGGTCGGCCGCCGCACCGAACGCGAGGCAGGCGCCGATCGGGATGCCCCCGCCGAGCCCCTTGGCGACCGTCAGCACGTCCGGCTGGACCCCCGAGGCGGTGTAGGCGAACCAGGCGCCGGTCCGGCCGATCCCCGACTGGACCTCGTCGAACCACAGCAGCGCTCCGTGCTCGTCGGCGATCCTGCGGGCGGCCGCGAGGTAGCCCGCCGGCGGGACGATCGCACCGGCCTCGCCCTGCACGGGCTCCAGCACGATCGCCGCCACCGTCTCGTCGACCGCGGCGGCGAGCGCGTCGGCGTCGCCGTACTCGACGAACGCGACGTCACCGGGCAGCGGCTCGAACGGCGTGCGGTAGGCCTCCTTGTGCGTCAGCGCCAGCGCCCCCATCGTGCGCCCGTGGAACGCGCCGGTGGCCGCCACCACGCGCGTCCGTCCGGTCCGCCGGGTCAGCTTGAACGCGGCCTCGTTGGCCTCGGTGCCGGAGCTGGTGAAGAACACCTTCCCCGGCTGCCCGACCAGCCCCAGGAGCCGCTCGGCGAGCTCGACCTGCGGCGGCGTCGCGAAGAAGTTGGACACGTGGCCCAGGGTCGCCATCTGCTCGTCGACGGCCTTGCGCAGCGCGGGGTGCGCGTGCCCGAGCGCGTTCACGGCGATGCCGGCGAGCAGGTCGAGGTAACGGTTGCCGTCGGCGTCCCACACGTACGCGCCCTCGCCTCGGACCAGCACCCGCTGCGGGGGCCCGAAGGTGTTCATCAGCGAGCCGGCGTAGCGGTCGGCCCAGGCGGTCTGCTCCGTCATGACGTCTTCCTCAGTGCGGTCCGGATCTTCGTCTCGGCCTCGGGGAGCACCTGGGTGCCGACACCCTCGTCGGTGAAGATCTCCAGCAGGACGGCGTGCGACTCGCGCCCGTCGACCACGGTGGCGCGCGGCACCCCGGCACGGATCGCCTTCACGCACGCGGTCATCTTCGGGACCATGCCCGACGCCAAGGTCGGGAGCAGGGTCTCCAACGAGTCGACGCTGATCTGACCGATCACGTCGTCGCTGTCCGGCCAGTCGCGGTAGAGCCCCTCGACGTCGGTCAGCACGAGCAGCTTCGCGGCGCCGAGCGCGCCGGCGAGCGCGGCGGCGGCGGTGTCGGCGTTCACGTTGTGCACGACGCCGTCGTCGTCGGGCGCGACCGAGGAGACGACGGGGATGCGCCCTGCCTCGATCAGGTCGAGCACCGCCTCCGGGCGGACCTCGCTGACCTCGCCGACGAGACCGAGGTCGACCTCGTCACCGTCGACGATCGCCGTCGTACGGGTCGCGGTCAACAGGCCGGCGTCCTCGCCGGACAGGCCGACGGCCAGCGGTCCGTGCTGGTTGAGCAGCCCGACCAGCTCGCGGCCGACCTGACCGACGAGCACCATCCGTACGACGTCCATCGCGTCCGGTGTCGTGACCCGCAGGCCGCCGCGGAACTCCGAGTCGATCTGGAGGCGGTCGAGCATCGAGGAGATCTGCGGCCCTCCGCCGTGCACCACGACGGGCTTGAAGCCGGCGTAGCGCAGGAACATGATGTCCTCGGCGAAGGCCTGCTTGAGCTCCTCGTCGACCATCGCGTTGCCGCCGTACTTCACGACGATGATCTCGCCGTGGTACTGCATCAGCCAGGGCAGCGCCTCGGCGAGGATGCCGGCCTTCTCGGTCTTGCGCTTCCAGTGCGCGGGGATGTCGTTCATGCTCTCGTCCGTCGAGTCGGTCATGAGGAGTACGCCGAGTTCTCGTGCACGTACGCGTGGGTCAGGTCGTTCGTCCAGATCGTGCCGGTCTCGTCGCCGGACTTGAGGTCGATCCGGACGTGCACCTGGCGCTGCTCGAGGTCGACCTGGTCGCGGTCGTCGCCCAGACCCGAGTTGCGGCAGACCGTCACGCCGTTGATCGCCACGTCCAGGTCGGCGGGGTCGAACGCCGCCCCGGTGGTGCCGACCGAGGCGAGGATCCGGCCCCAGTTCGGGTCGCGCCCGTAGATCGCGGTCTTGAACAGCGCGCTGCGTGCGACCGCACGGCCGACCTCGAGCGCGTCGTCCTCGCTGGCCGCGCCGACGACCTCGATGCTGATCTCGTGGTCGGCGCCCTCGGCGTCGGCGAGCAGCTGCAGCGCCAGGTCACGACAGAGGTCGGTGAGCTGGTCGGCGAACGTCTGCGCGCCGGGCTTCACCCCGCTCGCGCCGCTCGCCATCAGCAGCACGGTGTCGTTCGTCGACTGGCAGCCGTCGGAGTCGAGCCGGTCGAAGCTGCGCGCGGTCGCGTGCCGCAGGGCCGCGTCGCACTCGGCCGGTGTCAGGTCCGCGTCGGTGGTGAGGACGACGAGCATCGTGGCGAGCGACGGCGCCAGCATGCCCGCGCCCTTCGCCATCCCGCCGATCGTGTAGCCCTCGCCGGTCACCACGGCCTGCTTCGAGACCGAGTCGGTCGTCATGATCGCCTCGGCGGCCGTCGGGCCCCCGTCGGACGCCAGAGCCGCGACGGCGTCGGCCACGCCGCCGAGCAGAGCGTCGCGGTCGTTCAGCAGACCGATCAGTCCGGTCGAGCAGACCTGGACGTCGACCGGCGCGACCCCGAGCAGCTCGCCTGCGGTCTCGGCGGTCGCGTGGGTCACCGCGAACCCGTCGGGCCCGGTGTAGCAGTTCGCTCCGCCGGAGTTGATCACGACGGCGCGCGCGGACCCGGTCCGGATCGCCTGCTCGCTCCAGAGCACCGGGTTGGCCTTGCAGCGGTTCGAGGTGAAGACCGCCGCTGCGGAGCTCTGGGGGCCGTCGTTGCGGACGACGGCGACGTCCGGCTTGCCGGTCGACTTCAGGCCCGCGGCGACACCGGCGGCGGAGAATCCCTGAGGTGCGGTGACACTCACGGCGCCACCCCCGCCACCGGGAGGCCGAGGCCCTCCGGCAGGCCGAGGGCGAGGTTCATCGACTGGATCGCCGTGCCCGCCGTCCCCTTCGTCAGGTTGTCGATCGCGCCGACCGCGACCACGCGGCCGACCCGCTCGTCGAGCGCGGCCTGGACGTGCACGCAGTTGGAGCCGAGCACCCCCTTCGTCTGCGGCCACTGCCCCTCGGGCAGCAGATGGACGAACGGCTCGTCGTCGTACGCCTTCGCGTAGGCGGCCCGCAGATCGTCGGCGTCGACGCCCGGGCGGGCCGGAGCACTGACCGTCGCGAGGATGCCCCGCGACATCGGCGCGAGGATCGGGGTGAAGGAGACCCGGACGCCGTCCGCGCCCGTGAGCGCGAGGTTCTGCTCGATCTCCGGGGTGTGCCGGTGCACGCCTCCGACGCCGTACACCGACGCCTGGCCCATCACCTCCGCGCCGAGCAGGTGCGGCTTGAGCGACCGGCCCGCGCCCGACGTGCCGGTCGCGGCGACGACGACGACGTCCGGATCCACCAGGCCGGCCCCGACGGCCGGCAGGATGCTGAGGGTCGACACGGTCGGGAAGCATCCCGGCGCGGCGATCCGGTTCACACCGGCGAGCCGCTCGCGCTGCCCCGGCAGCTCCGGCAGACCGTACGGCCAGCTGCCGGCGTGCTCGCCGCCGTAGAACGTCTGCCACGCCTGGGAGTCGGTCAGCCGGAAGTCGGCGCCGCAGTCCACGATCAGGACGTCGTCGCCCAGCTGCGCGGCCACCTCGGCCGAGGCCCCGTGCGGGAGGCCGAGGAAGACGACGTCGTGCCCGGCGAGGACCTCCTGCGTCGTCTCCCCGAGCACCCGGTCGGCCAGCGGCGTCAGGTGCGGGTGGTGCTCACCCAGTCTCGACCCGGCGTTGGAGCCGGCTGTGAGCGCTCCGATCTCGACCTCGGGATGGCCGAGCAGCAGCCGCAGGACCTCCCCTCCGGCGTACCCGCTCGCTCCGGCGACGGCGACACGTGAAGTCATGCCGGCCAGTCTTGCACGGACTTGCAGCCTCATGCAAATCCGTGCATTGGATCACACCGTCAGCACCTCAGGCGGGATCTCAGGCCCGCTGGACCGCCCCGGTCAACTCGGCCGCCCGTGCGACCGCAGCGTCACGAGCCTGCGCGGCCTCGGCCTCGGTCAGCGTCCGGTCGCCGGCGCGCAGTCGCAGGGCGAACGCCAGCGACTTGCTGCCGTCGGGCACCGGGTCGCCGGTGTAGACGTCGAACAGCCGGACGGACTCGAGCAGGTCGCCCCCGCCCTCGACCAGTGCGGCGGCGACGTCCGCGCTCGGGACGGACGCATCGACCACCAGCGCGACGTCCTCCTTCGCGACGGGGAACGTCGAGAAGTCCGGACGAGGGCCGATCTCCGGCGACGCCGCCAGCAGCGCGCTCAGGTCGATCTCGCCGGCCACCGCGCGCGGCGGCAGGCCGTATGCCCGACAGACGCGCGGATGCAGCTCGCCGGCGTGGCCGACGACCGTCCCGTCCAGCGAGAGGACCGCGGTCCGCCCGGGGTGCCAGGGCGCTCCGACGTCGCCGGAGCTCACCTCGAGCTCGAGATGGAGCGAGCCCGCGACCGTACGGAACGCCTCCACGGCGTCGCCCCACGTCGCGCGGCGGCCCTCCCCCCACCAACCGGCACGCTCGCGTCGCCCGGTGACGGCCACCGCCAGGTGGTACGGCTGGGCCGGGAGGGCGGCGTCGAGCGCCGCGATCTCGTCGTCGCTCGGACGGGCGTCCACGCCCGGGATCGGGGCGTCGGGCTGGTCCTGCTCGGGCAGGTACACCCGTGCGGTCTCGAAGATCGACACGTCGTCGTGCCCACGCCCGACGTTGAGCGCCAGCGCACGCAGCACGCCCGTCATCAGCGTCGTGGTGAGTCCCGGCTCCTCCGCCGACAGAGGATTCTCGAGCAGCACCTGGTCGCGTCGTACGTCGTCGGGAGCGAGCCCGAGGCGGTCGAAGTCAGCCGGGCCGGCGAAGGGGAACGTCGTCACCTCCACGTAGCCCGCGCCCGCCATCACCTGGCCGACCCGGCGACGACGCCGCTGCAACGGCGTCAGGCCCCGCCCTGCCGGGGCGGGCGGGAGCACGGAGGGGACCTGGTCGTACCCGACGTGCCGCAGGACCTCCTCGACCACGTCGTACGGGTCGGTGAGGTCCGGACGCCAGCTCGGCGCGACCACGGTCAGCAGGTCGTCGGACAGCTCGACGGCACAGCCGTTCGCCTCCAGCGCGACCACTGCGGTCTCGGCCTCGATCGGGAGCCCCGCGATCCGCTCCGGCAGGTCCGAGGCGAGGGTGATCTGCTTGCGCGCCGGCGGCCGACCGACGACGGTCACGCCCTCGTCGGCGACCGCGCCGCCGAGCTCGACCAGCAGCTCGGCGACCCGCTGGCTCGCGCGCAGCGGGAGCTCGGGGTCGGCGCCGCGCTCGAAGCGTCGCGACGCCTCGCTCGACAGCCTCTGCAGGCGGGCCGTGCGGGCGATCGTCGGCGCGTCGAAGTGCGCCGCCTCGATCACGACGTCCGTCGTGTCCGGGCCCAGCTCGGTCGTCGCGCCGCCCATCACGCCCGCGAGCCCGATCGGGCCGGAGTCGTCGGTGATGAGCAGGTCCTCGGTCGACAGGTCCCGCACCTGGTCGTCCAGCGTCGTGACCTTCTCCCCCGGCGCCGCGCGTCGGACCACGATCGGGCCCTGGAGCCGGCTCGCGTCGTAGCCGTGGATCGGCTGACCCAGCTCGAGCATCACGTAGTTGGTGATGTCGACCGCGAGCGAGATCGGGCGCATGCCCGCCAGCTCCAGGCGCCGCACCATCCAGCGGGGCGTCGGGCGGGTCGGGTCCAGGCCCCGGACCGTCCGTGTGACGAACACCGGGCACGCGACCGGGTCCTCGACGACGACCGGGTACGACGCCGCCTCGGTCTCCGGGAGCGTCACGTCGGCGGGGTCGTGGAAGGCCACGTCGAAGCCGATCGCCGCATCGCGGGCCACGCCGCGCATCGACAGGGCGTACGCGCGGTCCGGGTTGACCTCCAGGTCGAGCACGTCGTCGCGCAGACCCAGCAGCGCGACCGCGTCCGTCCCGGGCTCCGCGCTGTCCGCCGGAAGGACGATGATGCCGTCAGGGTCTCCGGCCGTCCCCAGCTCCGCGCCCGAGCAGATCATCCCGTCGGAGACGTGACCGTAGGTCTTGCGGGCGGCGATCGCGAAGTCGCCGGGCAGGACCGATCCGGGGAGCGCCACGACCACGAGGTCGCCGGGGCCGAAGTTGTGGGCTCCGCAGACGATGCCGCGAGGTCCGCCGTCGACGCCGTGGTCGGGCCCGACGTCGACCGAGCACCAGTTGATGGTCTTGCCGTTCTTCTGCGGCTCCGGCTCCGCGCTCAGCACCCGACCGACCACGATCGGGCCGCTCAGCCCGGCGCCCGCCTCGATGATCTCCTCCAGCTTGAGGTCGAGCATCGTGAGACGGTCGGCGAGCGCCGCCGTGCTCAGGTCCGCGGGAAGGTCGGCGTACTCGCGCAGCCACGAGGTGGGAACGCGCATCAGATCTCCACTCCGAACGGCTCGGTGAACCGGATGTCTCCGTCGAACAGGTCACGCAGGTCCGCGATGTCGTAGCGGCCGGTGATCGTGCGGTCGAGGCCGATCCCGAAGGCGAAGCCCGAGTAGCGCTGCGGGTCGACTCCGTTCGCGATCAGCACCCGGGGATTCACCACCCCGCAGCCGCCCCACTCGACCCAGCCCTCGCCACGGCACGTACGGCACTGCGCGACCGCGCCCGGCTCGTTGTGGCAGACGTAGCAGAGCAGGTCCATCTCGGCGCTCGGCTCGGTGAACGGGAAGTACGACGGCCGGAACCGTGTGGTCATCCCCTCGCCGTAGATCGCCTGCGCGAAGTGGTCCAGCGTGCCCTTGAGGTGTGCCATCGACAGGCCCTCGTCGATCGCCAGACCCTCCACCTGGTGGAAGACCGGCGAGTGCGTGGCGTCCATCTCGTCGGTGCGGAACACCCGCCCAGGAGCGATCACGTAGATCGGAGGTGTGCGGGTCAGCATCGTGCGGGCCTGGACCGGCGAGGTGTGCGTCCGCAGCACCCGGGCCGCGCTGGCGGGTGAGACCCAGAAGGTGTCCTGCATCGTCCGCGCCGGGTGGTCCGGGCCGAGGTTCAGGGCGTCGAAGTTGAGCCACTCGGCCTCGACCTCGGGGCCCTCGGCGACCTCCCACCCCATCCCGACGAAGATGTCGGCGACCTTCTCCTGGACCGTCGTGATCGGATGACGGGCCCCGCGGGGCGTACGGTCGGTCGGCAGCGTGACGTCGACCGCCTCGTCGACGAGCATCCGCGCCTCCGCCTCGGCCTCGAGCACCCCCTGGCGCTCGGCGAGCGCGGCGGCGACCGCCTTGCGGGCCTGCCCCACGCGCATCCCGGCGTCCTTGCGGGCCTGCGGGGGCAGCGCGCCGATCTCGCGGTTCGCCAGCGCCAGCGGCGACCGGTCACCGGTGTGGTCGATCCGCGCCTGCTTCAGGGCCTCGAGCGAGTCCGCAGCGGCGAGGGCCGCCAGCGCGGCATCGCGCATGGCCTCGACCTCGTCTGCGTGCAGCGGCGTGACCTCGACCGGGTCGTAGTCGCTGTTGGGTCCGGACATGGTCACCTTTCGTCACGGTCTGACGGGTCAAGTCTAGGGAGCGCGTCCACCGGGTTACGCGGGCGGTTCGTCGCGGAGCACCTCGGGCTTGTTCTGGGGGAACCAGACCCGGACCTCGGCCCCGCCCTCGGGACCGTCGAGCACCTCGATCTCGCCCCCGTGGCCGTCCGCGACCCCCTTGACGATGTAGAGGCCGAGACCCGTCCCGCCGCGATCCCCCGACTTCCAGAAGCGGGTGAACATCCGGTCCCGGACCTGCTCGGGGATCCCCGGGCCGAAGTCGGAGACCGTCAGCCGGACTCCGTCACCGTCGGCAGCCTCCACCCGCACGTCGCGTACTCCCTGCCCGTGGCGCTCGGCGTTCTCCACGAGGTTCGTGACGAGCTGGGCGACCCGGTCGGGGTCGACCCAGACCGGTGGCAGCTCGTCGTCGGCCACGACCACGATCCGGCCCTCGAACCCCAGCGACAGGCCCGCCAGGATCGCACGGACGTGCTCGGCGACGTCCGTCGGCTCGACCCGCAGGGTCAGGCGCCCCGAGTCGATCCGGGCTGCGTCCAGAAGGTCGGTGATCAGCCGGGACAACCGGTCGGCGTCGGCGTCGACCGTCTCCAGCATCAGCCGACGCTGCCCGTCGGTGAACCGGTCCCAGTTGCGCAGGAGCGTCGCCGTGAAGCCCTTCACCCCCGTCAGGGGCGAGCGCAGCTCGTGCGCGGCGGTCGCGACCAGGTCGGAGTGGGCGCGGTCGCGGTACGCGCGGGCGTGGGCGCGCCGCAGGCTGAGCACGAGGCGCACCACCGGCCCGCGAGGCTCCTCGCGGACCAGGCGCCCGGTCATCAGGATCTCGTCGCCGTCCGCGGTGTACCAGCCCTGCTCGCTCAGCAGCGTGCGCTGCGGGAGCCCGCCGTACGGGTCGAGGCAGGAGAACCAGTCGTGCCCCGTCAGATCGTCCAGCGCGACGGCGTCCCGCACGTGGCGACCGACCAGATCCTCCGGCCGCGCGCGCAGGACCCGGCGCGCCGCGGCGTTCACGTCGGTCACGCAGCCGTCGGCGTCGGCGACCACGACCGCGTCGGGCAGGTCGTCGTACCCGCTCATGACCCACCGCCCCCGCCGAGATCGCCCCGACCCGCCGCCGCACCGCGTCGCTGGGCCCGCGCCGAGGCGTACAGGCAGACGGCCGCGGCGGTCGCGAGGTTGAGGCTCTCGGCCCGACCGTAGATCGGCACTCCGACGACCGCGTCCGCACGGGCGCGGAGGTCGTCGGGAAGGCCCCAGGCCTCGTTGCCGAACAACCAGGCCGTCGGCCCGGCCAGCGCACCGGCGTCGTCGAGATCCACCAGGTCCTCGCCGCCGCCGTCGGCCGCGAGGACCTGCAGGCCGGCGCCGCGCACGGCGGCGAGCACCGCGACCGTGTCGCGGTCGCAGACGATGTGCGGATGGAACAGGCTGCCCACGCTCGCCCGGACCGCCTTCGGGTTGTACGGGTCGACCGAGTCGCCGGCGAAGACCACCACGTCCGCGCCCGCAGCGTCCGCGCACCGCAGGACGGCCCCGGCGTTGCCCGGGTCGCGCACGTCGGCACAGACCGCGACCAGCCGGGGCGCCGTCGACAGCGCCACGGCGAGCGGGACGTCGAGCGCGTCGCAGACCGCGACCATCCCCTGAGGGCTGACGGTGTCGGTCAGGGCCGCGACCACGTCCGCGTCGACGACGCTCCAGCGCGAGCCCGCAGCCCGCACGAGCTCCGGATGGCGCTGCGTCGCGTCCGCGGTGGCGAAGACCTCCCGGACGACCGTCGGCTCGACGCCGAGCGCCTCACGGACCGCCTGCGGGCCCTCGGCGAGGAACGCCCGCTCCCGGTCACGGAAACGACGCGTGGCGAGCCTCCGAGCAGCCCTGACACGCCCCGTACGAGGGGTCAGGACCGGCTCGGGACTCGCCACGCGTGCTCCGATCGCTCGGCTGCGTCAGGCAGCCGCGTCGCTGGCCTTCGGCTTGTTGACGTCGGCCGGCAGGCTCGCCTTCGCGGTCTCGACCAGGGCGGCGAACGCCGTGGGGTCGTTGACCGCCAGGTCCGCGAGGATCTTGCGGTCGACCTCGACGCCGGCCTCGCGCAGACCCTGGATGAAGCGGTTGTACGTCAGGTCGTGCTGGCGCACGGCCGCGTTGATCCGGGTGATCCACAGGCGACGGAAGTCGCCCTTCTTGGCCCGGCGGTCACGGTAGCTGTAGACCAGCGAGTGCGTGACCTGCTCCTTGGCCTTGCGGTACAGGCGGGAACGCTGACCGCGGTAGCCGGAAGCCCGCTCCAGCGTCTCGCGACGCTTCTTGGCGGCGTTGACGGAACGCTTGACGCGTGCCATGGGTTACTCCTCGTTCGTGTCTGGGGTGGGGCGGGCCGGGCTCAGAGACCGAGCATGCGCTTGACGCGCGGGACGTCGGCCTTGGCGATCGGCTGATCGCCCTTCTCCAGACGGGTCCGGGCCGTGTTCTGCTTCTGCATCAGGTGGGTGCGACGACGACCGTGCTTGTGCACGAGCTTGCCGGTCCCGGTCGTGCGGACGCGCTTCTTCATGCCCGAGTTGCGCTTCATCTTCGGCATCTCATGCCTCCATGTCGGGGTCGAGGTTCTCGGAGCGGCGACGCGGCTTCTTGGCGCTCGGCGTCTGCTCGCTGGCTTCGCGGCGGGCCTTCTCGTAGTCGCGGTCGGCCTGCCGCTCCGCTTCCCGCTCGGCGGCCTGGCGATCCTTCGCCTGCTTGGCCTCCTGACGGGCTTCGGACTTCTTCTTGTGAGGGGCGACGACCATCGTCATGTTGCGGCCGTCCTGGCGCGGCGCGGCCTCGATGAAGCCGAGCTCCTCGATGTCGCCGGCCAGGCGCTGCAGGAGACGGAAGCCCAGCTCGGGGCGGCTCTGCTCACGACCACGGAACATGATCGTGATCTTGACCTTGTCGCCCTGCTTCAAGAACCGCTCGACGTGACCCTTCTTGGTGTCGTAGTCGTGCTGGTCGATCTTGGGGCGGAGCTTCATCTCCTTGATGATGGTGTTCGTCTGGTTGCGCCGGGACTCGCGGGCCTTCTGGGCGGCCTCGTACTTGAACTTGCCGTAGTCCATCAGGCGGCAGACGGGCGGCCGGGCCGTGGGCGCGACCTCGACGAGATCGAGGTCGGACTCCTGGGCCAGGCGCAGGGCGTCGTCCAGACGGACGATGCCGACCTGCTCGCCGTTGGGGCCGACGAGGCGCACCTCGGATGCGCGAATCCGGTCGTTGATGCGCAGATCTGTGCTGATGAGTCCTCCTGGGTTCGTACCGGGTCGGTCGTACGGGTGTCGGTGCGACGACCACCGGGAACGAAAAGAAAATGGCCTTCGCTCGAAGCGAAGGCCACCACCAGGCACCGCGACCAGGCGCGGTGTCGCCGATCAGAGCTGCGATCGACGCGGACCCGGCAACCTTCGGTCACCCAGGTGGGAGGCGGACTCCACTTCGGCGGTCAACAGTAGCAGAGCGTCCGACAAGACCGAAATCCCGCGGCAACCCGCCCGACAACGTCCCGTCACCCGCCCCCGCCACCCTGGTCCCATGCTGTACCGCGTACGGACGACCTTCCGGGACCGGCCCGGCGTCCTCGCCGCGCTCGCGACGGTCTGCGGCGACGCCGGCATCAACATCCTCAGCTTCCAGGCCTTCCCCGCCCACGACGGCGTCACCGACGAGCTGGTGGTCAGCGTCGGCGCGGGATGGACCGAGATCGGCGTCGCGCAGCTGGTCACCGAGGCCGGCGGCCGTCAGGTCAGCGTGACGCGCTGCTCCGCCCGCTCCTTGCGCGACGCACCGACGAGCTACCTCAGGGCCGCCGCCGACGTGCTCGGCGGACGCTCCTCGTTGCACGCTGCCCTGGAACGGCTGCTCGAGACCGAGGCGCCCGACGTCGCCGACTACGCCGGTCACGACACGATCGAGCTCACCGGCACCGAGCCGCTCGCGGTCAGCCGGGCCGTGCCGTTCACCGCGACCGAGCGAGCCCGCGCCTCGGCGCTCGCCGACCTCGTCGCCGCGGTGGGCCCGGCGCCCGACCCGCCGGTGCCCGCCGCGCCGCGGCCACCCGCCCAGGACCCGGTCGTACGGGATGCGACCGCCGAGGACGCCGACGACCTCGCCGCCCTGCACACGCGCTGCAGCGAGCGCACGCTCTTCCTCCGGTACAACGCACCGATGACGGGCGTGATCCATCCCCGCATGGCGCGGCGCCTCGTCGCGCCGGCCGACGGGGTGGCGGTGATCGCGACCACGGCGAGGACCGTGACCGGCCACGCCGTCGCGATCCCGACCGACGAGGACGACCCCACCCGCTGGGAGCTCGGGATCCTCGTGGAGGACGTGTGGCAGCGCCGCGGCCTCGGCACCGCCCTGCTGCGCCACGTGACGTGGGCGGCGCGGCGCGCAGGCGCCGCGGAGGTGGAGATCGTCACCGAGCCCGGCAACGACGCGATCCTGCGGACGATCGGCCGAGCGGGGCTGCTCGCCCGGATCACCCGTGAGGGCACGGCGCTGCGGATCAGCGTGGCGCTCAGCCCGGACGCGGTGCCCCGCTGCGCATCGCCTGTCCGGTGATCCCCGACTGCTAGGCTGCCCCACCGGCCCTGGTCGGTTCGACCCTTCCCCCGAGCGTCGAGGAGCTTCGTTGAGGACACCGGTGTGCGCTGCCGCGCTGACGGCAGCCGGCGTCGTGCTCCTGTCCGGGTGCGCGACCGAGGTGATCGACAACACCCGGCTCGAGGAGCGGATCGGCACCGAGTACGAGAAGCGGGACCCGGGCAGCACGGTCGAGTCCGTCCGCTGCCCCGACGACATCCCGCGCGAGCCGGGGACGACGGCGACCTGCCGGCTCACCCTCGCGTCGGGCGTCACCGGGACGATCGAGGTCGAGGTCCGCGACGACCGGAAGGTCGCCTGGCACGTCGCCACACCCGCTCCGGGCTAGCCCGTCAGGCCGGCGCCTCGCCCGGGGCCGCCCACGCCCACCGGCCCGCCACGTCGACGAGGACGTCGCCGGTCGCGAGGTGCCGCAGGTCGTCGGTCTCGACCACCGCGCGCACCGGGCCGGCCAGATCGACGATCAGCGCCGTCGCACCCTCGTCGATCGCCGCCCGGGCAGCGTCGCGCGCCCGGACGGGGACAGGGCGCGCGTCCGGACGCCAGCGCCCGAGCGTCTCGAGCGACGAGAACGCCAGCAGAGCGCGTCGGCCGTCGGCGCCGGTCAGCATCACCGTCGCCATGTCCGCTTCCTTGTCGGTCCCGGACTCGGACTCGCCCAGAACGGCCACCACCGGGACCAGCACCCGGGCATCGGACAGCGCCCCGAGCACCCCGACGAGGTCGGGCGACTGCGCCAGCGCGTGCAGCGCGGCTGCGAGCCGCGGGTCGGCTGCGCCGTCGTCGTCGGGGAAGGCAGGCTGCGCGAGTGTGCTCACGCCTCCTCACGCTAGCGGGAGGAGGCTGTCCACCCGCCACGTGGCCGCCAGGGGGTCGTGCTGCTGGGTGGCCTGGGGCACACTGGACGGTATGACCAGCACCGTGGCGATGCTTCCTTGGGCACTCCTGCTGTCCGCGCTCGCCGGGTTCTGGGCGTGGCGGGCGTGGCAGGCCGGCCGGCGCCGCGCCGCCGTCGGGCGCCTCGGGTGGGCGCTGCTGCCGTGGGCCCTGCTCATGGTCGGCGCCCTGCGCCTGGCCGTCCGGGTCGCCGACGCGGTCGTCGACTGGGCGACCGCCCTGGTCTTCAGCCCCACGGTCTGGCTCGGCGCGGCCCTCGGGGTCGTCTCGGTCGCCCTGATCGCCTACGGCAGTCGCGGTCGAGAGCCCGGAGCCGTCGCCTCCGACCGGTCCGACCCGAGCACGGGTCGCACGAAGCCCGCTACGCGTGCGCGCGGTCGCAGCAGCGGCGACGACGACCTCGACGAGATCGAGGAGATCCTGCGCCGTCACGGCATCCAGTGACGCGCCCCGGACCAGCCGCCTCTCAGGTCTCCCCGTCGTCCGGGCCCTCGTCGCCGCCGGCCAGCAACCTCTCACGCAGGTACCAGACGGCCTCGCGGGCCTGTGTCCCGTCGGAGGACGGAAGCCCCAGCATCATGACGCGCCGGTCGTCACGGGTGGCCAGCGTCGGCCACGGAGCGCCGTCGGGATAGGCCACGTCCAGGATGTCCGCCCAGGCCAGATGGTGCGTCCGGTACCCGTTCGTCACGTGCACCCCGTCGTCGTCGACCACCACCCGGCTGCGCGCGATCCCCCAGAGAACCGCCAGGAAGACCCCGAGGAAGAGCAGCAGCGTGCCGGTCTGCAGCGGGGTGAACGCGGCCCGGACCTCCGGCGGGAGCGTGGCCGCGACGGCGACGAACAGCGCGACGAGGCAGGCACCCGCGACGATCGCCACCACCCGCGGCCCGACCGGACGGTAGACCCGACGGTCGCTCACAGCCGGCACGCGGCGATCTCGGTGACGAGCGTGCCCCGGGCTCCCAGCACCCACAGCTCGTCCATCACGCGCTGCGCGGTGTCGCGCGGCACCATCGACCGGACCGCGACCCACCCCTCGCGATGCAGCGGGGACACCGTCGGCGACTCGATCCCCGGCGTCAGCGCCACCGCCTGCTCGACCTGCTCGGCCCGGATGTCGTAGTCCATCATCACGTACGACCGGGCCACCAGGACGCCGTCGAGACGTCGCAGGAACACGTCGTACCCGTCCGGCCGGTCCCCGTCGCGCGGCGTGATCACCACCGCCTCCGAGCGCAGGATCGGCTCTCCCACGACCTCCATGCCGGCCTGGCGCAGCGTGGAGCCGGTCTCGACCACGTCCGCGATCACGTCGGCCACGCCCAGCCGTACCGACGACTCCACCGCGCCGTCGAGGCGGACCACGTGCGCGTCGAGGTCGCGCTCGGACAGCCAGGACCGGACGATGCCCGGGTACGAGGTGGCGATCCGGCGGCCGGCGACGTCACGATCGGACGGCAGGTCGCCGACCGGGGCCGCGAAGTGGAAGCTCGAGGCACCGAAGCCGAGCCCCTTCACCTCCTGCGCCGACGCACCGGAGTCGAGCAGCAGGTCACGGCCGGTGATGCCGACGTCGAGGGTGCCCTCCCCCACGTAGATCGCGATGTCACGCGGACGCAGGTAGAAGAACTCGACGTCGTTGTCCGGGTCGACGGTGACGAGGTCCCGGCTGGTCCGGCGCTGCCGGTAGCCGGCCTCGGCGAGCAGCTGCGCCGCGGCCTCGGACAGGGCGCCCTTGTTGGGGACGGCGATTCTGAGCATGGACTGCGACTCCTGGTGAGCGCGGGACGTCGTGGGGACGGGGCACGGGCGGGTCGACGCGACCACGCCCGTCAGAGATGGGCGTAGACGTCGTCGAGCGTCAGCCCGGCCGCCAGCATCATCACCTGGGCGTGGTACAGCAGCTGGCTCAGCTCCTCCGCCGCACGCTCCGCGCCCTCGTGCTCCGCGGCCATCCAGGACTCCGCGGCCTCCTCGACCAGCTTCTTGCCGATCGTGTGCACGCCGGCGTCGAGCTCGGCGACCGTGCGCGAGCCCTCGGGGCGGTTGACGGCCTTGTCGCTCAGCTCGGCGAACAGCTCGTCGAAGGTCTTCATCGCGGCCTAGCGTACCGACGCCAGGACAGCGGCCGTCGCCACGGCTGCCTCGGCCGCCTCCCGGCCCTTGTCCTCGCGGCTCGACGCGAGGCCGGCACGGTCCAGCGCCTGGGCCTCGTCGTCGCACGTGAGCAGGCCGAAACCGACCGGCACGCCGGTCCGGGTCGCGACCTGAGCGAGGCCGTCTGTGGCCGCCGCGCACACGTAGTCGAAGTGAGGCGTGCCGCCACGCACCACGACCCCGAGCGCCACGACCGCGTCGTAGCCCGCCTCGGCGTACGCGCCCGCGACCACCGGGAGCTCGAACGACCCGGGGACCCGTACCAGGGTCGGTTCCGCGCACCCCATCTCCGCCAGCGCGCGCAGGGCGCCGCCGACCAGCCCGTCCATCACCGTCTCGTGCCACGACGACGCCACGACCGCGACCCGCAGCCCGCTCGCGTCGCCCGCTACGCGCGGTGCGCCCTGTCCACTCATCGTGCTTCCTCCGTGCGTTCGACAACGGTGCTCTCGGGGACGACGCCCTCGGGTTCGGTGCGGTCGAGCGCCGCGGGCTCGGGAACCGCGCGCTCGAGCGCCGGCGGCTGCGTGAGCAGCTCCGGCAGGTGGTGACCCATGCGCTCCGCCTTCGTCTGGAGGTAGCGCAGGTTGTCCGCCGTGGGCGCGATCGCCAGCGGCGCCCGCCCGGCGACCGCGACGCCGTACCGCTGGAGCGCCGCGACCTTGTCCGGGTTGTTCGTCAGCAGGCGCACGGAGCTGACCTTCAGATCGCGCAGGATCTGGGCGGCGTCAGCGTAGTGACGGGCGTCGATCGGGAGGCCGAGCGTGAGGTTCGCGTCGACGGTGTCCTGCCCGGCGTCCTGGAGCGCGTAGGCCTGGAGCTTGCCGATCAGGCCGATCCCGCGCCCCTCGTGCCCGCGCAGGTAGACCACCACGCCGGCGCCGTGCTCGGTGATCGCGGCCATCGACGCCTGCAGCTGCGGCCCGCAGTCGCAGCGCTGCGACTGGAGCACGTCGCCGGTCAGGCACTCCGAGTGGACCCGCACGAGCACGTCAGCGCCGTCGCCGAGATCGCCGTGCACGAGCGCGACCTGCTCACCGCCGTCGACGGTGTTGCGGTAGCCGATGGCGGTGAACGTCCCGAACTCGGTCGGCAGCCTGGTCTCGACCACCCGCTGCATCTGCGTCTCGTGGCGGCGCCGGTAGGTGATCAGGTCCTCGATCGAGATCATCGCCAGACCGTGCTCGTCGGCGAACTCCCTCAGCTCGGGCGCGCGCATCAGCGACCCGTCGTCGTTGATCAGCTCGCCGATCACCCCGGCCGGGGTCAGCCCCGCCAGACGCGTCAGGTCCACCGCGGCCTCGGTGTGACCCGGCCGAGCCAGTACACCACCGTCGCGGGCCCGCAGCGGGAGCACGTGACCCGGCTGCACCAGCTCGTACGGCTCGGTCGCCGAGTCCGCGAGCACCCGCACGGTCCTCGCCCGGTCGGCGGCAGAGATGCCGGTCGTGACCCCGTCACGGGCGTCGACCGAGATCGTGTACGCGGTCTTGAGGCGGTCCCGGTTGTGCGGCGTCATCAACGCGATCCCGAGCCGGTCGAGCAGCTCACCGGTCACCGGCGCGCACACGTACCCGCTCGAGTGCCGCACCATCAGGCCCATCAGCTCGGGGGTCGCCTTGCTGGCCGCGAAGATCAGGTCGCCCTCGTTCTCGCGGCCCGGGTCGTCCACCACGACGACCGCGCGGCCCGCCGCGATGTCGCTCAGGGCTCGCTCCACGCTGTCGAGCCGGATCGCGTCCAGCTCCTCCTGGGCCGTCCTGCTCATGCCACCACCTCCGTACGCGGGTCCTCGATGCGCGGGCGCTCGTCGCGCGAGGCCCGCAGCCACACGACGAAGCCCCAGACGACGAACGCGGCGTACACCCCGTACAGCACCGCCGACGGGTAGTAGCCGAAGTACAGCAGCTCGGGTACGCCGACCAGGTCGACGGCGAGCCACACCAGCCAGAAGTCGACCCAGCCGCGTGCCATCGCGAACGTCGCCAGGATCGAGCCGACGAAGATCCACGCGTCGGCGAGGTAGTACCAGCCCGGGGCCGGCCATCCCGCGCCGACCTGCATGAACAGCCATGCGCAGAACCCGATCGCGACCGCGGCACCCGTCAGGTACGCGATCCGCTCACGGTGCGTCGCCCACCGCGGCACGACCGCGGGCGCGTCCGCCGTGGTCCGCGCGGCGCGCCAGCGCACCCACCCGTACACGGCGACCGCCACGAAGAACACCTGGCGCGCGGCCTGGCCGAAGAGCGGGGCGCCGTGGCCGCCGAGCGCCGTGCCGAGGAAGACGGTGAACAGCAGCACGTTGCCGACGATGCCGACCGGCCACGCCCACACCCGCCGACGCATCCCCCCGACCGCCGACGCGAGCCCGAAGGCGTTCCCGACGATCTCGCGCCACGCGATCGGGTGCCCGCCGATCACGAGGTGGGCGTCGTACAGCTCGGTCAGGATGCTCACGACGCCGGCTCCTGCGGTCCGAGGCGGTCACCGAGCATCCGCTCGACGTACTTCGCGAGGACGTCCACCTCGAGGTTCACGACGTCGCCGGGCTTCTTCACGCCGAGCGTCGTCAGCGCGAGCGTGGTCGGGATCAGGGAGATCGAGAAGCGGTCCTCGGAGACGTCGACCACGGTCAGGGAGATCCCGTCGACGGTGATCGAGCCCTTGGCGACGAGGTAGCGCGCCAGCTCCCGAGGGAACGCGACCTCGACGACCTCCCAGTGCTCGCTCGGCGTCCGCGAGACGATCGTCCCCGTCGCGTCCACGTGGCCCTGGACGACGTGGCCGCCCAGCCGGGCGCCGACCCTCAGGGCCCGCTCCAGGTTCACCGTGTCGCCGACGGCGGCACGACCCAGGCTGGTCCGGTCCAGCGACTCGCGCATCACGTCGACGGTGAACGACTCGTCGTCGTGCTCGGTCACCGTCAGACAGCAGCCGTTCACGGCGATCGAGTCGCCGTGACCGGCGTCGGAGACGACCAGCGGTCCACGGACCCGCATCCGGACCGCGTCGCCCTGGTCCTCGAGGGCGAGCACGGTCCCGAGCTCCTCGACGATTCCGGTGAACATCAGCTCAGTCCTCCCTGTCGTGCGGTCGTGCGGTGATCCGGACGTCCGCCCCGACGACGGTCACGTCGGTGATCGTCAGGCGGTGGGCGTCGGCGACCGTGCCGACGCCGGCTTCGGTCAGCGCGGCGTCCCCGCGGCCGAGCAGCAGCGGGGCGACGTACCCGACGACCTCGTCGACCAGCCCGTGGGCGGCGAAGGCGCCCGCCAGCCGCGGCCCGCCCTCGAGCCACACGTGCCGGATCTCACGCGCCCCGAGCTCCGCGAGAGCGGAGGGCACGTCACGGGTGCGAAGCCGCAGCGTCGGCGCGGTGTCGTCGTTGAGCCGGGCGTCGACCGGCAGGTCACGCTCGCCGAGCACGACGCGCAGCGGCTGCTGGTCGTACGGCAGCGGCGCGCCCTCGTCGTCGCGCAGCGTCAGCCGTGGGTCGTCGGCGAGCGCGGTGCCGGTCCCGACGAGGATCGCGTCGCACCGCGCCCGGAAGGCCTGGACGTCGGCGCGGGACTCGCGCGAGGTGATCCACCGGCTCGACCCGTCCGCCGCCGCGCTCCGCCCGTCGAGGCTCGCGGCGTACTTCCAGGTCACGAAGGGACGGCCGGTACGGATCGCGAAGGTCCACTCGCGGTTGAGCTCGGCGGCCTCGTCGGCGAGCAGGCCCGTCTCGACGTCGATGCCGGCGGCGCGGAGCCGGTCGGCGCCACCGGCCGCCTGAGGGTTCGGGTCGGCCTGCCCGTAGACCACGCGGCGGACCCCGGCGGCGACCAGGGCTTCGCTGCACGGTCCCGTGCGGCCCTGGTGGTTGCACGGCTCGAGCGTGACCACCGCGGTGGACCCGTCGGCGCGCGTGCCGGCGCGGGCGAGGGCGTCGGCCTCGGCATGGGCGGTGCCGGCGCCACGGTGGGCGCCCGTGGCGAGCACGGTGCCGTCCGAGGACAGCAGCACACAGCCCACGCGCGGGTTCGGGAACGTGCGGACGCACGCGTCCCGGGCAGCCTGCAGCGCCCGGCGCATCGCCTGGGTCTCGTGCTGGTCCGCCACCGCTCGCCCTCTCGTCGTCGATCGACGCGGGCTCCGGGGTGACAGGTCGTCGCTCGCCGGGCCCGGCGGACACCGGGCATCGGCGAGGGGCGCGTGTTCCTCCCATCCGGACTCTCACCGTCGGTCCTGGAGTTCCACCAGGTCAACCGTCGGCCCGAAGGCGTCAGGGTCGCGGACTGTCACCGCCGGCTCGGAATTTCACCGACCCCGGAGCACGCACTGCTCTCGCTGTCGAGTGTACGACGCCCCGCGGCGGCCCGGCACCCAGGTCCGCGCCACGGACCGACGAGCCTCAGACGTGCCGGCGCGCGGCCGCCGCCGCACGATCCCGGAGCGCGTCGACCATCGCCGACGGATCGTCGGCGCCGAACACCGCGGAACCCGCCACGAACGTGTCCGCACCCGCTTCGGCGCACCGCTCGATCGTCGACTCCGACACACCGCCGTCGACCTGGAGCCAGACGTCACCGCCGTGCTTGTCCAGCAGCGCACGGGTCCTGCGGATCTTCGGGAGCATGATGTCGAGGAACGCCTGGCCGCCGAAACCCGGCTCGACGGTCATCAGCAGCACCATGTCGAGCTCGCCGAGCAGGTCCTCGTACGGCTCGATCGGCGTCGCCGGCTTCAGCGCCATCGACGCGCGTGCGCCCTGGCCGCGCAGCTCGCGGGCCAGGCGGACCGGAGCCGCCGCGGCCTCCACGTGGAACGTCACGCTGTCCGCGCCCGCCTCGGCGTACGCGGGGGCCCACCGGTCGGGGTCCTCGATCATCAGGTGGGCATCGACGGGCGTGTCGGTCACGCCGGCGATCGCCTCGAGGACGGGCAGACCGAGCGTGAGGTTCGGGACGAAGTGGTTGTCCATCACGTCGACGTGCACCCAGTCGGCGTTGTCGATCCGGCGGACGTCGCGCTCGAGGTTCGCGAAGTCGGCGGACAGGATGCTCGGCGAGATGCGCAGGCCCATGGGAGCAGGCTAGCGAGGAGCCGCGACGCCGACCCGCGCGGGCGTCCTCACCACCCGCGACTCGCGACCACACCACCCGCGACTCGCGACCACACCACCCGCGACTCGCGACCACACCACCGGCGACTCGCCGCCCGTGAGTGGCCACCGCACGAGGTCAGCGGCGGCGCAGCTGCGCGACGAACATGGCGTCCGTGCCGTGCCGGTGCGGCCAGAGCTGGACGTACGGTCCGGTGCCGGCGAGGTCGGGAACCTGCGGGAGCGCCGCCGTGGCGTCGAGCAGCGTGACGTCCTCTCGCCCGGCGAGCACGTCCTCGACCACGCCGCGGGTCTCCGCGAGGTGCGGCGAGCAGGTGGCGTACGTGACCACTCCCCCGGGCCGGGTGAGCTCGACCGCCCGGACGAGCAGCGCCCGCTGGAGTCGCACCAGCTCGCCGACGTCCTCGGGACGACGGCGCCACCGAGCCTCCGGGCGCCGTCGGAGGGCACCGAGCCCGGTGCAGGGCGCGTCGACCAGGACCCGGTCGAACGGCGGAAGCTCGAGGGTGCGCCCGTCGTGGGTCACGACCTCGACGTCGGGCAGCCGCCGGACCGCCGCCGCGACCAGCCGGGCACGGTGCGGCGCAACCTCGTTGGCGACCAGGTGGGCGCCTCGCGGCGCGGCCAGCGCGGCCGTCAGGGCCGCCTTCCCGCCGGGACCGGCGCACAGGTCGAGCCAGCGTGCGTCCGGCCCGTCCAGCGCAGCGGACGTCGCCGCCAGCGCCACCAGCTGCGAGCCCTCGTCCTGGACGCCGGCGCGACCGTCACGCACCGCGTCGATCGCGGCCGGGTCACCGCCCTCGGTCAGCCGCACGGCGTACGGGGACCAGTGTCCGGGCTCGGCTCCCGCGACCCCCAGCTCGCCGACGTCCGCGAGGCCGGGGCGCGCGACCAGGGTGACGCGGGGCGGCTCGTTGTCGGCGGAGAGCAGCGCAGCGAGGTCGTCCAGCGCGTCGCCGTCGGTCGGACCGGCCGCGAGGGCGTCGCGCAGCGCCTCCACCACCCAGCGGGGGTGTGCGTGCTCGACGGACAGCCGGCCGATCGGGTCCTGCTCGGCCGGCGGTGCGACGCGGTCGACCCACGCGGCCTCGTCGAGCCTGTCGACCTTGCGCAGCACGGCGTTGACGAAGCCGGCCGGCCGGTGGCCCACCGCCGTGCGGACCAGATCGACGCTGGTCGAGATTGCGGCGTGACTCGGCACCCTCATCCCGAGCAGCTGGTGCGTCCCGAGCCGCAGCACGTCGCGCACCGGCGCGTCGATCCCCTTCGGCGCGAGGTGGTCGAGGATCAGGTCGTACGTCCCGGAGCGTCGGACCGTGCCGTGGGTCAGCTCGGTCGCGAACGCCGCGTCGCGTCCGGCGATCCCGCGATCGCGGAGCAGCGGCGGCAGCACCAGGTTCACGTACGCGTCGTCCTCGTCGACCGCGCGCAGGACGTCGTACGCCGCCCGGCGTGCCGGATCGACTCGTCCGCGCGGCGCGCCGCGTCGCTGCTCAGCCAAGGCGTGCACCGTCGGGTACGCGCACGCCACGGGCCCAGTCGGGCGCCGGCATCGGCTTCTTGCCGTGCGGCTGGACGTCCCCGAGCAGCACGTCGTTCGTCGCCGTGCCCACCCGGACCTCGCGTCTGCCCGCCTCGACGGAGCCGGGCGCGAGCCGGGCGTCGTCCAGCACGGTGACCGGGCCGAGCTTCAGCCGCTGCCCGTCGTACAGCGTCCACGCACCGGGAGCCGGCGTGCACCCGCGGATCCGCCGGTCGACGCCGAACGCAGGCGCCTCGAAGTCGACGCGTGCGTCCTCGGTGGTGATCTTCGGGGCGTACGAGAGGCCCTCCTCGGGCTGGGGACGGGCCTCGATGTCCCCGGCCTCGAGATGATCGACGACGTCGACGAGCAGTCCCGCTCCGGCACCGGCCAGACGATCGAGCAGCGAGCCGGCGGTGTCCTCCGGCCGGATGCGCTCGGTCAGCAGGCCGAACAGCGGGCCGGCGTCCAGCTCCTCGACGATCCGGAACGCCGTCGCACCCGTCACCTCGTCCCCGGCGATCAGGGCGTGCTGCACCGGCGCGGCGCCCCGCCACGCGGGCAGGACCGAGAAGTGCAGGTTGACCCAGCCGTGGGTCGGGATCGTGAGCAGGTCGCCCGGCAGCAGCGCACCGTAGGCGACCACCGGCACGCAGTCGGGCGCGATCGCGCGCAGTCGCGCGACGAAGTCGGGGTCCGACGGCCGCGTCGGACGCAGCACCTCGATGCCGTGCTCCAGCGCCCGTTCCGCGACCGGCGACGCCGTCAGCGTCCGGCCCCGTCCCGCACGGGCGTCCGGTCGGGTGATCACGGCCGCGACCTCGTGGCCGCTGGCGACGAGAGCGTCCAGGGAGGGCAGAGCGACCTCGGGGGTCCCGGCGAAGGCGAGTCTCACGCGCCCAGCCTAGGTGGACCGCACGATCCGGCCCGTCCGGGGCGTGGGCGGGTGCTCAGCCCAGGGCGTACGGGTCCACCTGCACGCGCACCGGGCGGCGCTTGCGCAGGCTGCGGTCGGCCTGCACGTGCCGCAGGGCGGCGGTGAGCACACGACCCCCGCTGCGCGGCACCGCCACGACCAGGCGCGCCCGGGGGCCGTCGTCGTCGGCGTCCAGCTCGATCGGCCCGAGCACCTGCGCGTGCTCGGGCCACCCGTGCCCGACGAGGTCGGTCACGGCGTCCTCCGGGCCCTCGAGCGTCGCCAGGCGGGCAGCGGGAGGCAGCCGGGCCGCTCGCCGCTCGCCCAGCTCGCGTGCAGCGAACCCGACCGGGTCGGTGCGCACCAGCGCCTGGACGACCGGCACACCGGGATCGCCGACCACCACGAGCCGTCCCCCGTCGGCCGAGCCACGGACCAGCGCCGCGGCGTTCAGCCAGCGCCGCAGCGCCTCCTCGTCGGTCCGAAGGTCCGGGCGGCTGAGGGTCGCCCAGGTGTCGAGCAGGACGGCCGCGGCGTACCCGCCCGAGGCTCGCGGCTCCGCGCCCGGCGTCGCCACGACGATCGCGGGCTCGGCGTCGACGTCACGCACCGCCGAGCCGCCCACCGACGAGCGGACGCGGACCTGCGGGAATGCGCGCCCGAGCTCCTCGACCGTGCGCCGGTCCCCCAGCAGAGGGGCCCGCAGGCGTGTGCCGCCGCAGTGCGGGCAGGACCACGGCTCCGCCTCACCGCCGCACCACCCGCACCGCGGCGGCGCACCCGGGTCGTCCTGGCGCAACGGACCGGTGCAGCGCACGCAGCGCGCCGGACGCCGGCACTCCTGGCAGGCCAGGCTCGCGCGGTAGCCCGTCCGCGGCACCTGCACGAGCACCGGACCGGCCTCCAGGCCGGCGCGCACGGCGCGGAACGCCGCCGCCGGCAACCGCGCCGTCGACAGTGCCCGACCGGGCTCATCGGTCTCGATCCGGGGCCACGCGGCACGCCGCTGCGCCGACGGTGCCTCGATCGACGAGCACCATCCCGACTCGACCAGCTGCTGCGCCTCGGGCGTGCGTGCCCAGCCCGCGACCAGGACGCCGCACCCGCTGTCCCACGCGCGGGTCAGGAGCACCTCCCGCGTGTGGGGATAGGGGGCTCGGGGCTCGGCGAACAGATCGTCGCCGTCGTCCCAGATCGCGACCAGGCCCAGGTCCGCCACCGGCGCGAACGCGGCCGCACGTGTCCCGATCACCACACGGGCCCGTCCCCGAAGAACGCGCAGGAACGCGGCGTACCGTGCCGCCGGGCCGAGATCGGCCGTGAGCGTCACGTGGTGGTCGCTGCCCCAGGCGGCCGTCATCGCAGCGTCCAGGCGCTCCACGTCCGCGACGTCGGGCAGGCACACGATCGCGCCGCGCCCGCCCGACAGGACCGCGGCGACCGCCTCCACCAGACCCGCCTCCGGTGCGGCCCCCGGGCGCGGGCTCCACACCGCACGTGGAGACCCACCGGTCGCGAGCGCGTCCAGGACGTCCGTGCCGCCGTCGTAGGCCGCCCACACCGTGGACCGCTCGGCCGGGACCGGCAGCGGCTCCTCGCCCTCGAGCGGCCGCTTCTCGGTCCGGGCGTGCCGCGGAGGGACCGCGAGCCGGACCACGTCGGCGAACGTCCCGGCGTAGCGGTCCGCGACCGCTCGGCAGGCGCGGGCGACGTCCGGCCGCAGCACGGGCTCGGACGACACCACCCGCGAGATCCGCCCGAGTCGACCGGTGTGCTCGGTCGTGTCGCTGCGCTCGAGGACGAAGCCGGACACGCTCGCGCCGCCGAACCGGACCATCACCCGACAGCCCGCCACGACCTGGTCGTCCATCGCCTCGGGCACGAGGTAGTCGAACGGACGGTCCAGATGAGCCAGGCTCACCTCGATCGCCACCCGCGCGACCGGCAGGCGCTGCGCCGCGCCCGCGAACCGGTCGGCCGACGCGGACGCCGGTCCTCCGTCCGCCGCGCCACCGGCCGGGGGGCCCTGCCCACCGGCGTCGCCGACGTCGGCGGACGGCACGAGGGCCAGCTGCGTCGGCTCGGCGTCGGGATCGGTCACGGTCCCGTTCTACCAACCGGGGCCGACACCGCCGGCGGGTGCGCTCAGAGGCCGGCCGCCGCGCGCAGCGCGTCCGCCCGCGACGTCGACTCCCAGGTGAACTCGGGCAGCTCGCGGCCGAAGTGGCCGTACGCCGCCGTCTTGGCGTAGATCGGACGCTTGAGGTCCAGGTCGCGCACGATCGCGGCGGGCCGCAGGTCGAACACCTCGTCGACGGCCGATCGGATCCGGTCGACGGGCACGGTCTCGGTGCCGAACGTGTCGAGGTAGAACCCCACCGGGTGAGCCTTGCCGATCGCGTACGCGACCTGGCACTCGACACGCTTCGCCAGACCGGCAGCGACGATGTTCTTGGCGACCCAGCGCATCGCGTAGGCAGCGGAGCGGTCGACCTTGCTCGGGTCCTTGCCGGAGAACGCACCGCCCCCGTGGCGCGCCATCCCGCCGTAGGTGTCGATGATGATCTTGCGGCCCGTGAGCCCGGCGTCGCCCATCGGCCCGCCGATCTCGAACTTGCCCGTCGGGTTGACGAGCAGCCGGTAGTCGGAGTGGTCGATCTCGAATCCGTCGAGGACCGCGTCGACGACGTGCTTCTTCACGTCCGGCGTCAGCATGGCCTCGAGGTCGATGTCGGCAGCGTGCTGCGTCGAGACCACGACCGTGTCGACCCGCAGCGCGTGGTCGTCGTCGTCGTACTCGATCGTGACCTGGGTCTTGCCGTCGGGCCGGAGGTACGGGACCGTGCCGTCCTTGCGGACGGCGGTCAGCCGCTCGGCGAGCCGGTGCGCGATCGTGATCGGCAGCGGCATCATCTCGGGGGTCTCGTCGGTCGCGTAGCCGAACATCAGGCCCTGGTCCCCCGCACCCTGGAGGTCCAGCGGGTCGACGGAGCCCTCGGTGCGCTCCTCGTAGGCCTGGTCGACGCCCTGCGCGATGTCGGGCGACTGCTGGCCGAGCGTCACCTGGACCCCGCAGGACGCACCGTCGAACCCCTTGACCGACGAGTCGTAGCCGATCTCGAGGACACGGTCCCGGGCGATCCGTGCGATGTCGGCGTACGCCGTGGTCGTCACCTCACCGCCGACGAGGACCAGACCCGTGGTCACGAACGTCTCGCACGCGACGCGGGACGAGGGGTCCTGGGTCAGCAGGGCGTCCAGGACGGAGTCGCTGATCTGGTCGGCGATCTTGTCCGGGTGACCCTCGGTCACGGACTCGGAGGTGAACAGACGGCTCACAGCACATCCCTTCGCAGGAACGGTGGACGGGCACCTCAGCGTATACCCGGCCCGATCGGACGTCAGCGATTGTCCAGCCTGCGGGCCAGCACGTCGAGCAGGGCCCGGGCGATCTCGCTCTTGGGGCCGAGCGGGACCTCGAGCGCGCTGCCGTCGGCGCCGAGGACCACGACCTCGTTGTCCGGGCGGTCGAACGCCTTCCCGGCCGAGACGTCGTTGACGACCAGGTAGTCGCATCCCTTCCGGGCGAGCTTGGCGCGGGCGTGCTCGAGCACCGTGGCCTGCTCGTCGCCGGTCTCCGCGGCGAAACCGACCAGCAGCGGGGCCGCCGAGCCCGGCCCTCGCCGAGCGACGAGGTCGGCGAGGACGTCAGGGTTCTGGACCAGCCGGACCTCGGGGACCGAGCCGGACTCGTCCTTCTTGATCTTCGCGCCGGCCGTCGACTCCGGGCGGAAGTCCGCGGGTGCCGCCGCCATCACGACCACGTCGCTGGCGTCCGTGCGGGCCAGCATCGCCTCGTGCAGCTGGGCGGTCGTCTCGACCTGGACGACGTCGATGCCGGCCGGGACCTCGACCGTGACGTTCGCGGCGACGAGCGTCACCTTCGCACCACGCGCGGCCGCGGCCTCGGCGATCGCGACCCCCTGCCGCCCCGACGAGCGGTTGCCGAGGTAGCGGACGGGATCGAGGTACTCGCGGGTGCCGCCGGCGCTCACCACGACGTGCCGACCAGCGAGGTCGGCGACCCGCGCGGCGGGCGCGTCGAGCAGCGCGAGGGCCGCGGCGTGGACGTCGGCGGGGTCGGGCATGCGCCCCTTGCCGGAGTCGGCCCCGGTGAGACGACCGACCGCGGGCTCCATCACCGTGACGCCGCGCGAGCGGAGCGTGGCGACGTTGGCCCGGGTCGCGGCGTGCTCCCACATCTCGGTGTGCATCGCCGGCACCAGCAGGACGGGACACCGGGCGGTGAGCAGGGTGTTGGTCAGGAGGTCGTCGGCGAGGCCGTGCGCGGCCTTCGCGATCAGGTCGGCCGTGGCCGGCGCGACCACGACCAGGTCGGCGCTCTGCCCGATCCGCACGTGCGGGACCTCGGGAACGGCCTCGAAGACCTCCGCGGTCACCGGCTGCCCGGACAGCGCCTCCCACGTGGGAGCGCCCACGAACCGCAGCGCCGCGGCCGTCGGAACGACCCGCACCCGGTCACCGGACTCGGTGAACCGGCGGAGAAGCTCCGCGGACTTGTAGGCGGCGATCCCGCCCCCGACGCCGAGAACGACCGAACGCATGGCCGTCAGGCCTGCTCGTCCGCCTGCTCCTGGGGCGCGGACTCGGTCTGCAGCAGGTCGGCGTCGATCTCGCGCAGCGCGATCGACAGCGGCTTCTCCTGGACGTGGGTGTCCAGCAGAGGACCGACGTACTCGAGCAGGCCCTCGCCGAGCTGCGAGTAGTAGGCGTTGATCTGACGAGCGCGCTTGGCGCTCACGAGCACGAGCTCGTACTTCGACGACACCTTGCCGAGCAGGTCGTCGATGGGCGGGTAGGTGATGCCCTCGGGGGCTGCCTGGGTGCCGGACACGAAGATGGCCTCACAGAGAAGTGGTGGGATCCCGATCGACGTCGGGCGGATTCTCGATCAATGCTACCAAGTCGGCGCACGCCTGCTCCACGTCGGCGTTGACGATCGACACGTCGAACTCGTCGACCGCGGCCAGCTCCACGCGCGCGGTCTCGAGACGCCGCTCGCGCTCGGCCTCCGACTCCGTGCCCCGACCGACGAGCCGGTCGACCAGGTCGGAGAAGGACGGCGGCGCCAGGAACACGAACAGCGCCTCCGGCATCGCCGCCCGGACCTGGCGCGCCCCCTGGAGGTCGATCTCGAGCAGGGCCGGCACGCCCGCCGCGAGCCGTGCGACGACCGGCGCGCGCGGCGTGCCGTACCGGTGGGTGCCGTGCACCACCGCCCACTCGAGCATGTCGCCGCGTTCGACCAGCTCGTCGAACTGCTCGGGCGTCACGAAGTGGTAGTGCACGCCGTCGACCTCGCCCGGTCGCGGCGGCCGGGTCGTCGCCGACACCGAGATCCACACCTCGGGGTGGGTCTCACGCACCCGCGCGGCCACCGTGCCCTTGCCGACCGCGGTCGGACCGGCGAGGACGACGAGCCGACGGGGCCGGTCACTCACGCTCGGCGAACTCCTGCTCGAGCGCAGCGATCTGCTTGACCCCGAGCCCGCGCACGCGACGCGAGTCGGCGATCCCGATCCGCTCCATCATCTGCTTGGCGCGCACCTTGCCGAGGCCCGGCATCGACTGGAGGAGGTCGTAGACCTTCATCTTGCCGACGACCTCGTTGGACTGCCCCTCCTTCAGCACCTCGGACAGCGAGGTGCCCGAGGTCTTGAGCCGGTTCTTGACCGCGGCGCGCTCGCGCCGGGCGGCGGCTGCCTTCTCGAGCGCAGCCTGGCGTTGCTCAGGGGTGAGCGGAGGAAGGGCCAACGGGGTCACCTCGTCAGATCGGGGCGGATGCTGAGAACTTAGCGAGGCCGCCGTGCGGGCGGCAACACGACCGTCACCGCCGACGGGCAGGACCGCGACTCGGCGCGGTCCCGGACCTCCTCCGCCGGTGCTGGCGCGGCGCCGACGGAGGCGGGCGACGCGGACAGCCTAGAGGGCGCTCAGCTCTCGCCGAGGGCGACCCCGCACTCGGACTCGACGTCGTCCACGATCGTCTGCATCGCCTCGGACATGCCGAGGTGGGCCGAGATCGCGTTCTCCAGCGCCTTGCGCTGCTTGCGCTTGAGCTGGTCGATCTTCTTCGGCTTGGTCAGGTCGCCGAGCTCGATGCCGGCGGTGGTCAGCCCGTCGTGGACCTGCTGGAGCCCGTCGGCGACGGTCGTCCACGCCTCACCCGCCTCGTCGCCGGCCTCGGCGCCGACCTCGCGGACCACCTCGATCGTGCCCGCGAAGTCGTCGGTGCTCATCGACGGGTCCGAGCCGATCCGCGACAACGCCTCGGCGGAGTCGGCGACCGAGGCGCAGTAGGCCGAGGGTGCCGAGGCCTGCGCGCTCTCGTCACCGCCACCGTCGGAGTCCGATCCGCTGCACGCCGCGGTGGCGACGAGCAGGCCGGTGGTCAGCAGCGAGGCGGCGAGACGGGTCCAGGGCATGACGGGGCTCCTCGGGGGATGCGCGTGTGCCACTCTCAGTTGCACACGGCGTACGGCTGTGGCGAGGAACACAGTAGTGCTCCGGACGCCCGCCGCCAACCCCCGAGCGGCACCCGCCCCACCGGGCGGGTGCGCTGCTCTGGCCCGGACGCTGCCGCCGGGTCAGCCCAGCTCGTTGAGGTCCAGGTCGCAGTCGTCCTTGACGTTCTGCTCGATGGAGTCGGTCGCCTCCTGGATCGCGTCGGCGTCCACCCCCTCGACATCACCGTCGGCGACCGCCGCGAAGCCCTCCTGCAGCGTCGTCCACGCATCGACGATGCCGTCCGGGGCCTCGTCGACCACCTTCTGGACCTCCTCGGCGTACGTGGACGCCTGCTCGGCGTCCAGGTCCTGCGCCGCGTCGGCGAACGCCTCGACCTGGTCGCAGTAGGCCGCGGACTCGTCACCACCGCCGCCGCACGCGGTCAGCGCCACACCGGCGAGCAGGACGGCGGGCAGGGCACGAAGCGGACGGATCATGAAGAGGCTCCTGGCGTTCGGGTCGGCCCCCGGGCCGACCGAGTCGTCGATGCGCGCCGGTTCGGCGCACCACGACCCTAGGGCACGCCGGGCTCAGGACGACGACGGGTCGGGCGTGGCCGGCTCAGCGAGCCGAGGCCAGGTCCTCACGGGCCTCGCGGACGGCCCCGCGCAGACCGTCGACGTCCGGTCCGCGCCCCAGGACGCCGCGCGACGAGGCCACGAGGACGTGGTCCCACACGTCGCCGAACATCCGTGCGAGGTCCTGCGACGTCCCGCCCTGCGCCCCGTAGCCGGGCACCAGGAGCGGACCGCCGATCCGGACGTCGGCGTCCAGGTCGCCGAGCGTCGCCCCGACCACCGCTCCGTACGAGCCCTGGGGTCGCACCCCGGCATTGCGCTCCCGGATCCCGTCGAGCATCGTCTGTGCGACCGTCGCGCCGCCCTCCAGACGCGCACGCTGCACCTGGGACCCTTCGGGGTTCGACGTGAGCGCCAGCACGAAGACACCGCCGCCGTGCTCGGCGGCGCGCTGCAGGAACGGGTCCAGCGAGCCGAGCCCGAGGTACGGGCTGACCGTCACGGCATCGACCCGCAGGGGCGAGTCGGCATGGAGGTACGCGTCGGCGTAGGCCGCCGCCGTCGACCCGATGTCGCCGCGCTTCACGTCGAGCAGCACGAGCAGACCCGCGCTGCGTGCCTCGCGCACGGTGCGCTCCAGCACGGCCACCCCGGCCGCTCCGAACCGCTCGAAGAACGCGGACTGGGGCTTCACGACGCCGACCTCGCCCGCGAACGCCTCGACCGCCCGCAGCGCGAAGCGCTCCAGTCCCGCGACGTCGTCGGGCAGGCCCCAGGCGTCGAGCAGCGCCGCGTGCGGGTCGATGCCCGCGCACAGCGGACCGTACCGCCGGGTCGCGGCCCACAGCCGCGCACCGAACGGTTCTGCGTCCCCGGGGCCCCCGGCGTCTCCTGGCTCCTGCGGACCGACCGGCTCAGACATGCGCCAACCCCCGTACCTCGTCCAACGATGCGAACCCGCGGACCGCGAGCTCGTCGCGCAGCTCGTCGGCGACGCGGACCGGCGCCGACGGGTCGTGGAAGATCACGGTGCCGACCTGCACCGCCGCGGCGCCGGCGAGCACCATCTCGAGCGCGTCGAAGCCCGTGCGGATCCCGCCCACGCCGATGATCGGGAGGTCCGGGAGCGCACGGCGGATCTGCCAGACCGCGCGGACCGCGACCGGGCGGACCGCGGGACCGCTCAGCCCACCGGTGACCCCGCCCAGCCGCGGACGCAGCGTGTCGGGGTCCATCGCGATGCCGAGCAGCGTGTTGATCACCGTCACCCCGTCCGCACCCGCGTCGGCCGCGGCGCCCGCCACGATCGTGATGTCGGTGACGTCGGGCGTGAGCTTCGCGAAGACGGGGATGTCGTCGGGGATGTGGGGGCGGACCTCGCTGAGGACGCGGTACGACGAGTCGGGGTCGCAGGCGAAGACCATGCCGCGGTTCTCGACGTTCGGGCAGGAGATGTTGACCTCGATGCCCGCGACGCCCGGAGCCTGGCCCACGCGACGCGCCAGCTCGACGTACTCGTCGGCGGTCTCCCCCGCGATCGAGACGAACGCCCGCGCGCCGCGCTGGACCAGCCAGGGCAGGTCCCGGGCCAGGAACGCGTCGATCCCGGGACCCTGGAGCCCGATGGAGTTCAGCATCCCTGACGGGGTCTCGACCATCCGCGGCGTCGGCCGACCGGAGCGCGGGCTGCGCATGATCGACTTCGTCACCACCGCGCCGATCGAGGTGACGTCGAAGAACTGGTCCAGCTCGCGACCGGCTGCCGCGCAGCCGGACGCGGTCATCACCGGCGTCGGCATCCGCAGTCCGCACAGGTCGACCGCGAGATCGACGTCGGCGGGATCGAGCGGCGCCCGGCCGCCCTCGGCCGCGCTCATCGCGGCGCCCCCAGCGTCCCCGGCGGGATCGTCCCGACCGCGTCCCACCGGACCCGGTCGCCCCGGAACACCGGGCCCTCCACGCAGCTGCGCACCATGCGTACCAGCCCGTCCTCTCCCTCGACCGGCAGCACGCACGTCATGCACACGCCGACACCGCAGGCCATCGACTCCTCCACGACGCACTGGCTCCACGCGCCGGCGTCCTCGGCCAGGTCGGCGACCGCCCGCAGCATGCCCATCGGACCGCAGGCGTAGACGACCGCCGCCTCCACGTCGTCGACCAGACCCTCGAGGACGTCGGTCACCCGACCCCGGGTGCCGGTCGACCCGTCCTCGGTGGTCACGTGCACGCTGGACCCCACCCGGTTGGCCTCCAGCACGCCGAACAGGCGCGGTGTCGTCGCCGCGCCGAGCACGAAGTGCGCGCTGCTCCCCCGCTCCCGCAGGGCGCTCGCGAGCGAGAACATCGGCGCCGAGCCGTACCCGCCGCCGACCAGGATGCAGGCGACCTTCTCCTTCGGCAGCGCGAACGGCCGGCCCATCGGGCCGACGACGTCGATCTCGTCCTCCGGGGCCAGGTCCGCCATCCAGCGGGTGCCCTTGCCGTGGGCGGCGAAGACGACCTCCACCGTCGGGCCGTAGCGCCCCGTCGTCGACGTGCGATAGATCGAGAACGCCCGACGCAGGAGCATCCCCGAGTCGGCCCCGCCCACGGCGAGCGCGACGAAGTGCCCGGGCCGGGTGTGCTCGGCGATGCCCTCGACCGCGATCACCAGGTGGTGGTAGTCGCCGACCGGCGTGCGGCTGACGACGCGGCCACGGGCCTGCGTGACCGTCATGCCGGCACCTCGGCCGCATCCCCGGCCGCATCCCCGGCCGGTCCGGGGCCGACCTTCAGGGCCGCTCCCCAGGACTGGAGCGAGCGGACCCCCACCTCCCCCGAGCGAGCCGCCTCGATCCCCTGCACCGCCGCTGCCAGACCCTGCACCGTGGTGATGCAGGGGACGCCGGCGTTGATCGCCGCGGTCCGGATCTCGTACCCGTCGACGCGCGGGCTGCCGCCCGACGTCGCGCCGTGCGGCGTGTTGATCACGAGCCCCACCTCGCCCGACGAGATCAGGTCGACGATCGCGTGCCCGCTGTCGACCGGCTCCTCGCCCAGCTTGCGGACCACGGCCGCGTCGACGCCGTTGCGGTGCAGCACCGCAGCCGTCCCGGCCGTCGCCACGATCTCGAAGCCCAGGTCGGCCAGCCGCTTGATCGGGAAGATCATGTGCCGCTTGTCGGAGTTGGCGACCGAGACGAACACCTTCCCGCCGGTCGGCAGACCCTCCTGAGCCCCCGCCTGCGCCTTCGCGAAGGCGGTGCCGAACAGCGAGTCGATGCCCATCACCTCCCCCGTGGAGCGCATCTCCGGGCCCAGCAGGGTGTCGACGGTCGTGCCCTCGACGGTCCGGAAGCGGTTGAACGGCATCACCGCCTCCTTGACGGCGACCGGCGCGTCCGGTCCGAGGTCGCCGCCGTCGCCCGTCGCCGGCAGGACGCCGGCCGCTCGGAGGTCCGCGATCGACTCCCCCAGCATCAGCCGGGCGGCCGCCTTCGCCAGCGGCACCGCGGTCGCCTTCGAGACGAACGGCACCGTGCGCGAGGCGCGCGGGTTGGCCTCCAGGACGTAGAGCACGTCGGAGCTGAGCGCGAACTGGATGTTGATCAGGCCGCGCACCCCGACGCCCTCGGCGATGGCCCGCGTCGAGACCCGGATCCGATCCAGGTCCTCGGCGCCCAGCGTGATCGGCGGGAGCGCGCAGGAGGAGTCGCCCGAGTGGATCCCGGCCTCCTCGATGTGCTCCATCACGCCACCGAGGTAGAGGTCGGTGCCGTCGAACAGCGCATCGACGTCGATCTCGACCGCGTCGTCGAGGAACCGGTCGACCAGCACCGGGTGCTCCGGCGAGATCTCCGTCGAACGCTCGATGTAGCCCGCCAGGGCCGCCTCGTCGTACACGATCTCCATGCCGCGGCCGCCCAGGACGTACGAGGGGCGGACGAGGACCGGGTAGCCGATCTCGTCGGCGACCTGCTTCGCACCCGCGAACGACGTCGCGGTGCCGTGCTTCGGAGCCGGCAGCCCGGCCTGTGCCAGCACCCGGCCGAACTCCCCACGGTGCTCGGCGAGGTCGATCGCGGCCGGGGACGTCCCGACGATCGGGACCTCCGCCGCCTCGAGCGCAGCCGCCAGGCCGAGCGGCGTCTGCCCGCCGAGCTGCACGACGACGCCGGCGAGCGGGCCCGCCTTCT
This sequence comes from Mumia flava, assembly GCF_002797495.1. Lineage (NCBI taxonomy): Bacteria > Bacillati > Actinomycetota > Actinomycetes > Propionibacteriales > Nocardioidaceae > Mumia > Mumia flava. The sequence continues at coordinate 45,566 of NZ_PGEZ01000001.1, forward strand.
GCTCGGCGTGCACGACCTCGAGCACGTCCTCGAGCGTCAGCGGCTCGAAGTAGAGCCGGTCGGAGGTGTCGTAGTCGGTCGAGACCGTCTCCGGGTTGCAGTTGACCATGATGGTCTCGTAGCCGGCCTCGGACAGCGCGAGCGACGCGTGCACGCAGGAGTAGTCGAACTCGATCCCCTGGCCGATCCGGTTCGGGCCGGAGCCGAGGATGACCACCGCCGGACGATCCCGCGGCGCCACCTCCGTCTCCTCGTCGTAGGACGAGTAGTGGTAGGGCGTACGCGCCGCGAACTCGGCCGCGCAGGTGTCGACCGTCTTGTAGACCGGACGGATCCCCAGAGCGTGCCGCACCCCGCGGACGACGTCGGCGCTCATCCCGCGGATCTTGCCGATCTGCGCGTCGGAGAAGCCGTGCCGCTTCGCCCGGCGGAGCACGACCGGATCGAGCTCCTCGGCGCTGCTCAGCTCCTCGGCGACCTCGTTGATCAGGGCGAGCTGGTCGACGAACCACGGGTCGATCCGGGTCGCGTCGAAGATCTCCTCCGGCGTCGCCCGGGCGCGCAGCGCGTCCATCACCTTCTTCAGGCGCCCGTCGTGCGGCGTCGCGATCTCGGCGAGGAGCGACTCCTTGTCGAGATCGACCCACTCGCGGTGCCAGTCGAAGACCGCGTCCGGGCGCTCCAGCGAGCGCAGCGCCTTCTGGAGCGCCTCGGTGAAGCTCCGGCCGATCGCCATCGCCTCACCGACCGACTTCATGTGGGTCGTGAGCCGCTCGTCGGCGGACGGGAACTTCTCGAACGCGAACCGCGGCACCTTGACCACGACGTAGTCCAGGGTCGGCTCGAAGCTCGCCGGGGTCTGCTCGGTGATGTCGTTCGGGATCTCGTCGAGGGTGTAGCCGACGGCGACCTTGGCGGCGATCTTCGCGATCGGGAAGCCGGTGGCCTTCGACGCCAGCGCGCTCGAGCGCGAGACCCGCGGGTTCATCTCGATCACGACGACCCGACCGTCCGCGGGGTTCACGGCGAACTGGATGTTGCAGCCGCCCGTGTCGACGCCGACCTCGCGGATCACCCCGATCGCGATGTCGCGCAGCCGCTGGTACTCGCGGTCGGTCAGGGTCATCGCCGGTGCCACGGTGATCGAGTCACCGGTGTGCACGCCCATCGGGTCGACGTTCTCGATCGAGCAGACGATCACGACGTTGTCGGCCTTGTCGCGCATCACCTCCAGCTCGTACTCCTTCCAGCCGAGGATCGACTCCTCCAGGAGCACCTCGGTGGTCGGGCTGGCGGCCAGGCCCGCGCCGGCGATCCGGTGCAGGTCGGCCTCGTCGTGCGCGATCCCCGACCCGACGCCGCCCATCGTGTACGACGGGCGGACGACGACCGGGTAGCCGAGGTCCTCCACCGCGGCGAGGCAGTCGGCCATCGAGTGGCAGATCGCCGAGCGGGCCACCTCGGCGCCCCACGCGTCGGGGAGGCCTTCCACGATCGCCTTGAACGACTCGCGGTTCTCGCCCTTCTCGATCGCCTCGACCGACGCGCCGATCAGCTCGACGCCGTACTTCTCCAGCACGCCACCGTGGTGCAGCGACATCGCGGCGTTGAGCGCGGTCTGGCCGCCGAGCGTCGCGAGCAGCGCGTCCGGGCGCTCCTGCGCGATCACCCGCTCGACGAACTCCGGGGTGATCGGCTCGACGTAGGTGGCGTCGGCGAACTCGGGGTCGGTCATGATCGTCGCCGGGTTCGAGTTGACCAGGATCACCCGCAGCCCCTCGCTGCGCAGCACCCGGCACGCCTGCGTACCGGAGTAGTCGAACTCGCAGGCCTGGCCGATCACGATCGGCCCGGACCCGATCACGAGGACGGAGGAGATGTCGTCGCGGCGCGGCATCAGCGCCCCCCTTCTTCGTTGCCGGCCGACCCGGCGCGGTCGGCCATGAGGTCGGCGAAGCGGTCGAACAGGTACTCGGCATCGTGCGGGCCCGCGGCCGCCTCGGGGTGGTACTGGACGCTGAACGCCAGCGGCCGGCCGTCCGGGTCGCGCAGCGCCAGGCCCTCGACGACGTCGTCGTTGAGGCACACGTGGGTGACCTCCGCGATCCCCAGCGGGGTCTCCACCGGCCGGTCGGTCGGCGCATCGACGGCGAAGCCGTGGTTGTGCGCGGTGACCTCGACCTTGCCGGTGGTCCGGTCCATCACGGGCTGGTTGATCCCGCGGTGGCCGTACTTCAGCTTGTAGGTGTCGAACCCGAGCGCGCGGCCCAGCATCTGGTTGCCGAAGCAGATCCCGAAGAACGGGATCCGGCGCCGCAGCACCTCCTGCAGCAGCGCGACGGCGCCCGTGGTCGCCGCCGGGTCGCCGGGTCCGTTGGAGAAGAACACCCCGTCGGCCCCGACCGCCAGCACGTCGTCGACGGTGGCGCCGGCGGGCAGGACGTGAGTCTCGATCCCGCGCTCGGCCATCCGGTGCGGCGTCATCGCCTTGATCCCCAGATCGACCGCGGCCACGGTGAACCGCTTCTCGCCACGAGCCTCGACGACGTACGCCGCGTCGGTGGTCACCTCGGCGGCCAGGTCGGCGCCCGCCATCGACGGGGCCTCCCGGACCTGATCGAGCAGTGCCTCGGCCGAGGTGCCGTCGGAGGCGATCCCGACCCGCATCGCGCCCCGCTCGCGCAGGTGCCGGGTGAGGGCGCGGGTGTCCACGCCGCTGATCCCGACGACGTCCTGGGCGACCAGCTCGTCCTCCAGCGTCCCGGTCGCGCGCCAGCTGCTGACGCGGCGCGCGGGGTCGCGGACGACGTACCCGGCGACCCAGATCCGGCCCGACTCCGGGTCGTCGGCGTTGACGCCGGTGTTGCCGATGTGCGGCGCCGTCATCACGACGACCTGGCGGCGGTACGAGGGGTCGGTCAGCGTCTCCTGGTAGCCGGTCATCCCGGTGGAGAAGACCGCCTCCCCCAGCGTCGTGCCCCGAGCCCCGTAGGACTCACCACGGAACGTGCGCCCGTCCTCCAGGACGAGCACCGCGGGCGTCCGTACGACCTGGCTCATGCGGCCACCTCCTGCACCAGCGCACCGTCGAGCACCGTCGGGCGACCGCGCAGGAAGGTGGCGACGACCCGTCCCGGCAGCTCGAGCCCGGCGTACGGGATGTTGCGCGAGCGCGAGACCGCGTCGCGCGGATCGATCGTGCGGCTCGCCGCCGGGTCGTACAGCACGACGTTGGCGGGCTCGCCGACCGCGAGCGGGCGGCCGTGCGCGGCGACCCGGCCGATCCGGGCCGGCGTGGCCGACATCCGCTCGGCGACTCCCGCCCAGTCGAGCAGGCCGGTGTCGACCATCGTGTGCTGGACGACCGACAGGGCGGTCTCCAGCCCGGTCATCCCGAACGCCGCGGCCGCCCACTCGCACTCCTTGTCCTCGCTCGGGTGCGGCGCGTGGTCGGTCGCCACGATGTCGATGACCCCCTCGGCGAGCGCCTCGCGCAGGGCGGCGACGTCGTCGGCGGTCCGCAGCGGCGGGTTGACCTTGTAGCGCGGGTCGTACGTCGCGGCGAGCGCGTCGGTGAGCAGCAGGTGGTGCGGGGTGACCTCGGCGGTCACGTCGACGCCGCGCGACTTCGCCCAGCGGACGATCTCCACCGAGCCGCGGGTCGAGAGGTGGCAGACGTGCAGCCGCGACCCGACGTGCTCGGCGAGCAGGACGTCGCGGGCGATGATCGCCTCCTCGGCGACCGCCGGCCAGCCCGTCAGCCCGAGCCGTCCGGACAGCTCGCCCTCGTTCATCTGGGCGCCCTCGGTCAGGCGCGGCTCCTGCGCGTGCTGCGCGATCACGCCGTCGAACGCCTTGACGTACTCCAGCGCCCGACGCATCAGCACCGCGTCGGAGACGCAGCGGCCGTCGTCGGAGAACACCCGGACGCCGGCCGCGGAGTCGGCCATCGCGCCGAGCTCGGCGAGCCGCTCGCCGTCGAGGCCGACGGTCACGGCGCCGACCGGTGCGACGTCGCACCAGCCGTGCTCGCGCCCCAGCCGCCAGACCTGCTCCACGACACCGGCGGTGTCGGCGACGGGGTCGGTGTTGGCCATCGCGTGCACGCACGTGAAGCCGCCGGCGGCGGCCGAGCGGGTGCCGGTCTCGACGGTCTCGGAGTCCTCGCGGCCCGGCTCGCGCAGATGGGTGTGCAGGTCGACCAGACCCGGCAGCGCGATCAGGCCCTCGGCGTCGACGACCGTGTCCGCGCCCGGATCCAGGTCGGTGCCGATCTCGGTGATCACGCCGTCGGCGATCCGGACGTCGGCGACCGTCTCGCCGAGCAGGGACGCGTGGCGGAGGAGGTAGGCGCTCATGCCTGCCCTTCTGTCGTGGCGGAGGGGGTGCTGGCGGGGGCGGCGGCCTCGCGCGCGCCGCCGAGGAGGAGGTACAGGGCGGCCATCCGGACGGCGACGCCGTTCGTGACCTGCTCGACGATCACCGAGCGGTCGCAGTCGGCGACGTCGGCGGTGATCTCCATCCCGCGGTTCATCGGGCCGGGGTGCAGCACGATCGCGTGCTCCGGCATCCGGGCGAGCCGCTCGACCCCGAGGCCGTAGCGGCGGCTGTACTCGCGTGCGCTCGGGAAGTACGCGGCGTTCATCCGCTCGCGCTGCACCCGCAGCATCATCACGGCGTCGGTCTTCGCCAGCGCCGAGTCGAGGTCGTACGTCGTCTCGACCGGCCACGACTCCACTCCGTACGGCATCAGGGTGGGCGGAGCGACCAGGGTGACCTCGGCGCCGAGCGTGGCGAGCAGCAGGGCGTTCGAGCGGGCCACGCGGCTGTGCAGCACGTCCCCGACGATCGTGATCCGACGACCGTCGAGATCGCCGAGGTGACGGCGCATCGTGAAGGCGTCGAGCAGCGCCTGGGTCGGGTGCTCGTGCGAGCCGTCCCCGGCGTTGAGGATCGCGGAGTCGATCCAGCCGGCGTCGGCGAGCCGCTTCGGGGCGCCGGAGGCCTGGTGGCGGATCACGACCGCGTCGGCGCCCATCGCCTGGAGCGTGAGCGCGGTGTCCTTGAGGCTCTCGCCCTTGGAGACGCTCGACCCCTTCGCGGCGAAGTTGATCACGTCCGCGCTGAGCCGCTTGGCCGCCGCCTCGAACGAGATCCGGGTGCGGGTGGAGTCCTCGAAGAACAGGTTGACGACCGTACGGCCCCGCAGCGTGGGGAGCTTCTTGATCGGCCGCTCGGCGATGTGCCGCATCTCCTCGGCGGTGTCGAGCAGCAGCACCGCCTCGTCGCGGCTCAGGTCGCCGGCCGACAGCAGGTGCCTCATCGCGCCTCCTCCGTCCGCGCCGACTCGATCAGGACCTCGTCGGCCCCGTCGTGGTCGGCGACGTGCACCTTCACCTGCTCCGACAACGCGGTCGGGAGGTTCTTGCCGACGAAGTCGGCCCGGATCGGCAGCTCGCGGTGGCCTCGGTCGACGAGCACGGCGAGCTGCACGGCCCGGGGCCGCCCGAGGTCGCCGAGGGCGTCGAGGGCGGCCCGGATCGTACGCCCCGAGAACAGCACGTCGTCGACCAGGACCACGACCTTGTCGTCCAGGTCGACGGGGATCTCCGTGCGCTCCAGAGCCCGCGCCGGCTTCAGCCGCAGGTCGTCGCGGTACATCGTGATGTCGAGCGAGCCGTACGGGACGGGCCGTGTCTCGACCTGGCTCATCCGGTCCGCGACGCGGCGGCCGAGCTCGACACCGCGGGTGGGGATCCCCAGGACGACGACGTCGTCGCTGCCGCGGTTCTTCTCGAGGATCTCGTGGGTGATGCGGGTCAGAGCGCGGGCGATGTCGCCTGCGTCGAGGACCACACGGGGACGTGCGCCGGTCTCGTCGGGACCAGGGCGCGCGGAATCAGGGGTGTGCGCTGACACCGGCTGACCTCCTTCTCCGCCTCACGGGACGGTGGTTAAAGGACGTCTGTCGAGCACAGCCTACAGGGCCGCGAACGACACGCCGTACGGCGTCCTCCGCGGGTCGGACGGACCCGTACGGACCGGCACGACGTGATGCCGACCGAGGAGGACATCCCCATGATCCTCGGGGTCGCGGCGCCGTTCGCGCCCGCGCCCAAGGCGCACCCCGCCCTCCTCGTGCGCGACCTCGACGGGCCGGAGGGCCGCCTCAGCGCCGCAGGCCACGCGTGCGTGCGGTCCGACGGCGAGTTCGAGGGCGTCCAGCGGGGAGCCGGCGGATCCCCGGCCCCGCGTGTTTTCGTTGCCGGCAACGAAAACACGGCGACGTCCCGGCCCGTCGCGAGCGGGGGTTCCGTTGCCGGCAATGGAACCTGGCTCCGGGCACGGAGGAATCGCGCGCGCTTCCGGTGCCACGAACCACTTCTTGTTGCCGGCAACGAAAACCTGCAGGTGGGGCGTCCGATGTCCAGCCGCGGTACGGGGGCCGCGGGCGTCTGAGGGGGGAGGTGGGGTCTCGATCCTCGCTCCGCTCGGCCTCGACCAGCGGGGGTTGGGGTCTCGATCCTCGCTCCGCTCGGCCTCGACCATCGGGGGTTGGGGTCTCGATCCTCGCTCCGCTCGGCCTCGACCAGCGGGGGTTGGGGTCTCGATCCTCGCTCCGCTCGGCCTCGACCAGCGGGAGGTGGGGTCTCGGCCTCGACCAGCGCGGAGGGGTCAGGCGGGGAGGGCGGGCTTCTCGTCGGCGATCCGGGTCAGCAGACCCTGCACGAACGACGGCGAGCCGTCGGTGGAGAGGTCGCCGGCGAGGTTCGCGGCCTCGGAGATCGCGACCGGGTCCGGGACGTCGTCGCGGAACAGGATCTCGTAGGCACCGATCCGCAGCAGGTTGCGGTCGACCGCCGGCATCCGCGTCAGCGTCCACCCCTGCGCGAACTCGGTCAGCAGGGCGTCGATCCGATCGCGGTGCTCCCGCACACCCTCGACCAGCTCGACCGTGTACGGGTTCACGGGCGGATCGCCGGCGGCGAGCCGCTCGTCCAGCGACGCGCCGACCGGCCGGTCCTGCATCTCGGACTCGAACAGGACGTCGAGGGCGCGCTTGCGGGCCTTCGTACGCGCGCCCATCAGCTGCTGACGCGACCCAGGTAGCTGCCGTCGCGCGTGTCGACCTTGATCTTCTCGCCCGTCGTGATGAACAGCGGGACCTGGATCTCGCGACCGGTCTCGAGCTTCGCGGGCTTCGTGCCGCCCGACGACCGGTCACCCTGCAGGCCCGGCTCGGTGTACTCGACCGTCAGCTCGACCGACGCCGGGAGCTCGATGTAGAGCGGGGTGCCCTCGTGCGTCGCGACCATCGCCTCCTGGTTGTCCAGGAGGAAGCCGGCGGCCTCGCCGACGACGTCCTCGGACAGCGGGAGCTGGTCGTACGTGGTCGTGTCCATGAACACGTAGGAGTCGCCGTCGTGGTAGAGGTACTGCATCGTGCGCTTGTCGACCGTGGCCACGTCGACCTTCACGTCCGCCGTGAAGGTGCGGTCCACGACCTTGCCCGACAGCACGCTCTTCAGCTTGGTGCGGACGACGGCCCCGCCCTTGCCGGGCTTGTGGTGCTGGAACCACACGACGGCCCACAGCTGTCCGTCGAGGTTGAGCACCATGCCGTTCTTCAGGTCGTTCGTCGTTGCCATCAGGCGAGCTCCAGGAGTTCAGTGGTCGCGACCGTCAACAGCTCGGGCTGGCCGTCGGTCACGACGAGGGTGTCTTCGATGCGCACGCCCCCGCGACCGGGGACGTAGATCCCGGGCTCGACCGTCAGGGCGGTGCGGCGGTCCAGTCTAGCGGGGCTCGGCGAGCTCAAGAACGGGTCCTCGTGGATCCTCAGGCCGACGCCGTGCCCGAGGCCCGTCGTGAAGTGCTCCAGCCAGCCCGCGTCGGCCAGGCTCCCCCGGACGTCGGCATCCACCTCGTCGGTCTGTCGACCCTCCCGGCACCCCTCGACGCCGAGTGCCTGCGCCTCACGGACCGCGTCGTGGATCTCGCGCTGCCAGGCGTCGGCGCGCCCGAGGACGACCGTCCGGGTGCAGTCGGCGTGGTAGCCGTCCACACGCGCCCCGAAGTCGATCTTGAGCAGGTCCCCGGTCTCGAGCACCCGCTCGGTCGGGTCGTGGTGCGGGATCGCGCTGTTGGGGCCGGAGGCCACGATCGTGTCGAACGCGATCGCCTCCGCCCCGGCCTCGTACATCCGCCACTCCAGGTCGCGTGCGACCGCCCGTTCCGTGCGCCCCACGAGCGGACCCTCCAGCAGGCCCGCGAGCGCCTCGGTCGAGACCCGGCACGCGACGCGCAGCGCGTCGAGCTCGACCTCGTCCTTGACCACCCGCAGCTCCTCGACGGCGCGCCGCAGCGAGGCGACCTCGACCCCGTCGAGCGCACTCACCAGGCGCTCGTGCTCGTCGACGGACAGCGCATGCGTCTCGACGCCGACCCGGGTGGCCCCGCCCAGCCGCGCCGACAGGGTCCCGAGCAGGTCGCGGTCGACCTCGATCTGGACGTCCGGGGCCTCGGCCCGGGCCTGGTCCTGGTAGCGGCCGTCGGTCACCAGGACCGCGGTGCCGTCGGCGGCGACGCCGACCGCGCCGTTCGAGCCGGTGAACCCGGTCAGGTAGCGGACGTTGACGAGATCGGTGACGAGGGCCGTCGCGATCCCGCGAGCGCGGATCATCGCGGCCAGGCGTCCCCGCCGTGCATCGTGCTCCACAGCCATGCCCGCCACCCTAGCCCGACGGCCGGGACGCAAGCGCTCAGCGGCTGATCTCGGCGTACGCCGACATGAGCGTGGCGTCGTCGGGGCCGGCCAGGATCGACGTCCGCGCCAGCCCGTCGAGCACCACGAACCGCAGCTGCGAGCCCCGGGCCTTCTTGTCCAGCCGCATCCCGGCCAGCAGGTCGTCCCACGCGCCCGGCTGGTACGAGGTGGGCAGCCCGATCGCCTGGAGCAGCCACCGGTGCCGCGCCACGAGGGAGGCGTCGATCCGCCCGGACAGCCGGGCCAGCTCGGCGGCGAAGACCATGCCGATCGAGACCGCGGCGCCGTGGCGGAACGCGTACGCCTCGTGTCGCTCGATCGCGTGGCCCAGGGTGTGGCCGTAGTTCAGCGCCTCCCGCCCGATCCCGCCGCCGGCACCGGACTCACGCAGGTCCCCGGCGACGACCGCGGCCTTGACGCGGATCCCGCGGGTGACCACCTCCCGCAGCACCTCGCTGCCGACGTCGAGGGCCGCCGACGGGTTCGGCTCGAGCAGGGTCAGGATCTCCGGGTCCGCGATGAAGCCGCACTTGACGACCTCCGCGAGGCCGGAGCGGATCTCGTTGACCGGCAGCGAGCGCAGCAACGACAGGTCGCAGAGCACGCCGGACGGCTCGTGGAACGACCCGACGAGGTTCTTGCCGTCGGCGGTGTTGATGCCGGTCTTGCCGCCGACCGCGGCGTCGACCATCCCCAGCACCGTGGTCGGGACGAGGACGAAGCGCACCCCGCGCAGCCAGGTCGCCGCGACGAAGCCCGCCAGGTCCGTCGTCGCGCCGCCGCCCACCCCCACGATCGCGTCCGAGCGGGTGAAGCCGGCACCGCCCAGCACCGACCAGCAGAACCCGGCCACGTCGGCCGTCTTCGCCGACTCCCCGTCCGGCACCTCGATCGCGTGCGCCTCCAGCCCGGTCCGCGCCAGCGCGGCCCGGACCGCCTCGCCGAGCGCGCGCAGGGCGACGGGGTGGACCACGGCGACCCGCTCCGCCTCGGAGGGCAGCAGCGGCGGCAGGTGCGCGCTGAGTCCGTGGCCGACGACCACGTCGTACGGCTGCGCGGTCGCGACGCTCACTCGGGTCGGGTCGGACACCGTGGCTCCTTGCTCCGACCGGCCGCGGCTCGGGCCTCGGTCGACGGATCGTTCGGTCAGTCGATCAGGGACAGCACGGCCTGCGCCACCTCGTCGGGGGTGCGGCCGTCGGTGGGGACGACATGGGCCGCCACCTCCGTGTAGACAGGACGGCGCTCGTCGAGCAGCGCCTTCATCTGGGAGCGTACGTTGCCCAGCAGCAGCGGGCGGCTCGTCGTGAGGCCGACCCTCGACGCGGCCTCGGCCAGACCGACGTCGAGGAACACGACCGGGTGGCCAGCCAGCGCCTCGCGGGTCTCGGGCCGCATCACCGCTCCCCCGCCCAGGGCGAGGACACCGTCGTGCTCGGCGAGCGCCCGGGCGACCGCCCCGGCCTCCAGGTCACGGAAGTGCGCTTCGCCCCGCTCCACGAACAGGTCGGCGATGGCCGTCCCGGTCAACGCCTCCACGTCGGCGTCGGTGTCGCGCACCGCCACGCCCCAGGCCTCGCCCAGCAGCGCCGCAACCGTCGACTTGCCGGCCCCCGGAGGGCCGACGAGGACCACCCGGGGGCTCACGCCGGCGCGAGCTGGTCGAGGTACGAAGCCACGTTGCGGGCGGTCTCCGCGACCGAGTCGCCACCGAACTTCTCCACCACCGCGTCGGCGACGACCAGCGCCACCATCGCCTCGGCGACGATGCCGGCCGCGGGGACCGCGGCCACGTCGGAGCGCTGGTGGTGCGCCTGGGCCGCCTCGCCGGTGCGGACGTCCACCGTGCGCAGCGCCCGCGGCACGGTCGCGATCGGCTTCATCGCGGCCCGGACCCGCAGCGCCTCGCCGGTCGACATGCCGCCCTCGGTCCCGCCGGACCGCCCGGACGTCCGCCGGATGCCGTCCTCGGTGCCGACGATCTCGTCGTGCGCCAGCGACCCCCGGGTCCGGGCGAGCTCGAAGCCGTCGCCGAGCTCGACCCCCTTGATCGCCTGGATCCCCATCAGGGCGGCCGCCAGACGGGCATCGAGCCGCCGGTCCCAGTGGACGTGGCTGCCGAGGCCCGGCGGGAGCCCGTGGACGACGACCTCGACGACCCCGCCGAGGGTGTCGCCGTCCTTGCGTGCGGCATCGACCTCGGCGACCATCGCCGCGGACGTCGCCTCGTCGAGCGTACGCACCGGGTCGGCGTCGAGGCGCTCGACGTCGTCGATCGTCGGGACCAGTCCGCTCGGCGCCCGGACGCCGCCGAACTCGACGACGTGGCTCACCACGCTCGCCCCGCAGACCTGGCGCAGGAACGCCGTGGCGACGGCACCGAGCGCGACCCGCGCCGCGGTCTCACGGGCGCTCGCGCGCTCCAGGATCGGACGCGCCTCGTCGTGGGCGTACTTCTGCATCCCGACGAGGTCGGCGTGACCGGGACGCGGACGGGTCAGCGGAGCATTGCGCGCCACGCCCGCGAGCTCGTCCTCGTCGACCGGGTCGGCCGCCATCACCTTGTCCCACTTCGGCCACTCGGAGTTGCCGATCCGCAGCGCGATCGGGCTGCCGAGCGTCCGTCCGTGCCGGATCCCGCCGACGATCTCGAGCTCGTCGGCCTCGAACTTCATCCGGGCGCCGCGCCCGTAGCCGAGACGCCGGCGAGCGAGCGCGTCCGAGATCGTCGTGCTCGTCACCTCGACACCCGAAGGCATCCCTTCCAGGACCGCGACCAGGGCAGGGCCGTGGGACTCCCCTGCCGTCAACCACCGAAGCATGCGCCAAGTCTGTCATGCCGGGCACGGGGTCCCGTGCGCGTCTCGCCACGGGCGCGCACCTGCCTCGGGCGCACGCCTCCCGCCCGCCTCACCACCAGGAGGCGGGGAGGCCCCCGAGCAGCGCTCCGCACCACGCGCCGAGCACCATGCTCGGCCCGAACGGGAACGTGCGGTCCGGGCGCCGCCGGACGAGGACGACGACACCGACCGCTGCGCCGACCAGGAACGCGGCGTAGGTCCCCACCACGAGCGGCGCCCATCCCAGCATCGCCAGCGCGATCGCGAGGACGCCGGACAGCCGGACGTCGCCGTACCCGATGCCGCGGGGCGAGGCCACCCACAGCAGCAGGTAGCCGCCCGAGACCGCCAGCCACCCGACCCCGACGCGGACCAGCAGGCCGAGATCGTCCGCGACCACCGCGGCGAGCGCGGCGAGGACGAGCAGCAGCGGATAGGCGGGCAGCACCAGCCGCCGGGGCAGCAGCCGGGTGCGCAGGTCGACGTCGGCGAGCACCACCCCCAGGACGACGACCACCACCCACGCGGCGAGCACCGGCACCGGCGCGTCGGACCAGCGCCAGCCGATCGCCGCGCACCCGAGCGCCCCCAGCACCGCGTACGCCCCCGCCAGTCCGCGCCGACGTGCCAGCCGGGCGTAGGTGATCTTGTCCTCGGCCGCGTCGTCCGGCTCGGGCAGGCGAGCCAGCACCAGCGGCGCCAGCGCACCGCCGACCCCTCCGGCCACGGCCATCGACGCGGCCAGGAGAAGTTCGGACACGGACGCACGATAGCCGTACGGCGTGCCGCGCGGCGCCGTCGTCCCCAGCCCAGGCACGACCGGGCGGTGCCCACGGACCCGCGGACTGCCGGGGTCGTCACCCGCACCGAGTCGCGGCACCGATCGACTCCGAGCGCTCGGAACGACGGCCAGACGCTCAGCGGTGAAGGGCCAGTGCCTCGAGCGCGGTCTCGCGGAGCAGCCCCGCCTCGATCTCGGCACCCGTCATCAGCCGCACCTGGTCGACCGCCTGGTGCGCCAACAGGTCCAGACCGCTGATCACCGGCACGGCCGCGTTGATCGCCGCGGTCGCCAGCGGCGTCGGCCAGGGGTCGTAGACCACGTCGAAGACCGCGTCGCAACGCGCGACCAGCTCGTCGGCGAACCCGGTGACGGCCACGGTCGGGACGGTCGACACGACCACCTGGGCCGACCGGACCATGTCCGGACCCAGCCCTGCGACCTCGGTCTCCAGACCGTGGCCGGACAGACGCGCAGCCAGGGCGTCGGCCTGCTCCAGCGAACGGGCCGCGATCGTGACCCGACGGAGCCCGAGCCGGCGCAGCGACGCCACCATCGACTCCGCCGTCGCCCCCGCCCCGATCACGAGCGCGTCGGTGACCGCGTCGACCCCGCGCTCGCGCAGCGCCGCGACCCCGCCCGTCAGGTCGGTGTTGAAGCCGTGCAGACCCTCGACGTCGCGGATCACGGTGTTGACGCCACCGACCTCCTGCGCGCCGACGTCGACGGTGTCGAGGTAGGGCAGCACCGCACGCTTCAGCGGCATCGTCAGCGACAGTCCCCGCCACCGGTCGTCGAGGCCGGCGAGGAACACGCCGATGCCGTCCTCGTCGACGTCGAAGGCCTCGTACGTCCAGTCGGTCAGCCCGAGGTGCTCGTAGGCGCGCCGGTGCATGGGCGGGGACATCGAGTGCGCGATCGGGCTGCCCAGCACGGCGCAGCGCGGCATCAGCAGCCCCCTTGCTCCGCGCACTTCGCCTTGAACTCCTCGACGTTCGCGAGGTGCTCGTCGTACGACGACGTGAAGGCCGACTCACCGGTCTCGGGGTCGATCACCGTGAAGTACAGCCAGTCCCCGTCCGCCGGGTTCACCGCGGCGTTCAGGGCCTTCTCACCCGGGTTGTCGATCGGACCGGGCGGAAGACCGGCGAACTTGTAGGTGTTGTACGGCGAGTCGGAGTCCCGGTCGGTCTCGCTGGTCCACACGCTGCCGTTCTTGCCGACCGCGAAGTGCACCGTCGAGTCCATCTGGAGCGCCATGCCCTGGTCGAGCCGGTTGTAGATCACCCGGGCGACCTTGCGCATGTCGGCCGTGCCCGCCTCGGCCTGCACGATGCTCGCCACCGTGACGATCTCGGCCTGGGTGTACCCCAGCGCCTGGGCGCCCTGGCCGACGCCGACCTCCTGGCGGACCTCGCCACCGGCGGAGACCATCTGCTGGAGCAGCGACATCGCGGTGGTGTCGGGCGCGACCGTGTACGTCGCCGGATAGAGGTAGCCCTGCGGGTCGCCGTTCGCGGCGCCCGGCAGCCCGAGCTTCGGGTCGGCGAGCGCAGCCTCGACCTTCTTGCGGCCGAAGTCCGTCTGCTCGGCCACGATGTCCACCACCTGGTCGGTGCGTGCGCCCTCCGGGACCGTCACCTGCGCGTCGACGCGCGCAGCCGGGTCGAGCAGCCGCTGCACCGCGGCCTCCGCCGACATCTGCTCCCGCATGTCGTAGAAGCCCGGCTGGACCTGGGTCACCTCGCCGCCGGTGGCGTCGGCGGCCGCGAGGAACGCGTCCACGCTGGCCACCACCCCGTCGTCCTTGAGCGTGCGCCCCATCGCCGCGACCGAGTCGCCCGTGCTGATCTCCACCACGACCGATCCCGTGCCCTGCCCGGAGTAGTCCTCCGGCCCGGCGAACAGCGACTCGACGGCGGACAGGCCCCTCGTGGCGCCGAAGTACGCAGCGACCAGGAGCCCGGCCGCGACCGCCAGGACCACCAGGCAGCTGAAGCCGCCCCGGCGCTCCTTCGACTTGCGACGCTTCTTCGAGCGGTGCCCGGGACGGCGACGCTCCTCGTCGGGCATGAGTCCGAGGTTGCTCATCGTGCGACCTCCACCAGCTCGCCCGGAGCACGTCCCTGGGACCGCTCGGCGTCCAGCGCCGACTGCAGGATCACCACGGCCGCGGCCTGGTCGACGACGGCCCGACGCTTCTTGCCCTTGCGCCCGACCTCTCTCAGCGCGTGCTCGGCGGTCACGGTCGACATCCTCTCGTCAACGAGCCGGACCGGGAGCGGTGTGCTCCGAGCCAGCTCCTCGGCGTAGCCGCGCACCTTGTGCGCAGCCGGTCCCCAGTCCCCCGACAGTGATCGTGGCAAGCCAACCACGATCTCGACCGCACGTCGATCCTCGGCGATCGCGAGGATCGCCCGGACGGACGTCGCGCCCGCCGGCACGGTCTCCACCGGAGTCGCGAGCAGCCCCGAGGGGTCGCTGACGCTCACGCCGATCCGGACGTCGCCGACGTCGACACCGATCCGTACGCCCGCCCGCACGTCAGGCCGCGCTCCCGACGGCGTCACGGACCGCCGCGACGGCGGCGGGAGCCCCCGCGACGTCGGTGCCTCCGCCCTGCGCGACGTCGGGCTTGCCGCCACCACGACCGCCCAGGGCCGCCATCGCGGGCCTGATCAGCTCGCCGGCGGCGAGCCCGGCCTCGCGCCCGGCCTCGTTCACCGCGACCACGCAGGCCGCCTTCCCGTCGGACGTCCCCACCACCGCGACCACGCCGGGCCGCGCCGGGTCCAGCCGCCCGCGCACGTCCAGCGCGAGCGTGCGGGCGTCCTTGGCGGACAGGCCGTCGGCCACGTGCCCGACGTACGCCGTCCCGGCCACGTCCACCGCACGCGCGGCGAGGTCCGAGACGGACGACAGCAGCTCGGCCGCCCGCAGCTTCTCGATCTCCTTCTCGGCGGTCCGCAGGCGTCCGACCAGGTCGCTGACCCGGTCGCCCAGATCCTCCGACGGCGTCTTCAGCAGGTCCCCGAGCTGCGCGACGAGGTCACGCTCGCGCGCGAGGTACGAGAAGCCCTCGAGCCCGACCACGGCCTCGACCCGGCGGTTGCCGGCACCCACCGAGGAGTCCGACGTCATCACGACCGTGCCGATCTGCGAGGAGTGGGCGACGTGCGTGCCGCCGCACAGCTCACGCGACCACGGGCCGCCGATCTCGATCACCCGGACGTCCTCGCCGTAGGTCTCCCCGAACAGCGCGAGCGCCCCGATCTCCTTCGCCTTCTCCAGCGACATCACCGCAGCCGAGACCGGCAGGTCCTCGCGCAGAGCACGGTTCGCGGCCTGCTCGACGTCGTGCATCTGCTCCGGGCTCAGCGGGTTGCTCCAGCCGAAGTCGAGCCGCAGGTAGCCCGGACGGTTGTACGAGCCGGACTGCAGCGCGGTCGGGCCGAGAACCTCGCGCAACGCCGCGTGCACGACATGGGTGCCGGAGTGGGCCTGGCACGCACCGAGCCTCCACTGCGGGTCGACCTGCGCGTGCACGGGCGTGCCGTGGGCCAGCTCGCCGGCGAGCACACGGACCTGGTGCACCACGAGCCCTCGGACGGGGCGCTGCACGTCGAGCACCTCGGCGCGGCCGCCGTCCCACTCCAGCACGCCGGCATCGGCGTTCTGGCCACCCGACTCCGCGTAGAACGGGGTCCGGTCCAGCACGACCTCGGCGATCTCGGACTCGGCGACGACCGCCGCCGGGCCCGACTCCTTGATCACGGTCTGCACGACCGACTCGGTGCTCAGGGTGGTGTACGCGAGCCACTCGCTCGGGCCGTTCGCGTCCAGGGCGTCGCGGTAGACGGCCGTGTCGGCGTGCCGGCCCTTCTTCGACTTCGCGTCCGCCTTCGCACGGGCGCGCTGCTCCGCCATCAGCGACCGGAAACCGTCCTCGTCGACGACGAGCCCCTGCTCGGAGGCCATCTCGAGGGTGAGGTCGATCGGGAACCCGTACGTGTCGTGCAGCTGGAAGGCCTTCTGGCCGCTCAGCGAGGGCGCGCCGGACTGCTTCGCCTCGCCGGCCGCCAGGTCGAAGATCTGCGTGCCCTTCGCGAGGGTCTGGCGGAACGCGTCCTCCTCGGCGTAGGCGACCTGCGAGATCCGCGCGAAGTCCGATCCCAGCTCGGGGTAGGACCGCTCCATCTGCTCACGGCTGACCGGGAGCAACTCGGGCAGCGCCCGGTCCTCGAACCCCAGCAGGCGCATCGAGCGCACCGCACGACGCAGCAGGCGTCGCAGGACGTACCCGCGTCCCTCGTTGCCGGGGGTCACCCCGTCGCCGATCAGCATCAGACCGCTGCGGACGTGGTCGGCGATCACCCGGAACCGCACGTCGTCGCCGTGGTCGGCGCCGTACCGCTTACCGGAGAGCGCAGCCGCCCGCTCGATCACGGGAAACACCTGGTCGATCTCGTACATGTTCTGCTTGCCCTGGAGCAGGTACGCGACCCGCTCCATGCCCATGCCGGTGTCGATGTTCTTCTTCGGCAGCGGGCCCGCGACGTCGAAGTCCGCCTTGCTGCGGACCGCGGCGAGCTCCTCCTGCATGAAGACGAGGTTCCAGATCTCGAGGAAGCGGTCCTCGTCGACGACCGGTCCGCCGTCCGGTCCGTACTCCGGGCCGCGGTCGATGTAGATCTCCGAGCACGGGCCGCCCGGCCCGGGCACGCCCATGTTCCAGTAGTTGTCCTCCAGGCCGCGGTCCTGGATCCGCTCGTCGGGCAGGCCCGCGACCCGCTTCCACTCCGCACGCGCCTCGGCGTCGCTCGGCAGCACCGTGACCCAGACCTTGTCCGGGTCGAAGCCGAGACCGCCGTCGTCGACGGAGCCGGTCACCAGCGACCACGCGAGCTCGATCGCGCCGGCCTTGAAGTAGTCGCCGAAGGAGAAGTTGCCGTTCATCTGGAAGAACGTGCCGTGCCGGGTGGTCTTGCCGACCTCCTCGATGTCCTGGGTGCGCACACACTTCTGCACGCTGGTGGCGCGCTCGAACGGCGGCGTCTCCTGACCCAGGAAGTACGGCTTGAACGGCACCATGCCGGCGTTGACGAACAGCAGGTTGGGGTCGTCGAGGATCAACGAGGCCGACGGGACCACCGTGTGGCCGTTGCGCTCGAAGTGAGCGAGGAAGCGGCGGTGGATCTCGGCAGTGTCCATGGGGTGAGGTGTCCTGTTCAGCGGGTGTCGTTCCCGGGGGTGGCCGGGAGGGCGGGGCGGGCGGCGTCGAGCGCGGCCGGCGAGGGCGGGGCGGCGAGGCGGTCCGCCGCCGCGGCGGCGACGTCGACGGAGCGGAGGTCGGCAGGGTCGATCCCGAGACGCTCGGCGATCTGGAGCTGGCGGTCGGCCATCCCGACACGCATCTCGGCCAGGAACGCGCTCGCGCCCAGCTGCACGGCGGCCAGCTGGTCGGCCAGCCCGGTCGGGGTGAGCCGGGTCGCGAGGCGCCGTGCCTTCACGGTGCCGTAGACGCCGGCGGTCGTCCCCGCGACGAACCACAGCATGCGGGCCCTCATCGATTCCCCTTCTCCTCGAACGTGTCGGCGGCCGGTGGCGGTGCCGGCTCCGGGCGGATCCTCGCCGCTCGCGCCGCGGCCCGGGCGGCCCGGGCACGGATCCGGCGACGGCGGCGGAACTCCCTCCGGACGATCCCGCGGATCCGGTCACGGCTCTGCGGCCGCAGCGCGTAGAGCAGCCCGTGGCTGAGCACGGCACCGCGGATCAGCGGTCGTCCCATCGTAGCCGCCACCACCTGCTCGCCCGTCGGAAGGACGACCACACGGCCGTCGCGGGTGACCACGGCGCCGGGGTCACCCGGCACGCGCGCCGTGTGCGAGCCGCCGGGCGCGGCGATCCGACCCTCGAGGACCCCGGGCGCCGTCGACGGTCGATCCTCGGCGTCGTCGCCGTCGGCCGGGTGGTCGGCGGGCGCGGGGCGATCGGCGGGCTCCGTGCCGAGGTCACCGGCGCGTGCGCGGTCGGTCTGCAGCGCCGCCACCTGCCGCCGCAACCGCAGCAGCAGCCCGAACGACAGCACCGCGGCGACCAGCGCCAGCACGGCGACGGCGCTCGCGACGGTGACGATCCAGGCCTCGGCGGACATGCAGGCGACCCTACCGAGCCTCCCCGAGGCCCGTCACCGGGCGGACCCCGAACGGCCCTCGTCCGAGCCCGCGGCCGAATCGTGCCCGCGCACGATCGCACGCAGCCGCTCCCACCGCGTCATGAGCTGCGCCTCGGCGCCGCGACTCGTCGGGCGGTAGTACGCCGAGTCCGCGATCGCGTCCGGAGCGTACTGCTGCTCGACGACGCCGCGCGGGTCGTCGTGCGCGTACCGGTAGTCGTGGCCGTGGCCGAGCGACTTCGCGCCCGGATAGTGCGCGTCGCGAAGGGCGGCGGGTACGGCGCCGGCCCGGCCCGCGCGGACGTCGGCCAGGGCGGCGTCGATCGCCGTGCACGCGGCGTTCGACTTCGGCGCGAGCGCCAGCGCGATCACGACCTGCGACAAGATGATGCGCGCCTCGGGGAACCCGACCATCGCAACCGCCTGCGCCCCCGCGACGGCGGTCGGCAGCGCCGTCGGGTCCGCGAGACCGATGTCCTCGCTGGCGAGGATCATCAGGCGACGCGCGAGGAAGCGCGGGTCCTCCCCCGCCTCCACCATCCGCGCCAGGTAGTGCAGCGCGGCGTCGACGTCCGAGCCGCGCACCGACTTGATCAGGGCGCTGGTCACGTCGTAGTGCTGGTCGCCCTGCCGGTCGTAGCGCAGCGCGGCCCGGTCGACCGCACGGGCGGCGTCGTCGACGCCGATCCGCTCCGACCCGTCGGACACCGCGGCGTCGGCGGCCGCCTCCAGGTACGTGAGGGCCCGTCGCGCATCCCCGCCGGCGAGCCGTACGAGGTGGTCGCGGGCCTGCGGGTCGAGCGTGACAGCACCACCCAGCCCGCGCTCGTCGACCACGGCCCGGTCGACCAGCGCCGCGATGTCGGCGTCGGTCAGCGGCTCCAGGGTGAGGAGGAGGGATCGCGACAGCAGCGGCGAGATCACCGAGAAGTGCGGGTTCTCGGTCGTCGCGGCGATCAGCGAGACCCAGCGGTTCTCCACCCCGGGCAGCAACGCGTCCTGCTGGGCCTTGGAGAACCGGTGGACCTCGTCGACGAACAGGACCGTCTCGCGCTCGCCCCGGGCCAGCCGACGGCGTGCGTCCGCGAGAGTCTCGCGGACCTCCTTCACGCCCGCCGACACGGCTGAGACCTCGACGAAGCGCCGGTCGGTCTGACGGCTCACCAACGACGCGATCGTGGTCTTGCCCGTCCCGGGAGGTCCCCACAGGACCACCGACATCGACCGGTCGCCCTCGATCATGCGCCGCAGCGGAGATCCCGTCTGCCGCAGGGCGTCCTGGCCGACCAGCTCGTCCAGCGACGTCGGCCGCATCCGCACCGCCAACGGCGCCGACGCGTGCGACGCGTCCGACAGGCTGCCCCCCGGCCCCGGCGCAGGCCCGGCAGCCGCCGGGGTCTCGAACAACGGCTCGGCGTCCACGTCGCCACCCTAGCGACCGCGGGCACACCGCCCGGAGGTCCGCGCCGCGACGCCGCGCGGCCCGGCCCCGCCTCAGCTGCCTGCGTCGACGTACAGGTCGGCGAAGACCGGCATCCCCGTCATCCGGTCGACGGCCATGCCGCCGACCTCGCTGCCGCGTGCCAGCGCGACCCCGCCGTGCCCGAGGACCACCGCCGGGTACCAGTCGCTCATGATCGACCGGTCGAGCCGGCCCCACGCCTGCGCCGCTGCGTCACCGGTCATCGTGCCCAGCACCCGGTCGATCCGGGCCTGGACCACCGGAGCGTCCAGCATCGACGGGTTCGGCATCCCCGGCTCGTCGACCATCGCGGGCGCCCACTGGGCGGGGAACCACGACGAGCCCGTCGGCCAGTCCGAGCACCAGCCCGACTCGATCACGTTCTGCGGCCCGTCCGGGTCGCGCTGGACCGTCCGCAGCTGCGCCGCGGTGGTGGCGATCGGCTGGGGGTCGAACCCGGCGCTGCGCAGGGCCCGGACCACCACGTCCTTCGCGGCGACCTTCTCCGGAAGGTCCGACGCGTAGTGCCAGCGGATCGCGAACCCGACCGACCCGGCCTGCTCGAGCAGCGACCGCGCGCGGGCGGGGTCGGAGATCAGCCCGCCGTTCCCGAGCGGGTCGTGCTCCACCCGCCCGGCGGTGCCCGGCGGCAGCAGCGTCGTGCCCGGGACGCGGGTGGTGCCGACGATCTCCTCGCCCGCCTCCCACGCGCGGGCGTACGGGTAGGCCCAACCGAGCGCACGGCGGACCCGCACGTCGCGGATGCGCCGGGTGTCGAGGTACCACAGGTAGGTGCACGGCGACGTCGCCACCGCGAGCCGGGAGGGATCGGACTCGCGCAGCGCCTCGAACGTCGCCGGCTCGACGGAGTCGTAGGTCAGCGCCGCGCGCCCTTCACCGGCGTCGTCGAGCAGCAGACCGTTGACCCGGGACGGGTCCAGTCCGAAGGAGAACCGCCACCCGTCGACGTACTGGTGGCGGCCCGGGTCGGTCGCGGGGTCCCACTCGGTGTTGCGCGCCAGCTGCAGCGCCGAGCCCGGCGTCGACGACGCGATGCGGTACGGACCGGTGGCGACCGGGTGGTCGCCGTACGCCGCCGGGTTGCTGTCCGCCTCCCGGGGCACGGGTGCGAGCTGCGGGAACGAGGCGAGGTACGGCATGTCGTCGAACGGCCGCCGCATCCTGAACACGATCGTGCTGCCGCGCACCTCGACGCCGGCGAAGTCGTCCCCGGCGTACGCGTCCGGGCGCGCCCCCGGCCGGGCACGGACCTCCGCGGTCGTCGCGTACGGCCCCTGGTAGCGGTCGCCGTCGACCAGGAAGGTCCGCAGGTACGCCGGGCCGCCGGGCAGCTCCGTGGTCGCGAACGCCCGTTTCACGCCGTACGCGACGTCGGCGGCCGTGACCGGCTCGCCGTTCTCGAACCGCACACCCCTGCGGATCGTGAACGTCCAGCGGGTCCGGTCCGCGTTCGGGCGCCCGAGGTCCGTCGCCAGGTCCGGGACCAGCACCATCCGGCCGGTGTCCGGATCGTGGGCCAGCTGCGTCAGGGACCGCACGACCAGGTCGCTCAGGATGGCGCGCGTGTCGGTGTAGGCGGAGCGTGCCGGGTCCAGCGAGTCCGGCACCGCCGCCGTGACCACGTGCACGGTGCCGCCGCGGGTGGCGCCGTCGATCTCGGGAGCCGGCGCCGGAGCCCTCGGGTCGGTGCGGTTGCCCACCTCGCCCGCGCGGGTCAGGTCGAGCTGCGTGGTCGGGCCGTCAGCCGGGTCCTCGGGCGACGGCGTCGTGCACGCGGCGAGGCAGGCGAACGCGACCAGCCCGGCGCAGGCGGTCACGACCCGGCGCACGGCGCTCCCCTTCCCGTGCGCTCGTGCGCGCACCTCCAGGGGAGCCTAGGGCGCAGCGGGGAGCGCCCGCGACCACGTCGCTATAACGATTCGTGTCCGACCGGTCCGGCGCCCGGGACCCGCGGCGTGCGCCCCTGCTCAGCCCTGCGCGTCGGCCGGAGCCGGTCGCGCATCGACGCCGGCTTCCTTGCGCTGCTCGGCGGTGATCGGCGCCGGCGCCGCGGTCAGCGGGTCGTACCCGCCGCCGGACTTCGGGAACGCGATCACGTCGCGGATCGAGTCGACGCCCGACAGCAGGGCGCAGGTGCGGTCCCAGCCGAAGGCGATCCCGCCGTGCGGCGGCGCACCGTAGGCGAAGGCGTCGAGCAGGAAGCCGAACTTCTCCCGCGCCTCGTCGTGGCCGATGCCCATGATCTCGAAGACGCGCTCCTGCACGTCCTGCTGGTGGATACGGATCGACCCGCCGCCGATCTCGTTGCCGTTGCAGACGATGTCGTACGCCTGGGCGACCGAGGTGCCGGGGTCGGCCAGCGTCGCCGGGTCCTGCGGCGACGTGAAGGCGTGGTGCATCGCGGTCCACTCGCCGCCGCCGACCGCCACGTCACCGGACTCCAGATCGGTGACCGCCTCGAACATCGGCCAGTCCACCACCCAGCAGAAGGCCCACGCGGTCTCGTCGATCAGGCCGCCGCGGTGGCCGATCTCGAGCCGCGCCGCGCCGAGCAGCGCCTGGCTGGTCTTGCGCGCACCGGCGGCGAAGAAGATGCAGTCGCCCGGCTTGGCCCCGACGTGCGCGGCGATCCCGGCCTTCTCGGCGTCGCTGATGTTCTTGGCCACAGGCCCGGTCAGCTCGCCGTCCTCGCCCACCAGCACGTACGCCAGACCCTTCGCGCCGCGCTGCTTCGCCCAGTCCTGCCACGCGTCCAGCTGGCGGCGCGGCTGCGACCCGCCGCCCGGCATCACGACCGCCCCGACGTACGGCGCCTGGAACACCCGGAACGGGGTCTCGGAGAAGTACGCGGTGCAGTCGGTCAGCTCGAGGTCGAGCCGCAGGTCGGGCTTGTCCGACCCGTAGCGGTCCATCGCGTCGGCGTAGGAGATCCGCGGGAACGGCGTCGGCAGGTCGACGTCGATCAGCTTCCAGAGCGCGACGTAGATCTCCTCGGCCAGCGCCATCACGTCGTCGCCCTCGACGAAGCTCATCTCGAGGTCGAGCTGGGTGAACTCCGGCTGCCGGTCCGCGCGGAAGTCCTCGTCGCGGTAGCAGCGGGCGATCTGGTAGTAGCGCTCCATCCCGCCGACCATGAGCAGCTGCTTGAACAGCTGCGGGCTCTGCGGCAGGGCGTACCAGCTGCCCGGACGCAGCCGCGCGGGCACGAGGAAGTCACGCGCGCCCTCCGGCGTCGAGCGGGTCAGCGTCGGGGTCTCGATCTCGACGAAGTCGTGCCGGCCCAGGACCTCGCGGGCGGCGGCGTTCACCGCGCTGCGCATCCGGATCGCCGCGGCAGGACCGCTGCGGCGCAGGTCGAGGTAGCGGTACTTGAGCCGTACCTCCTCGCCCACGTCCACGTGCTCGTCGATCGGGAACGGCAGCGGCGCGGCCGCGCTCAGGATCTCCACGTCGTCGGCGATCACCTCGATCTCACCGGTGGTGATCGAGGGGTTCTCGTTGCCGTCGGGCCGACGCTCCACGGTGCCGGAGACCTTGAGACAGTACTCGGCGCGCAGCTGGTGCGCGACCTCCTCACGGACGACCACCTGCACCACGCCGGAGGCCTCGCGCAGATCGATGAACGCCACCCCGCCGTGGTCGCGCCGGCGGGCGACCCATCCGGCGAGCGTGACCTGCTCGCCGACGTTCGCGGCGGTCAGGGTTCCGGCGGCGTGCGTGCGGATCACTGTGCTGTCTCCTTCGTGACGACCTGCGGCCGCAGGTCTGCGGTGGGCGGGGTCCAGGTCGCGGCGTCGGCGACCACCTGCTCCCCGCTGCGGATGTCCTTGACCTCGTCGCCCGCGTCCCCCGTGGGGTCCGCGGCGGCCGGGAACCAGACGTACGGGATCCCGCGCCGGTCGGCGTGCCGGATCTGCTTGCCGAACTTCGCGGCGCTCGGCGCGACCTCGCACGCGATGCCCCGGCCCCGCAGCGCGCGGGCGATCGCGTTGCTGCGTGGCCGCGACGCCTCGTCGGAGACCGCGACCAGCACGACGCTGGGGACCGACCGGGACGCGGTCAGGGCCCCACGTGCGACCAGGGGGACCACCATCCGGGTCACGCCGAGCGAGATCCCGACGCCGGGGAACACGTTGCGACCGTCGGACGCGAGCGCCTCGTAGCGGCCCCCGGAGCAGATCGAGCCGAGCGACTCGTACCCCTCGAGCATCGTCTCGAAGACGGTGCCCGTGTAGTAGTCGAGGCCGCGAGCGATCCGCAGGTCGGCCGTGACCGTGACGCCGTCGAGCCCGAGGTCGGTCAGCGACCCGACCACCTCGGCGAGGTCGGCCAGGCCCTCGTCGAGCATCGGGTCGGTCACACCGAGCGCCCGGACCCGGTCGACGAACGCGGTGTCCTCGGTGACCACCTCGGCGAGCGCCAGGCACAGCCCGGCCTGCTGCTCGTCGAGGCCGCACTCGGCGAGCAGCGTCCGGATCCCGGTCTCGTCGAGCTTGTCGAGCTTGTCCATCACGCGCATCACCGCGGTCGGGTCCTCGGCCCCCAGGCCGCGGTAGAACCCCTCGAGCAGCTTGCGGTTGCTCAGCTGGAGACGCACCGGTGGCAGCGGCAGACCGGCCAGCGCCTCGGCCATCACCGACGCGATCTCGACGTCGAAGTGGAACGGCAGCACGTCGCGCGCGACCACGTCGATGTCCGCCTGCGTGAACTCGCGGAAGCGCCCCTCCTGCGGACGCTCGCCACGCCACACCTTCTGGATCTGGTAGCGGCGGAACGGGAAGTCGAGGTGCCCGGCCTTCTCCAGCACGTACCGTGCGAACGGCACCGTCAGGTCGAAGTGCAGGCCCAGGCGGGCGTCGCCCTCGGAGTCCTCGGCCTGCAGCCGGCGCAAGACGTAGACCTCCTTGTCGATCTCACCCTTGCGCAGGAGCTGCTCCATCGGCTCGACCGCACGGGTCTCGACCGACGCGAACCCGTGCAGCTCGAACGTCGCCCGCAGGTGGTCCAGCACGTGCTGCTCCGCGATCCGCTCGGCCGGCAGGAGCTCGGGGAAGCCGGACAGCGGGGTGGGCCTGGCCATCTCAGGAGCCCTCCGTGCCCGTGCCCGCGCCCACCATGTCCAGGACGAACGGGTTCGTCGCGCGCTCGCGTCCGATCGAGGTCTGCTCACCGTGCCCGGGCAGCACGACGACGTCGTCGGGGAGCTCGAAGAACCGGCGGAGGCTCTGCGCCATCGTGTCGGTGTCGCCGCCGACCAGGTCCGTACGCCCGATCGACCCCGCGAACAGGAAGTCCCCCGTGAACGCGACCTGGGAGACCGGCTCGTCGCCGACGTAGTCCGTGCGGTACGCGACGGTGCCCGGCGTGTGGCCCGGGACGTGGTCGACCTCGATCCGCAGGCCGGCGACGTCGACCACCGTGCCGTCCGCGGCATCCCGTACGTCGGCCGGCTCGCGGAACGACGGGACCTCGCCGAGCTGCGCGCGCAGCATGGCAGCCGACGGGCCGGAGATCGCGGCCATCGGGTCGGCCAGCAGGTGACGATCGTCCGGGTGGATCCACACGGGGACGTCGTAGGACGACGCGACGTCGGCGGCCTGCCACATGTGATCGAAGTGCCCGTGGGTGACGAGGACACCCGCCGGCGTCAGATCGTGCTGCTCCACGACGCGCGCGATCTGCTCCGCCGACTCCATCCCCGGGTCGACGACGACGCACTCGGCACCGGGGCCGGTCGCGACGAGGTAGCAGTTGGCGGCCAGGGGTCCGGCGGGGAAGGCGGCGATCAGCACACCCGACAGGGTACGCGAGGCGCCAGGAGGGCTGCGAGCCGCTTCCGGACGCCCCGTACGCACCCCGACGTGCCCACGGAGCGGTCAAAGCGTGCCGTCGGCCCTCGTGTCCTCCTAGACTTCTCCCGACCCGGACGACAAGGTGGAAACGTGAGTCAGAACTCCCCGAGCCCGGCCGAGACCTGGGGCCGCATCGACGACGACGGTACGGTCTACGTCCGCACGCGCGCCGGCGAGCGCGTGGTCGGGCAGTGGCCCGACGGCGATCCCAGCGAGGCGATGGCGCTGTTCACCCGGCGCTACGAGGGCCTCGCCGTCGAGGTCGAGCTGCTCGAGAAGCGCATCCAGGGCGGCAGCCTCTCCCCCGAGGACGCCCGGCGCGCGCTCGCACAGGTACGCGAGGCCGTCGACAACGCTGCCGCCGTCGGCGACCTGGACGCGCTGAGCGACCGGCTCGACGCCCTGGGCCCGCTGATCGACGAGCAGCGCGAGCAGCGCAAGGCCGTACGGGCCCAGCGTGCCGCGGAGGCGCTCGAGCAGAAGCAGGAGATCGCCTCGACCGCCGAGCAGATCGCGACGAGCGACGACTGGCGCCACGGCGCCGACCGGTTGCGCGAGATGCTCGACCAGTGGAAGTCGCTGCCGCGCCTGGACAAGACCGTCGACGACGAGCTGTGGCACCGGTTCTCCAGCGCCCGGACCGCGTTCACCCGGAGGCGCAAGGCACACTTCGCGGAGCAGAACGAGCGTCGCGCCGACGCGCAGAAGGTCAAGGAGCGGCTCGCGGCCGAGGCCGAGACGCTCGCCGACTCGACCGACTGGGGTCCGACGGCAGGACGCTTCCGTGACCTGATGGCGCAGTGGAAGGCCGCTGGTCCGGCCCCGCGCGGGATCGACGACCGGCTCTGGAAGCGGTTCCGGGGCGCGCAGGACACGTTCTTCGGCGCGCGGGACGAGGCCAATGCCGCGCTCGACGCCGAGTACGCCGCCAACGCCGTCGTCAAGGCGGAGATCCTCACCGAGGCCGAGGCGCTCCTGCCGATCACCGACCTCGAGGCGGCGCGGGCCGCGTGGCGCGGGATCACCGAGCGCTGGGAGGCCGCGGGGAAGGTTCCGCGCGGCCAGGTCAAGGAGTTCGAGGGACGGCTGCGTGCCGTGGAGCGTGCGATCTCCGACGCCGCCGACCAGGAGTGGCAGCGCACCGACCCCGAGAAGGTCGCGCGTGTCGACGACACCGTCTCCAAGCTGGAGAAGGCCATCGCCGACCTCGAGGCTCAGCTCGCCAAGGCGGAGGCGTCGGGCAACGAGCGCAAGGCGAAGGACCTGCGCGAGTCCGTCGAGGCACGCAGGCTCTGGCTCGACCAGGCCCGACGCTCGCTCGACGACCTCTCCTGACGGCCCGCTCGCGAGTCGCCCAAGGCGGGGTCGCGAGTCGCCCATGGCCCGCTCGCGAGTCGCCCTTGGCGGGGTCGCGAGTCGCCCATGGCGGGTCTGTGGATAGCCGACGCGGCGGTACGGCGAACTCCGCTGTGATGAGCGGGTGGATTCCTACCTGAACGAGGGACGCCCGTTCGTCTCGAGCGTGCCCAACGACCTCGGCCTGACGCGGCACGCCTTCAGAAAAGCACTCGACGAAGGGCAGTTCCGCCAGATATTCAAGTCCGTCTACGTCGATGCCCGGGTTCCGGACACGCGTGGACTCCGGCTCGTCGCGGCACACCTCGTGACGCCCCCGCATGCGGTCGTCAGCGACTGCTTCGCCTCATGGCTCTTCGGAGTCGACACGTTCAAGCCCAGCGAGCGCCACCTCCTGACACCGTCCCTCCTCGTGCCTCACGGATCCAGTCGCGTCCGCGCTCCCGGCGTCCGGTGTCGCCAAGCCCGCCTCGCACCCGAGGAGGTCGTCGAGGTCGACGGCTTGCTGGTGACGAGCCCCCTGCGCACGACCGGTGATCTCGCACGCCGGCTGTGGCGCCCGTACGCCCTCGCCGCGGTCGATGGCATGGTCCGGGCGGAGCTCGTCGGCCTGGCCGAGCTCGACGAGTACGTCCGCTCGCTCAGGGGATTCCCCGGGGCACCGAAAGCACGGGAGCTCGTGGCGTATGCCGACCCGGGAGCGGAGTCACCCGGTGAATCCTGGACGCGCCTCCGGATGATCGACGCCGGTCTGCCACGACCGTGTACGCAGATCCCGGTGGTGGACGAGTACGGGAACGATCGGTACTTCGACCTCGGATACCGTCAGCATCTCGTCGCTGCGGAGTACGACGGGCGAGAGTTCCACACGACCGAGTCGGACCGGGATCACGACGCCGTTCGCCGGGAGTACTTCGCGCGTCGATACGGCTGGCGATTCGTGGTCGGGACGCGGGAGACGGTCTTCGGGAAGGACGACGCATTCGAGCGCGAGATCGGCGAACTGCTCGGAATCGCGACCATGCCCCGCCAGTGGTGACTCGGGACCACACCACCCGCGACTCGCGAGCCCGCCACGGGCGACTCGCGGGCTACTGGTTCACGCGGTAGACGTCGAAGACACCCTCGACCGTGCGAACCGCCTTGAGCACGTGACCGAGATGCGTGGGGTCACCCATCTCGAACGTGAAGGTGGACTTCGCGACCCGGTCGCGGCCGGTCGAGACGGCCGCCGACAGGATGTTGACGTGCTGGTCGGACAGGACCCGGGTGAGGTCCGAGAGCAGGCGCGAGCGGTCCAGCGCCTCGACCTGGATCGCGACGAGGAACATCGACGACGCGCTCGGCGCCCACTCGACGTCGACCAGCCGGCCGGTGTCCTTCAGGAGGTCCTTCGCGTTGGTGCAGGCCTTGCGGTGGACGGAGATCCCCTGCGTCCGGGTCACGAACCCGATGATGTCGTCGCCGGGGACCGGGGTGCAGCACCGGGCGAGCTTGATCTGGACCGAGCCGTCCATCCCCTTGACGGTCACGCCCGCATCACCACGCCGGACGCGGCGACGGTGCACCTCGTCGGGGACCATCACGGCCTCGGCGAGGTCCTCGCTGGCGCCCTCCTCACCCCCGAGGAGGGCGAGCACGCGCTCGACGACGTTCTGCGGGCCGACGCGCCCCTCGCCGACCGCGGCGTACAACGCGGAGACGTCGCTCAGGTGCAGGTCCTTCGCCACCGTCGCCAGGGTGTCGTGCTTGAGCAGCCGCTGGAGCGGCAGCCCCTCCTTGCGCATCTGACGTGAGATCGCGTCCTTGCCCTGCTCGATCGCCTCGTCGCGACGCTCCTTGGTGAACCACTGCTTGATCTTGTTGCGGGCGCGGGGACTCTTGACGAACTCCAGCCAGTCGCGGGAGGGCCCGGCGCCGGGCGCCTTCGACGTGAAGATCTCCACCACGTCGCCGTTGTCGAGGGCCGACTCGAGCGAGACCAGCCGACCGTTGACCCGGGCGCCGATGGTCGCGTGGCCGACCTCGGTGTGCACGGCGTAGGCGAAGTCGATCGGCGTCGACCCGGCCGGCAGCCCGATCACGTCGCCGCGCGGGGTGTACACGTAGACCTGGTCGGAGAGGTCGAACCGGAGGCTCTCGAGGAAGTCCTGGGACTCCTCGTTCTCGCGCTGCCACTCGATCAGCTGGCGGACCCACGCCATGTCGCCGGAGCCCGACCCGGAGCCCGACCCGCCGGACCCGTCCTCCTTGTACTTCCAGTGCGCGGCGACGCCGTACTCGGCGCGACGGTGCATGGAGTACGTCCGGATCTGCAGCTCGACCGCCTTGCCCTCCGGGCCGATCACGGTCGTGTGCAGCGACTGGTACATGTTGAACTTCGGCATCGCGACGTAGTCCTTGAACCGACCCGGCACCGGGTTCCAGCGAGCGTGCAGCACGCCGAGGACCGCGTAGCACTCCGACACGCTGTCGACGAGGATGCGGATCCCGACCAGGTCGTAGATGTCGGCGAAGTCGCGGCCACGCACGATCATCTTCTGGTAGATCGAGTAGTAGTGCTTCGGGCGACCGGTCACGGTCGCCTTGATCTTCGAGGTCTTGAGGTCCTCGTTGACCTGGGTGATCACCTTCGAGAGGAAGTCCTCGCGTGACGGTGCGCGATCAGCGACCAGGCGAACGATCTCGTCGTAGACCTTCGGGTGGAGCGTCGAGAACGAGAGGTCCTCGAGCTCCCACTTGATGGTGTTCATGCCGAGCCGGTGAGCCAGCGGGGCATAGATCTCGATCGTCTCGCGCGCCTTCTTCTCCTGCTTGTCCTGGCGCAGGTAGCGCAGCGTCCGCATGTTGTGCAGGCGGTCGGCGAGCTTGATGATCAGCACCCGGATGTCGCGGCTCATCGCGACGATCATCTTGCGGATGGTCTCGGCCTCGGCGTTCTCGCCGTAGCGCACCTTGTCCAGCTTCGTCACGCCGTCGACGAGCGTCGCGACCTCCTCGCCGAACTCCTTCGTGACCTCGTCGAGGGTGTAGGCGGTGTCCTCCACCGTGTCGTGCAGCAGCGCCGCGACGATCGTCGGGGGCGTCATGCCGAGCTCGGCGAGGATCGTCGCGACGGCCAAGGGGTGCGTGATGTACGGGTCGCCGCTCTTGCGCTTCTGACCGCGGTGCAGGCGGGCCGCCGTCTTGTACGCCCGCACGATGACCCCGGTGTCGACCTTGGGGTGGTTGGTCCGGATGATCCGCACCAGGGGGTCGAGCACGACAGGGGTGTCCGAGCCTCCACGGCCACCGCCGAGCCGGGCCAGGCGGGAACGCACGCGCGCCGGGGTCGGGACGGACTCCTTGCGCGGTCCGGACTCGGTTCGAGCGCGATCAGCCACCGGCACCTCCCCCTCCATCGTAGGCCGCCATCCTAGGCCGGAGCGCAAGCCCGCGCGGCGTTGTCCCCAACGTCAGCCGAACAGCACACCGAACAGTGTGGCGCCCCCCGCGAGCACCAACGCGATCGCCAGCACGAGCGCGATCAGGCGCGTGGTCTCGGGACTCATGTCGCTCACTCTCCCCAGGTGCTGCGCGCGGCGCGCGCACCGGTCAGTACGTACGCAGGGTGCCGAAACGGCCGACAGGAAGCCGGCTGCGTCCCCCGAGCGGGCCGATCTCGAGCATCGTGACGTTGCCGACGACCTCCGCGCCCGTGGCGGCGACGAGCTCGTCGACCGCCGCCATCGTCCCGCCGGTCGCGAGCACGTCGTCGAGGACCACGACCCGCTCCCCCGGAACCAGGGCGTCGGTGTGCATCTCGAGGGTCGCGGACCCGTACTCGAGGTCGTAGGAGACCTGGTGCGTGGTCGCGGGGAGCTTGCCGGCCTTGCGTGCCGGGACGAATCCGGCCCCCAGCGCGAGCGCCACCGGCACCGCCAGGATGAAGCCGCGGGCCTCGATGCCGACCACCTTGTCCACCGGACCGTCGGCCAGCTCGGAGGACAGCTCCGTCAACCGCTCCACCGTGACGCGCAGCGCCGGCGGATCCGCCAGGAGAGGCGTGACGTCGCGGAAGAGCACGCCCGGCTCGGGCCAGTCCTCGACGTCGCGGACCAGGCGGTCCAGGACGTCGTCGAGAGCGGGGGTCACGCCCCGTTCTCCTCCCGCTTGTCGGACGGCGCGTCGTCGTCGGAGGACGCCGGGTCGTCGAGGCGGGGATCGTCGGCGCCGCCCGACGTCGGGGTCAGGATCTTCGCGACGACGTTGCGGTGCACCCGGATCTCGACGCCGGGCGCGATCGTCAGCTCCATCGAGTCCTCATCGAGCCCCGTCACTGTGCCGAAGATGCCGCTGGTCAGCATCACCTCGGCGCCGAGCTCGACGCGGCTCTGCATGTCGACGAACTCGCGGCGCCGCTTGCTCTGCGGTCGGATGATGAGGAAGTAGAAAACGCCGGCGAGCAGGATCAGCGGCAGCAGGGCACCGAGCTCCACGATGACTCCAGGGGGTTGGGTGAGAGAACCCGCACAAGTCTAGCGAGGAGACCCTGGACGACGTCCATCGGTGCAGGTCCATCGGTGCAGGTCGGACTGCCGACGGTCGCCGTACGCGATGCCGCGCGCCGCCCCGGCGCTCAGTCGATCGGCAACGGCTCCGGGCCGGATCCCTCCGGCGGGCGGAGCCCGAGGTGCTCCCACGCGGCCGCGGTGGCGATCCGGCCCCGCGGGGTCCGAGCGAGGAACCCTCGACGGACCAGGAACGGCTCCGCGACCTCCTCGACGGTCTCCCGCTCCTCGGCCACCGCGACGGCGAGGGTCGAGATCCCGACCGGGCCACCGCCGAAGTGCCGGCACAACGCCTCCAGGACGGAGCGGTCGAGCCGGTCGAGCCCGATCCGGTCCACCTCGTACAGCTCGAGCGCACGGTGCGCGACGTCGAGGTCGACCGTCCCGTCGCCGCGGACCTCGGCGTAGTCGCGGACCCGACGGAGCAGGCGGTTGGCGATCCGCGGCGTCCCACGGGACCGCGAGGCGATCTCCATCCCACCGTCGCGGGTGACGTCGACCCCCAGCAGCGCCGCCGAGCGGTCCACGATCCGGTGCAGCTCGGCCGACTCGTAGTACTCCAGCTGCGCCGTGAACCCGAAGCGGTCCCGCAACGGCCCGGGCAGCAGGCCGGCGCGGGTCGTCGCCCCGACCAGGGTGAACGTCGGGATCTGCAGCGGGATCGCGGTGGCGCCCGGCCCCTTGCCGATCACCACGTCGACGCGGAAGTCCTCCATCGCCATGTAGAGGAGCTCCTCGGCGGGCCGGGACATCCGGTGGATCTCGTCGACGAACAGGACGTCGCCCTCGTTGATCCCGGACAGGATCGCGGCCAGGTCACCGGCGTGCTGGATCGCCGGACCACTCGTCAGGCGCAGCGACGTGCCCATCTCGCTCGCGATGATCATCGCGAGCGTGGTCTTGCCCAGGCCCGGCGGACCGGACAGCAGGACGTGGTCGGGTGTGCGGCCCCGACCCTTCGCGGCCGTCAGCACCAGCGAGAGCTGCTCGCGGACCCGCTCCTGCCCGATCAGCTCGTCCAGGGTCTTCGGCCGCAGCGCCGCCTCGTACGCCCGCTCGTCGCCGTCGGCGTCGGGGCCGACGAGCCGCGCCTCGAGCTCGGCAGCCTCTCGGGTCTCCAGGTCACGATCGTCCATGCCGCTCCCCCGGCTCAGGCTCTCGAGAGCGTGCGCAGCGCGGCACGCAGCAGCTCGGAGACGTCGGCAGCGCCGTCGGACTCGTACTGGGCGGCCGCGACGTCGACCACCGCGACGACCGCGCTCTCGGCCTCGCGCGCGGACCAGCCCAGGCCGACGAGGGCCGCGTGGACCTGCGGGCGCCAGTCGGCGGCGTCGCCGCCGCCGGCGACGGGGCCCGCTCCCCCGGCCGCGACGCTCGCGGACTCGCCCGGCACGACCGCCGCGACGCGATCCTTGAGCTCGAGCACGATCCGCTGAGCGCCCTTGCGGCCGATCCCCGGCACCTTCGTCAGGGCGGTCACGTCCTCCGACGCCACCGCCCGCCGGAGCCCGTCGGCCCCGAGGACCGCGACGATCGCCTGCGCGACCTTCGGGCCGACACCGCTGGCGGTCTGCGCCAGCTCGAAGGTGTCGCGCTCGTCGTCGTCGGCGAAGCCGTACAAGGTCATGGAGTCCTCGCGCACCACCAGGCTGGTCGACACCTGGGCCTCGCGGCCGTCGCGCAGACCGGCCAGGGTGCCGGGAGTGCAGCGGACGAGCATGCCGACCCCGCCGACGTCGATCACGGCGGAGTCGAGCGTGGTCGCGGCGACGGTGCCGCGGACGTGGGCGATCATCGGGCGTACCTCCCGGGCAGTCGTGAACGGAGCGGCTCGGCGGCCGTACGGACGGGACCGGCCGTACGGCGCTGGGCGGCCGCGGCAGCCTCGAGCCGGCCGGTCGAGGTGCCGCGCCAGACGTGACAGATCGCCAGCGCCAGCGCGTCGGCGGCGTCAGCCGGCCGCGGAGCGGTCTCGAGGGCGAGCAGCCGCGTCACCATGGCGGTGACCTGGGCCTTGTCGGCCCGACCGTTGCCGGTGACCGCGGCCTTGACCTCGCTCGGCGTGTGCAGCGCGACCGGGAGGCCGCGCCGCGCGGCCGCGACCATCGCGATCCCGCTGGCCTGAGCGGTCCCCATCACGGTGGACACGTTGTTCTGGGAGAAGACGCGCTCGACGGCGACGACGTCGGGCTCGTAGCGGACCAGTGCGTCGGACAGCGCGACCTCGATCGCGAGCAGCCGCTGAGCGACCTCGTCGCTCGCCGGGGTGCGGACGACCTCGACCGCGACCGCGCTCAACGCGGCCCCCACCCGACCCTCGACCACGCCGATGCCGCACCGGGTCAGGCCCGGGTCGACCCCGAGGACACGCATCGAACCTCCCGCGACAGCGAACACGTGTTCGACACGCTATCGCGACCGGCCGGCGGTTCGGCTGCGACGCGCCGCGCCGGCCCCGCTCGGATCGAGCAGGACCGGCGCGGCCCCTCGGATCACTTCTTGAAGGCGTCCTTGACGTTCTCGGCGGCCTTCTTGAGGTCGGCCTTGGCCTGCTGGCCCTTGCCCTCGTTCTCCTGCTGCTCGTCGCCCCGGGCCTTGCCCGCGGCCTCCTTCGCCTTGCCCTCGAGGTCCTCGGCGGTGTTCTTCATCTTGTCGTCGGCGGCCATGCGACTCATCTCCTCGGTCCGCGGGATGTCAGGACTGACGTACCCACGATGCCGCGCAAGCATGCGCGGCGCAGACGGCCGTCAGCCGACCTGCGCCATGACCTCGTCGGAGGCGTCGAAGTTGGTGAAGACGTTCTGGACGTCGTCGGAGTCCTCGAGCGCGTCGATCAGCCGGACGACCTTGCCCGCGCCGTCGGCGTCGACCTCCACCGTCATCGACGGCACGAAGGACACCTCCGCCGAGTCGTAGTCGAGGCCCGCGTCCTGCAACGCGGTCCGCACCGCGACCACGTCGCCCGGCTCGCTGACGACCTCGAACGACCCGTCCAGGTCGTTGACGTCCTCGGCCCCGGCGTCGAGGACCGGCTCGAGCACGTCGTCCTCGGTCAGCGTGCGGTCACCCTGGTCCGCCGGGACGATCACCACGCCCTTCCGGTGGAACATGTACGACACCGAGCCCGGGTCGGCCATCGAGCCGCCGTTGCGGGTCATCGCGGTGCGCACCTCCATGGCCGCACGGTTCTTGTTGTCGGTGAGGCACTCGATCAGGATCGCGACGCCGCCGGGGGCGTACCCCTCGTACATGATCGTCTGGTAGTCGACGGCGTCGGCGTCGAGACCGCCGCCGCGCTTGACGGCGCGGTCGATGTTGTCGTTCGGGACCGACTGCTTCTTCGCCTTCTGGATCGCGTCGTACAGCGTCGGGTTGCCGTCGGGGTCGGGACCTCCGGTGCGCGCAGCGACCTCGATGTTCTTGATCAGCTTGGCGAACAGCTTGCCGCGCTTGGCATCGATGGCGGCCTTCTTGTGCTTGGTCGTCGCCCACTTGGAGTGACCGGACACGACACCCACCTATCCCTCGTCCTCGAACTGGCTCGGCCGTCCTCACGGCCGCCTACGATCCTATCCGGCCCGCACCGTGTCGACGAACATCCGGTGGAGCCGGTCGTCCCCGCCGAACTCCGGGTGGAACGACGACGCCAGCACCGCACCCTGCCGTACGACGACCGGGTGCTGCCCCGCCGGGCCGGCGTCGACCGAGGCCAGGACCTCGACGCCCTCGCCGACCTCGTCCACCCAGGGGGCCCGGATGAAGACCGCGTGCATCGGCGCCGCCAGGCCCGCCACGTCCAGCTCCGTCTCGAACGAGTCCACCTGCCTGCCGAACGCGTTGCGCCGCACGGTCACGTCGAGCCCGCCGAAGGTCTGCTGGTCCGGCAGACCGCCGCGGATCCGGTCGGCCAGCATGATCATGCCCGCGCACGTGCCGAAGGCCGGCATCCCCTCGGCGAGCCGGGCACGGATCGGGTCGCGGACCTCGAAGATCCGCGACAGCTTGTCGATCGTCGTCGACTCCCCACCGGGGATCAGCAGCCCGTCGCAGCGTTCCACCTCCGCCGGTCGGCGCAGCCCGAACGGCTCCGCACCGGCGTCGGTCAGCATCCGCAGATGCTCGCGCACGTCGCCCTGCAGCGCCAGCACGCCGATCCGCGGCGCGCTCACTCCCCCACCCGGCGCCGCCAGGACGCCGCGACCTCGATCCGGCCCTCGTCGAAGCGCGCCGCGAGGCCGGCGGACGCGATCGCCTCGATCACCCGCACGCACAGCGGGTCGCCGTCGGCGACGTTCGCGCCGTCGGGATGCCAGGCGTTCACCTCCAGCATGCCGTGCTCGACCGCGTGCCAGACGTCCGGCGGGGTGAACCACACCACGCCCTCCAGCCCGGACTCCCCGGACCGTACGACCGCTGCCGCGGCCCAGTGGTCGTCGACCCCGACGAGGACGCGAACACCGTCGGACTCGAGCACCTCGAACGCCTCGACGAGCGCGTCGTAGTCGGTCCGCGCAGGCCAGGACGCCACGTCCGCGGCGAGCGCCGCGCGCTCGGAGGCCACGAGACCGCGGGCCACCTCCTCGGCGTCGTCGCGACCGGCGTCCTCGTGGGCCGCCTCCGCGACCTCGGCGACGCACGCGTCCGGACCGAGCAGACCGGAGCGCACCAGCACCCGGGCGTACGACCTCAGCGCGTCGTCAGCCGACAGCTTCGGCGCCGAGAAGAACGGCACCGAGGCTCACCAGCCGCGCTCGGCGAGCCGGTGCGGCTCGGGGACGTCCTCGACGTTGATGCCGACCATGGCCTCGCCGAGGCCCCGCGAGACCTTCGCGATCACGTCGGGGTCGTCGTAGAACGTCGTCGCCTTGACGATCGCCGCAGCGCGCTCGGCCGGGTTGCCGGACTTGAAGATGCCCGACCCCACGAACACGCCCTCGGCGCCGAGCTGCATCATCATCGCCGCGTCGGCCGGCGTCGCGATGCCACCCGCGGTGAACAGCACCACGGGGAGGCGGCCGGCCTCGGCCACCTCGCGGACCAGCTCGTACGGGGCCTGGAGCTCCTTCGCGGCGACGTACAGCTCGTCGGGCGCGAGGCTCTGGAGCCGGCGGATCTCCGCCCGGATCGAGCGCATGTGGGTCGTCGCGTTCGAGACGTCACCGGTGCCGGCCTCGCCCTTGGAGCGGATCATCGCCGCCCCCTCGGTCAGGCGGCGCAGCGCCTCGCCCAGGTTGGTCGCGCCGCACACGAAGGGCACGGTGAAACCCCACTTGTCGATGTGGTGGGTGTAGTCGGCGGGCGTCAGCACCTCGGACTCGTCGATGTAGTCCACGCCGAGCGACTGCAGGACCTGCGCCTCGACGAACTGACCGATCCGCGCCTTCGCCATCACCGGGATCGAGACCGACGAGACGATGCCATCGATCAGGTCCGGGTCGCTCATCCGAGCCACACCGCCCTGGGCCCGGATGTCGGCCGGAACCCGCTCCAGCGCCATGACCGCGACCGCACCGGCATCCTCGGCGATCTTGGCCTGCTCGGCCGTGACCACGTCCATGATCACGCCGCCCTTGAGCATCTCGGCCATGCCGCGCTTGACCCGCGCGGTCCCGGTCTGCGAGGCCGGGGTCGTCGCGTGGTCCGCGGGCGGAAGGGTCTGGTCGGTCATTCGGTCACCTCGGTGTGGTCGAAACGGACGCCTTCATCGTACGTCCGCCCCTCCGACGCCCGGCTCGTGCCCGGAGGGCGGACGCTCGTGCGCGACCAGGCCGGGCGGTGGGGCGTCATCGAGGTCGATCCGCCGTGGCCACGGTGCATGCCCGGCGAGGTGGCCCCACCGCACCACCGGCTGGCTGCGCATCCGCACCGTCCGGGCGACGAGGTCCTCGTGGAAGTGGTGCGCGAGCCGCACCCGGTCGGCCGCGTCGCCGAAGTCGGCCAGCACCTCACGCTGGGTCTCGTCGGCGTCGCGCCAGAGCCGGTCGACATCGGCCGCCTCGCCGAAGATCGTCCGGATCACCTCGCTCAGGTCACTCTCGCGCTCCGCCTGCATCGCCGTCCCCCGCGACGCCCGCGCTGCGTCCGCAGCCTCGACCGCGACGAGCGCGCTCGCCGGGTCGAGCAACCCGCTCGTGGCCAGCTCCTTCAACAGCGTCGAGCGCTCGAGCAGCTGGCGGTCGAGGGACGCCTGCGCCGTCGCCAGCCGGATGTGCAGACGGTCCAGCCGGCCCGCCGTCGTCGACAACGCGACCGTGATCGCGGCGATCACGGCCCCGACGACCAGGACCCACTCGAGCGTGCTCACGCGCTCCCTCCCAGCACCGTCTCGTAGACCCGCACCACCTCCGGCGCGACCACGCTCCAGTCGTAGCGCCGCACGGCCGTACGGGCCAGCGCCGCACGCGCGTCACGCGCGGGATCGAGCAGCGCCTCCCCGAGCACCTTCGCGAGCGACTCCGGATCGCCGTTGGCGAACATCGCGCCGAGGCGGCCGTCGTCGAGCACGTCGGCGAACGCAGGGATGTCGGAGGCCACGACGGGAGCACCCGCGGCCATCGCCTCGATCAGCACGATCCCGAAGCTCTCGCCGCCGGTGTTGGGCGCGACGTAGACGTCCGCCTCGGCGAGCAGCCGGGCGCGTACGGCGTCGTCCACCCTTCCCAGGACCTCGACGTGGTCGCGCAGGCTCGCGGGGACCAGTGCGGTGCCGGCCCGGACGTCGCCGGCGCCCGCGACGAGGACCCGCACGTCCCCGATCCGGTCCAGCACCGCGGGGAGCGCGTCCAGCAGCACCCCGAACCCCTTGCGGGGCTCCTCGAACCGCCCGAGGAAGAGCACGGTCGGCTTCTCCCCACCGCTCGCCCGCGGGATCTGCCCGAAGGAGGCGACATCGATGCCGTTCGGGATCACGACGGCGTCCCCGCCCTGGTACTGCGCCACGACGCGGCGAGCCTCGCGGGACACGGCGATCCGAGCGCTCAGCTTCTCCATCGCCGGCCGCAGCAGCGGCTCGGTCGCGGTCAGGGCGCGCGACCGGCCGATCGACGTGTGCACCGTCGCCACGGCGACGCCGGAGACCAGGCTGAGGGCGATCAACGACACGCTCGGTGTCGCGGGATCGTGCACGTGCACGACGTCGAACCGCCCGTCCCTCATCCAGCGGCGGGTCTTCGCCATCGCGACCGGACCGAACGACACCCGCGCGACCGCGCCGTTGTAGCGGACCGGGAGTGCCCGCCCGGCGGCGGAGACCCAGTCGGGCAGCTCGACCCCGACCGTCGCCGGCGCGAGCACCGACACGTCGACGCCGAGCCCCCGGAGCGTGCGGCTCAGGTCGAGGACGTGGTTCTGCACCCCGCCCGGGACGTCGAACGAGTACGGGCACACCATGCCGACCTTCACACCGACCAGCCTCTCAGAGCGGGGTCCGGTCAGCGCTGAACACACGCTGGAGCATGTGCCAGTCGGCCGGGTGCGCGCGGATCTGCGCGCTGAACGTGTCGGCGAGGTCCTGTGTCATGACCCGCAGGCCGTCGGGTCCGGCACGGTGCGGGACCGGCTCGTGCACCACCATCCGCATCCGCTCGCCCTCGTCGTGCGACGTCGCGGCGAACAGCACCGCGCCGGTCTGCTGTGCCAGCAGCGCCGGTCCGACCGGCATCCGGGCGGACTCGCCGAGGAGCTCGACCTCGATGCCGCTGCGGCTCAGGTCACGGTCGGCGAGCAGGCACACGAACCCGCCCGCCCGCAGGTGCTCGGCGAGCGCCGGCATCGTCGGGTCGCCTCCGGTGAGCGGGAGCACCTGCATCCCGAGCTCCTCGCGGAACGCGACGAACTCGTCGTACAGCCGTTCCGGTCGCAGCCGCTCCGCGACCGTCATCAGCGGCAGTCCGTGCAGGCAGGCCCAGGCGCCCATCAGGTCCCAGTTGCCCATGTGCGGCAGCGCGGCGATCAGACCGCGTCCGGCCGCCTGTGCTTCGTAGGCGATCTCGATGTCGTCGACGCCCATCGCGGCGTCGATGTCGTCGGCCGCGAGCCGCGGGAGCCGGAACACCTCGCCCCAGTAGCGCAGGTACGAGCGCATCGCGTCCCGGGTGAGGACGTCGAGGTCGGCGTCGGGCGCTGCCGCTCGCGCGAGATTGGCGCGGAGCTGGTCGATCCCGCGTCCGCCGCGCCGGGTCAGGGTGTCGGCGGTCGTCCGCAGGGCGCTCGACACCATCGCCTGAGGCAGACGGTTCGCGACCCCCCAGCCCGTACGGTACGCAGCCGCCTCGACCTCGGTCCGGACGGACGCGGCCAGGTCGCCGAGCGCGACGGGGCTCATGCGTCGGCCACGGTCATGCGTCGGCCAGCGCCTGGCGCCGGACCATGACGATCCGCTGGATCACGGTGATCGTGCTCGCGACGGCGAGCGCCCACAGCACGATCGTGCGCAGCACCGGCAGGTCGAACAGACCCGAGAGGCCCGTCATCACCAGCACCGCGACCAGCCGGTCCGACCGCTCGGCGATGCCGCCCTTGGCCTCCATCCCCAGGGCCTCGGCACGCGCGCGGACGTACGACGTCAGCTGACCGCCGACCAGGCACCACAGCGCGACGCCCATGAGCAGGAGGTCGTCGCCGTCCCCGGCGTACCAGAGCACGAGGCCGCCGAAGACCGCCGCGTCGCCGACCCGATCGAGGGTGGAGTCGAGGAACGCACCCCACGCGCTGGACCGCCCGGACCGGCGGGCCATCAGGCCGTCGACGATGTCGGAGAACACGAACAGGGTCACCACCATGACCCCGACGAAGAACTGGCCGCGCGGGAAGAACCACAGCGCGCCGAACGAGACACCGAGCGTGCCGACGAACGTGACGGCGTCGGGGCTGATCCCGAGCCGCAGGAGGAAGTCGGCGACCGGCGTCATGATCCG
The DNA here is from genome assembly GCF_002797495.1 of Mumia flava. NCBI lineage: Bacteria > Bacillati > Actinomycetota > Actinomycetes > Propionibacteriales > Nocardioidaceae > Mumia > Mumia flava. The sequence continues at coordinate 86,285 of NZ_PGEZ01000001.1, forward strand.
CGCCCACCTCGCCCGGAAGCGTTCGAGCATCAGGCCACCTCGTCCCAGGCCTTGGCGAGCAGGTCGCGCGTGTCGGCGAGCAGCTGCGGCAGCACCTTGGCACCGCCGACGACCGTGATGAAGTTGACGTCACCGGACCACCGCGGGACGACGTGCTGGTGCAGGTGGTCCGACAGCGACCCGCCGGCGACACCGCCGAGGTTCAGGCCCACGTTGAACGCGGCGGGCCCGCTGACCTGCTTGATCACCCGGACGGCTTGCTGGGTGAACGCGGTCAGCTCGTGGGCCTCGTCGTCGGTGAGCGCCTCCAGCTCGCCGACGTGACGGTTCGTGACGACCATGAGGTGGCCCGGGTTGTACGGGTGCAGGTTCAGGACGGCGAACACGTGCCGACCGCGCGCCACGATCAGCGTCTCGGCGTCGCCCTTCCTCTGCATCGTGCAGAACGGGCAGCCGTCGTCGTCCTCGTCGTCGCCGTTGACCTCGGTGACGTAGGCCATCCGGTGCGGCGTCCACAGCCGGTCGAAGTCCTCGAACCCGTGGTCCGAGCGTCCCCAGGGGCGCGCGTCGCTCCCGTCGGTCATACCTGGACCCGGCTCGCGACCGCGTCCACGATCCGTGCGATCGCGTCGTCGGCGGCCACCCCGTTGTCCTGGTCCCCGCTGCGGTAGCGGAACGACACCGCCCCCGCCTCGACGTCGTTGTCGCCGGCGATCAGCATGAACGGAACCTTCTGGGTCTGGGCGTTGCGGATCTTCTTCTGCATCCGGTCGTCGGAGTCGTCGACCTCGACGCGGATCCCCGCGGCACGCAGCCGGGTCGCCACGGCGGTGAGGTAGTCGACGTGCCGCTCCGCGATCGGGATCGCGGTGACCTGGACGGGGGCGAGCCACGGAGGGAATGCGCCGGCGTAGTGCTCGACGAGCACGCCGAAGAAACGCTCGAGGGACCCGAACTTGGCCGAGTGGATCATCACGGGCTGCTGACGGGACCCGTCCGGGGCGACGTACTCCAGGCCGAACCGCGCCGGCTGGTTGAAGTCGTACTGGATCGTCGACATCTGCCAGGTGCGCCCGATCGCGTCGCGGGCCTGGACCGAGATCTTCGGACCGTAGAACGCGGCGCCGCCCGGGTCCGGGACCAGCTCGAGCCCGGTCTCAGTGGCGACCTGGCGCAGCACCGCGGTGGCGTTCTCCCACTCCTCGTCGGAGCCGATGAACTTGTCCGAGTCGGGGTCGCGCGTCGACAGCTCGAGGTAGAAGTCGTCCAGCCCGAAGTCCCGGAGCAGGCCGAGCACGAACGACAGCAGGTGCTTGATCTCGTCCGGCGCCTGCTCCGGCGTCACGTACGAGTGCGAGTCGTCCTGGGTCAGGCCGCGGACCCGGGTCAGCCCGTGGATCACGCCGGACTTCTCGTAGCGGTAGACGGTGCCGAACTCGAAGAACCGCAACGGCAGCTCGCGGTACGACCGCCCGCGCGACCTGAAGATCAGGTTGTGCATCGGGCAGTTCATCGCCTTGAGGTAGTACTCGGCGTTCTCGAGCTCCATCGGCGGGAACATCGTGTCCGCGTAGTACGGGAGGTGGCCCGAGGTCTCGAACAGGTGGCTCTTGGTGATGTGCGGGCTGCCGACGTAGGAGAAGCCCTCCTCGATGTGCCGGCGGCGGACGTAGTCCTCCATCTCACGCTTGATCACCCCGCCCTTGGGGTGGAACACCGGCAGGCCGGAGCCGATCTCGTCGGGGAAGCTGAAGAGGTCGAGCTCGGTGCCGAGCCGGCGGTGGTCGCGCCGCTGCGCCTCCTCGAGGCGGTGGAGGTACGCGTCGAGCGCCTCCTTGGACTCCCATGCGGTGCCGTAGATCCGCTGGAGCTGCTTGTTCTTCTCGTTGCCGCGCCAGTAGGCCGCCGCGCTGCGCATCAGCTTGAAGGCCGGGATGCGCTTGGTGGTCGGCAGGTGCGGACCCCGGCACAGGTCGGTCCACGCGACGTCGCCGGAACGGCCGAGGTTGTCGTACATGGTCAGACCGCCGGCGCCGACCTCGACGCTCGCCCCCTCGGCGGCCTGATCCAGATCGGCGCCGTCGCCGTCGGAGCCGGTCGAGCTCTTGAGCCCGATCAGCTCGAGCTTGTACGGCTCGTGGGCGAGCTCGGTGCGGGCCTCGTCGTCGTCGATCGGTCGACGGGAGAAGCGCTGGTTCGCCTTCACGATCTTGCGCATCCGCGACTCGATCTTCTCGAGGTCCTCGGGCGTGAACGGCTGCTCGACGTCGAAGTCGTAGTAGAAGCCGTCGGTGACCGGAGGCCCGATCCCGAGCCTGGCGTCGGGGAACAGCTCCTGGACCGCCTGCGCCATCACGTGCGCGGTCGAGTGCCGCAGGATGTCGCGCCCGTCAGGACTGCCGATCGCGACGGGCTCGACGGTCTCGCCCTGCCCGAGCTCGTACGACAGGTCCTTGAGCACGCCGTCGACCCGCGCGGCGATCACCGCCGGGTCGTCGGGGAACAGCTCCCACGCCTTCGTCCCGGGCGTCACCGTGTGCTCGGCCTTCGACTCGGGGCCGGCGACGACGACTCTCAGCTCGGACACGAAGATCTCCTCGGTTCGGTGCGGACGGATCGCCCTCGATGCTATCGGCTCGCTCGCTCGGGCCGCGCACCCCTTTTGCCGCGCATCACGCGGGCGCGCAGACGGCCGACGACCGGACGCGGTCGGCGTCGGCGAACGCGTCGTCGGTCGGCGCCAGGTAGCGCAACAGCGCGACACCGTCCGGGGCCGGGACGACGACGACCTCGACGTCCGAACCGGCCGCGCGCCGCGCCTGGTCCTCCTGGTCGGTGGTCGCCAGGAGCACCGTGACCTCAGGGTGCGGGTCGCCGTCGACGAAGACGACATCGGTGCGGTCGTCGTAGATGCTGAGCGAGTAGTAGCCGTCCCAGCCCGGCGCGCTCACCCGTACGGGGCCGTCGGACAGGTCCCAGACGCACGCGGAGTACGCGAGGTCGGGCGAGGACCGGACCACCTGCTGGTTCCGCGGGGTCACGCGCGGGGTGTGCAGCCAGGTGTTGCGACCGCCCGCGCTCTCGGCGATGCGGCGCTCGGCGACGCCCATCACGACCCGCGGCGCGGCGAGCACCACCACCAGGTGGGCGATCACGGCGACCACCACGGCGACCGCGAGCGGTGCCCACCAACGGCGCCGCGGCCCGGGGCTCTGCTCGGCGGTCATCGCGCGTCGCCGCACTCGACTCGCGTGATCGTGGGCACGGGCACCGTCGTCGGGTCGTCGAGCACGGAGGGTTCCGGCTCGTACAGGCGCAGAACGAGGTTGGGTCGGTCCGCCTCCCCCATCGAGAGCCAGTCGCCGTCCGGCGGTGCCGTCGCGGCCAGCTCGGCGGTCCACGCCCCGTCGGAGGCACGCGTGAGGCTGGTCGCGTCCACCGACGGCCGTCCGTCGTCGTTGTCGGCGAGGTACGCCCCGTCGTACAACGTGATCGACCACCACCGCGCCGGCAGGTCGGCGCCTGCGATCGCGTAGCGGCACGCCGCGTCGAGGTCGGTCCCGTCGTCGTCACCGAGCGCGACCAGGTAGACGGCCTCGCGCTGCGACAGCGCGAGCAGCCCCTGGATCGCCGTCGCCGAGCGGACGTACGGGTTCGCCTCGGTGCTCCCCCGGTCCAGGCTGATCGACCACGCACCGACCTTCGTCTCGCTGCTCCCCACGAGAGCGCCCGACAGCACGAGCGCAGCCGAGCCGACGCCGACGGCCAGGCCGACGCCGACCGCGAGCACCCAGCGCAGCGCGCGCCTCACCGCGGTGGGCCCGAGCTCACGCGTCGGCCGCCGGACGCCCGTAGGTCACGGCCGCGCGGACCGCATCGGGCACGCGCGCGGCGAGCCCCGCGTCCGGCCTCGCCCCGAGCGCGTCGTTGACCGTCGAGAACGCGAGCCGGAACGCCGCCAGACTCGTGGCCTCGAAGATCTCCCGGTCCGTCAGACCGACCGCGCGCAGGGCCTCGACGTCCTCGGCCGTCGTGCTGTTCGGGTCGCGCGCCACCTGCCGCGCCCAGTCGGCGAGTGCGCGCTCACGGGGCGACAGCGTGGGGATCCCGGGTGCGTCGGCGAGGACGCCGGCGGCGGTCTCGTCGTCGGTGAGGGCTGCGAGGTTGGCGCCCCAGGCGAGCGAGCAGTACGCGTCGCCGAGACCCGACGCGGTCGCCACCACGACGACAGCGATCTCGCGGTCGTCGAGCGTCGTGCCGGCGAGCAGGGTCGCGCGCACCTCGGTGAAGTCCGCGAGGACATCGGGACGCCAGCCCCACACCCGGGTCAGGTTGTTCACGTACCCGTCCGAGCGCAGGTCGTCCTCGTACGCGCTCGCGAGGGCCTCTGACTCGCGAGGCTCGGGAAGGAAGCTGGCAGAGGTCATCGGTGCTCCTGGCTCGGCCCTCACACGCTACTGCCGATCACGTGCTCGCGCGGGCGGATGCAACGAGGGTCGGGATGCGTCGTCACTCGCAGACGGTTCCGTCGGCGTCGCGGTCGTCGTACCACCCGTACTCGGCGTCCTTCCCGCGCACGTACGGCCCGTACCCGGCGTCGATCGCGGCCGTGCACGTGTCGAAGCGGGGGTCGGTCGAGCCGGTGCCGCGCCTCGTCGGCTTCCTGGTCGGCGTCGGTCCGGAGGTGGGCTCAGGGGTGCCGGTTCGGCCGCCGCCGAGCGGGACGGGCTCGGAGGTCGGGACGACGGTGTCAGGGCAAGCCGTCAGGACCCGTTCGATGGCATCGTGCTCCGCCCGGGTGACCCACAGGTCGTAGCGTGCCTTGACCGCGACCTGCCGCGCGACGTACGCACACCGGAAGTGCTTCGACGGTGGCAGCCAGGTGGCGGCATCGCCGTCGCCCTTCGAGGCGTTCGTCGGGCCGTCGACGGCGAGGAGGTTCAGCGGGTCGTTCGCCAGTGCCGTCCGGGCGCCGAGCCGGAGCTGCTGCCCGCCCTTCTGCCATGCGTCGGACAGGGCCACGACGTGGTCGATCTGGACGGCGGACGACGTGGCGGCACCGCGGACGAAGTCGATGCTCTCGCCGGTGTACGGCCCGTCGAGCCTGCCGGTGAGGACGACGCACCCGTGCGTCCCGGATTCCACGACGAGCTCGGTCAGGTCGCGCCGGAGGATGTCGTTGCGGGTGTCGCACCCGTTGCGGTCGACGTCCGCCCAGGCCTGTCCGAACTGGTCCCGGTCGTAGCCGGTCTTGGGTGCGCGTCCCTTCACCGGGAGGGTCGCGAGGAGTGCGAGTGCGGTGTCAGCGCCCGGCGTCGACGGGCTCACGGAGGTGGTGGGATCGCTTGGCTGCCGGGACGGCGACCCCGCGGACGGGTCGGACGGCGACGAGGTCGGGGCGGGTTCATCCGCGACGCTCGACGTCTCCGACGCAGCGATGCGGCCGGCCGGTTCCGTGTCCGCGACCGCACCGCCGACCACGATCACGGCGAGCGCCACGGCCAGTGCGGACACGCCCGCGACCCGGGAGCGCAGAAGCGCCCACCGGACGCGACCGCGGATGGTGGCGACGAGCGCGACGAGCAGGAGGACCAGCCCGGACATGATCAGGAAGCCCGAGAGCCCGCCGGAGGCCGCCCCCAGGGCGGCGAGTGCCGCCGACACCGTCCACCCGAGCCAGACGCTCCAGGTCGACTGCTGTCCGCGGTTGCGCGACCGATCAGGGGATGTCGTCATCGTGTCGCTGGTCCGTTCGTCGTGAGCGGTGTCGCGGGGCGGACGACACCGTACGCGAGGGGGTCGGTCGCCGTGATGGTTTCCGCGCACCGGGCCGGGTCGACGAAGCCCCTGCCTGCGACGTGCAGGTCAGGGGCTTGATCGTGCGGGTGGGCGATACTGGGTTCGAACCAGTGACCTCTTCGGTGTGAACGAAGCGCGCTACCACTGCGCCAATCGCCCGCATCATCCTGCGATCAGGACGTCACGGATACTAGCGCACGCGGGTCGGGAGATCGAACGCCGGGTCGACGCGCCGAGGGCAGCGCGTGAGGGCATCCCGAGGGCCGCCGCGATTCCTCGCAGGCGGGTGTGGCCGGTACGGTCCGGCGTCGGGGCGGGCAGGCTGCGTCTCAGGCGGCCTCGCGGCGCTGGGCCGAGTCGGCGGCGAGCCAGGCGCGATTGCGGGCGTGGAGCTGGTGATCCTCGAGCGCGCGGCCGCGCTGCCTTCCGGTCGTGAGGGTGAAGACGAAGCCCCGACGCCCGTCCGCCGTGACGACGAGGCGTCCGGCGTGGATGAGCTGGTGGCAACGCGGGCACACCCCGGGGAGGTTGTCGAGGTCGGTGGCGCCGCCGTCGCGCTCCCACCACTCGGCGTGGTGGATCTCGAGGCAGGTCCCGCCGCAGCCCGGGTTGGCGCAGATGCCGTGCTGCCGGGCGATCACGGCCGCGCGCTGGGCCGGGGTGGCGAGCCGCTGGGCCCGGCCGACGTTGAGGATGTCCGCCTGCGGAGTGGGCCCGTCGGTGAACCCGTCGAACAGCACGTCCGTCCTGTCGGCATCACAGGCCAGGTAGTCGAGCAGCCCCGGCCCGATCGGCCCCCAGCCCGTGAGCACCGGCCCGACGCCGCCGTGGTGAGCGTCGCCCCGGTGCGCCAGCTGGTCCGCCAGCCACCGCGCGTCGGTCATGACATGAATCTGAGGGCGGACTCCGCGATCCGTCGGCATCCCGTGCGCGAGGGCGGCGGCGACGAGATCCCCGAATGCGTCCACCCGTCGCCGGGCAGGCGACCGGTCGTCGTCCTCACCGCGTGGCGCCGAGGCGGCCTTCAGCCAGGAGGCGACCCGCGCACCGGTCGCGATGTCGAGATAGCCCGCCAGGTGCCAGCCGTCGCCGCACTTCGCCAGCGTGAGGTCGTGCTTCTCCATGCCCGTGGCCCAGCGGTCGTCGAGGCGCTCCGGGTAGCGCTGACGCTCGATCTCGTCGATCCGCTCACCGAGCGTCGCCGGATCGGCGTCGGAGGCCGTGTCCAGCAGCTCGTCGCAGACCTCGTCCATCACAGCGGTCCCGAGCCGGGTCAGACCTGCGGTGAACTTGCGCACGTGATCCAGGCGGATCCGGCCGGACCGCAGCGCATCACCGACCGCCGGCAGGCGCCGCATCGTACGCCCGGCGGACCGGCGGATCTTCAGCTGCTCCGGGGTCAGGCGCAGCTCCCGACGCGCCCAGCCGAGGGCGCTCGAGGCGCCGTCCTCGGCGTACGCCCCGGTCTCGTCGAGATGGTCGAGCGCGGCGGCCTCGAGGCCGGCGAGCCGGTCGGACGCGTCGCGGACGCGGCGCAGGAGATCGCGGGTCTGCTCCCCGTCGGCGAGTGCCATCGGCTGGGAGCACAGCTCGGAGACGACGGTGGACAGGCGCTCCACTGGCACGGATTCGAACATATGTACAGCATCGCAGAAGCCTCTGACAGAAGGGTTCTCGATCGCTCGCTCCGCTCGCGCCTCGAACAGCGTCCAGCGGGAGGACCGCCTCGCGCCTCGACCAGCGTCCAGCGGGAGGACCGCCTCACGCCTGGAGCAGCGGGGAACTCGGTCAGGGCTCCGGGTGGAGCGGAGCCTGGCGCGCCCAGATCGATGCGACCAGCTTCGTGACCGGTCCGGGCGCGGGCAGGTCCCGTTCGTCGACGCGGTGCACGGCCTGGACGTCGCGGGTGGTGCCGACCAGGAACACCTCCTCCGCTCGCTGGAGCACCTCGATCGGCTCGTCGCGCTCGACCACGTCGACCTCGTCGCGGCACCACTCGAGCACCAACGCCCGCGTGACACCGGCGAGGCAGCCCGACTCCAGGGTGGGGGTGACGAGCTGGCCGTCGAGCACGTAGAAGACGTTCGAGCCGGTGCCCTCGCACAGCAGCCCGGCGGTGTTCGGGATCAGCGCCTCGGTGGCGCCACGTGCCCGGGCGTACTCGATCATCACGGCGTTCTCGGCGTACGAGGTGGTCTTGAGCCCGGTCAGCGCGCCCCGCTCGTTGCGGGTCCACGGCACCGACACGACCGAGGTCGTCGGGCCCGGCCGCGTCGCCGGCTCGACGACGACGATCGCGGTCGGAGCGCCGCCGCCGCGAGGGGACCCCAACGGGCCCCGACCGGACGTGAGCGTGATCCGGATCCGCCCGAAGACGAGATCCTGACCAGCCAGGCACGAAGCCACTCCCGACCGCAGGGCGTCGAGGTCCGGCGCGTCGAGGCCGAGCCCGATCGCGGAGCGTGCGAGCCGGAGCAGGTGCCGCTCGAGAGCGAAGGGAACACCCTCTTCGACCTTCACCGTCTCGAAGACTCCGTCCCCGACGACGAGACCGTGATCGAGCACCGACAGGGCCGGTTCATCCGGCGATTCCAGCGTTCTGCCGTCGATCCACGCGCGCATGGCGACACCGTACCCGGCCGTGGCCGACCCCCCTGTTTGGACGCGTCCGTGCCATCCGCTAATGTTTCTTTCGCCGCCGGGGAAGCCCGGAAGCACGCGGACGTGGCTCAGTGGTAGAGCATCACCTTGCCAAGGTGAGGGTCGCGGGTTCGAATCCCGTCGTCCGCTCGGAGTGGGTCTGATGGCCCCTTCTCAGGCATCCGAGGATGTCCGGTGGAGTGGCCGAGAGGCGAGGCAACGGACTGCAAATCCGTTTACACGGGTTCAAATCCCGTCTCCACCTCGACTGGACCGCGAGGCTCCAGCGGGACCGCGAGGTCCTGAGGGCGATTGGCGCAGCGGTAGCGCGCTTCCCTGACACGGAAGAGGTCACTGGTTCAAACCCAGTATCGCCCACCAGCATCACCACAGAGGTCCCCGTCCGGCACTCCCGCCGGGCGGGGACCTCTGTCGTTCGTGCGCGCAGACGGGCCTCCGTCGGTCTCACGCTAACCGGGCGTCGGCCTTCCGTGGGCGGTCGTGCACGTTCAGAGCTCGATCTCGAACCACACCGTCGTGCCGACGCCGTCGAGCTCGGAGCCCCACCGGTCGGCGAGTGCCTCCACGATCTGGAGGCCCCGGCCGTGGACGCCGAGCGGGTCGACGGGCCGGCTGACGGGCGTCGGGCGCGAAGCGCCGCAGTCGCGGACCGTGGTGGTCAGGACGCCCCGGTCCAGCAGCACCCGGACCCCGCAGCCGGAGCCGGTGTGCATCACGACGTTCGTGACGAGCTCGGACAGGCAGAGCTCGGCCGCCTCCCCCGCCCGGCCGTCGACACCCCACGACGCCAGCGTGCTTCGCAGGAAGCGGCGGGCCTGCGGGACGGCGGCCGGTTCGGGCGCGAGCTCGTGGACGACGGCGCGCGCACCCGGTGGAACGGGTTCGTCGGTCAGGGCCGGGGCCGGTCGGACGTCTTCGCGCTGGAGACGACGCAGCGCCGCTCCGACCTCGCAGCCGACCGCCGCGAGCGCGCGCACCCGGCCCGGCCCGAACCGTTGCTCGCTGTCGAAGAAGAGGACGTAGCCGCCCAGGACCTGCCCGGACCCGACCACCGGAACGGCCGCCAGGGCGGCCGTGAGCCCGTCGCGCTGACGCTCGACGAACGTGCCGAACCTGCCGCGCAGGTCCTGCAGGCTCCCGACGACCGGCGCCCCGGACCGGATCGCGGCGTTGAGCGGGACCTCGTCGTACGCGTCGATGAGGCACCACTGGCCGTCCGCCGCCTCGTCGCGGTCGCTCGCCGTGAACAGCAGCTCGCGGCCGCCTCCGTCGGTCAGCGCCAGCCCCACCCGCCGTACGCCGGGCACCGCGGCGAGGGACGCGAGGGTGTCTCGCGCCCACCGGCCCTGTGCCGGCTCCACGTCCGGCGCGCGCGGCGCTGCCGAGTGCATGACGCCGAGCCTAGTTCCGCGGCGCACCGTCAGCGTGTGTGATCTCAGCGACGGCGCCGCGTCACGTCACAGCGCGAACTCCACCCAGAGCGGGTAGTGGTCGGAGATCCGCCACGACACCTGGTTCTTGCTCAGGGTGCCGAAGGCGTGGCCGAGGAAGTCGAACGACCCACCGCGGTCGGTGTAGGACATCGCGTTCAGCAGCGGGCGACCGTCGGGCGCGGAGAACCAGGCGATCTGGTCGTAGAAGTGCCGGGCCCTGTCGTTGTCGAAGATCGTCCGAGGCACGCCGTTCAGCTCCGGTGGCGGGGACAGCCCGGTCGCGACGAAGGCGCGGTACAGCGGGTCGTCCAGGCGGTCGATGTTGAAGTCCCCCAGCACGAGCAGGTTGCTGTTCCAGTCGTCGGGACGGTCGGCCCAGTCCCGCATCCAGCGCGCGACCGCTTCGACCTCCGGCAGCCGCTCGTCGGCGTCGGCGCCCCAGAGGACGTGCACGGTGGTCAGGATGAACTCGACATCCGCCCGCAGGAACGATGCGGCGTACGGGGTCCGCGCGAACTGGCGGCCGGGGTCGTCCCCGACGCCCGCGGGCAGCACGATCTCCCCGACGAGCCCCGACGGCTCCACGCGCGTGCTGTCGTAGAGGTAGGTGAGCCGCTCGCCGTTGCCGGCACTCCCCTCCGTCACGTCGCTGGTGAGGAAGTGCCACCGAGGCCCGAGCCGCGCGAGCAGGAATCGCAGCGCCGTCGTGTTGCGCCGGACCTCCTGAATCGCGATCACGTCGAAGTGCGACAGCACGGCGGCGATGCAGGCGACCGCGTGCCAGTCGCGCTTGGGCGTGTCGGACGACCGTGCCTCCCACCTGGGCGTGAGGTCGGAGAAGGCGCGAAGGTTCCAGGTCGCGACCAGCAGGTTCCGCTCCGTGCGGGCAGGGATCGCGGCAGACGCCGCGGCGTCCATGGCGAGGAGCTCCGCGGCGAGCGCTGGCGGGGCCTCCGGGACGACGGTCGTGGTCGTCACGGCAGGGCCGGATCCCTCGGCGCTGCAGGTCTCACCCCGTCATCGTCGCACCGCCACGGTGTCCGTTCCGTCCGGTTTGTGCTCAGCCGCCGGTGGTCGTCACGCCGAGCCGCCCAGGCGTGAGCGGGTCGGGCCGTACGGGATGGCGGCGGCTGCGCTGAACACCGCTATCAGGCTGAGTCCCTGGACGATGACGAAGAACCCCTGCGGCGTCCCGGCGCCGAGCCCCGGCTGCATCGAGGCGGGCAGCACCGCGATCCCGACGAATCCGGCGGCCCCCAGCGCGCCCGCGAGGGCACGCGCCCATGGTCGCCCGCCCGACGCGAGTGCGTACGCGGTCGCCATCGCGATCATCGGGACCAGCAGCGCACCGCTGCCGAGACCCCGGGTGAGCAGGTCGACGAGGTAGCCGGGGACGACCAGGACCGCTGCGGTCACCAACGGACTCAGCACCAGCCACCGGGACAGGGGCCGACCTCCCAGTCGCAGGCTGGCTGCGTACCCGAGAAGTGCCCCGGCGGCGGCCGCCGGCACGAGGACGCCGAGCTCGGTGGCCCACGTGAACGTGCTCTCGGGCCCGGCGAGCGCCTCCATCCACGACCGCAGCCCGCAGGCCCACGCCAGGCCGGCGACCGCGCCCAGGCCGACCCCCGCCACGCCCATCCGCGTGCTCACGTCGTCACCGTAGATCGCCCGACGTCGCGCCCGCGACCGCGTTGCGGGCGCGACGCACGCTCGCGTCGCCGTGCTTCCTGCTGGACCCCGAGGCCGGATCGGGCCAAACTTGGGCTCCATGGAAGACGATCCCGCCGGCGCCAGCACGCGCGGGACCACGTACCACGGCAAGCGCGCCGCCGCCCCCGCTGCCCGACCGCCCGGACCGTCGTGGCCGTTCCCGACCTGCATGCGGTTCTGCGCGATCCCGCACGAGGTCGAGGAGGGCTGCCAGTCCTTCGGCGAGGACGTCTACCTGACCCTGCGCGGCGTCGACCCCGAGACCGGGGAGCCCGAGTTCATGCTCGTGTTCCCTGACCAGCGAGGCGGTCCGGAGGTCCCGCTGACCGCCTACCAGGCGGCCGTCCTCGCGGGATCCCTGTCGCCGGAGAGCCTGCGCTGAAGCCCCAGGAGCCCGGCCGGCCGGCGTGCACGTGAGGGCCCTACCGACCGGTAACCGCCGCTGCTAGGGTCCGTGTGATCGAGCCCCCGGGACCACCGGGTCCCGCCTTCGACCACGGAGCCGCCGATGTCCCCGTCCCCGCGCCTGCACGCGTTCCGCGACGACGTCCTCGCGGACCTCGACGCCACCGGGCTCGCCGAGCTGATCGCGACCCACCAGATCAAGCCGCGCGAGGCCGTCGAGGCTGCCCTCGAGCGGCTCGAGTCGGTCCGAGAGCTCGAAGCCGTCGAGCACCTCGACTCCGAGCGTGCGCTGGCCGAGGCGGACGCCGTCGGATCGGGCCCGTTCGCAGGCGTGCCGACGTTCGCGAAGGACAACGCCGACGTCGCCGGGATGCCGACCGGGCACGGCTCGGAGGCGTACACCCCCCGCACGGCGCCACGCGACGGCGACTTCGTCGCGGCGTGGCGCCAGCACGGCGTCACGATCCTCGGGAAGTCCCGGCTCCCGGAGTTCGGGTTCAGCGCCGCGACCGAGTTCATGACCCGCCCTCCGGTGCGCAACCCGTGGAACCTCGCGTACTCCCCCGGCGCCTCGTCCGGCGGGTCGGCAGCGCTGGTGGCCGCCGGGGTGGTCCCGATCGCCCACGCGAACGACGGTGGCGGCTCGATCCGGATCCCGGCTGCCGCGTGCGGCCTGGTCGGGCTGAAGCCCACCCGCGGACGTACGGTCTCGGACGCCATGGACCGCGCGATGCCGGTCCGGCTGGTCGCGCAGGGTGTCGTGACCCGGACCGTCCGGGACTCCGCGCGGTTCCTCGCGGCCGCCGAACGCACGTACCGCAACCCGGCCCTGCCGGCGGTTCGCGAGGTCACCGGCCCGAGCCCGACCCGGCTGCGGGTCGCGGTCGTCCGGGACTCCGTGACCGGTCCGGTCGACCGCGAGACCGCCGCCGCGACGCAGCAGACCGCGGACCTGCTCTCCGGACTCGGCCACCGGGTCGAGGAGATGCCGGTGCCGGTGACCCGCCAGTTCGCGGACGACTTCTCCCACTACTGGGGCCTGCTCGCGTGGGTGATGTCGACGACCGGGCGGCGTAGCCTCGCGCCCGACTTCGACGCCGCCCGCACCGACAACCTGACCCGCGGTCTCGCGGCCGCGTATCGCCGCGGGTTCGCCCGGACACCGACGACGGTGCTCCGGCTGCGACGGGTCGAGAAGCAGTACCGCGCGCTCTTCACCCGCTACGACGTCGTCCTGTCCCCGGTCCTCACGCACGTCACCCCGAAGATCGGCTACCTCTCACCGACCCAGGACTTCGAGACCCTCTTCTCACGGCTGCGCTCGTACGTCGGGTTCACGCCGCTGAACAACGTCTCGGGTGGTCCCGGGCTGTCGCTCCCGCTGGCGCAGACCCGCTCGGGGCTGCCGGTCGGCGTGCACTTCTCTGCTGCTCACGGCGACGAGCGCACCCTCCTCGAGCTGGCCTTCGAGCTCGAGGAGGCGCACCCGTTCGCCTCGATCACCGGGCGGTGAATCGTCGAGCGGCCGAGTGGACCGACCGGGCTTAGGCTGGTCGGCGATGCCGCGCGGAGGGGGTACGCAAGTGCACGGTCGTACGTGGGGGGCAGCGCTGGTCCTCCTGACCCTGATCGCATCGCTGCTCGCCTCGTCCCCGGCCCACGCGGCTCCGGGGCTCCAGGTCGACCTGCCCCAGCGCGCCTTCGTCGGGACGACGGCGACGCTGCGCGGGGAGGTCGTCGACCTGCCCGACCCGGCTGCGGGCACCGTCACGGTCGCCCGTCGGCGTGACGGCGACTGGGTGGTCGTCAGCAGCAGGCGACCGTCGGACGACGGCCGGTTCTCCTTCAGGCTGGGCGTGCTCCGTGGACGCCACGACCTCCGGGTACGCCTGACGCACCCGGACGAGACCGTCCAGACCGTCGTCACCCTCACGGGTGCCCGGGCCGAGAGCCGGCTGCGCCTCGGGGGCCCGAGCTCGGTGGTCGACGGCCGCCGGATCCGCCTGACCGCCCGGTGGCGGACCCAGGACGGACGCGCACTCACGGGCAGGGTCCGCCTCGAACGTCGCCGCGCGGGCCAGTCCCGCTGGCACCGGGTCACGACCGTGAAGGTCCGGTCCGGCTCGGGCTCGGTCCGCACCCGTCCCCGTCGCGACCTCCGCTACCGGTTGCGCGCCGGGGGCACCCGGATCGTGCTCGCCGGGCGCTCGGGGCCCCTGCGGGTCGACAACCGACCGCCCGGGACGGTCTTCCGCCGACCGAGCGGCGCGCCGCGACCACGGGTTCGGCTGCCGCGTCAGCGTCGCGCGTACGTCCTCGGCGCGAACGCCTCGGTCTCGACGATCCCGGGACGGGTCTGGCGGTCGATGAAGGGCCGCAGCTGGCACCGCGGCTGCCCCGTTTCGCGCTCCAGCCTGCGCCTGGTCCGGACCAGCTACTACGCGTACGACGGGTACCGCCGCCGCGGCGTGATGGTGGTCCACGCGGGCGTCGCCAAGCAGACCCGTCGAGCTCTGCGGGACCTCTACCGCGCGAAGGTCCCGATCCGCTCGATGTACCGCGTCGACCGGTTCGGCTGGTCGCGTCGGCTGAACGGCGCGAACGACATGCGCTCGATGGCCGCCGGGAACTCCTCGGCCTTCAACTGCCGCTCCGTGGTCGGCGCACCGGGGCGGCGCAGCCCGCACGCGCTGGGTCGGAGCATCGACCTGAACACGTGGGAGAACCCGTACCGCTCCGGCTGGGGCCTCGTCCCGAACGCCTACTGGGACAGCCGCACCCGTCCGCGCGCCTTCGTCTACCGGTCCCGCTCGCACCAGGTCGTGCGCATCATGGCGCGGCACGGCTTCGGGTGGCTCGGCAGCGCCGACTGGCAGCACTTCCAGTACGTCGGCAGCGGCGCCCGTACGATGCCGACGCCCGAGCACTTCCACGACTGAGCGACCGGCTGGCGCTGTGGCTCCGGTCACACCACCGTCCGCGCCGGCCCGCGCTCGCAGGCGTGGCCGCATCCGGGCGTCCCACGATACGGACGCATGTCCCATATTCTGAGACCTGCGGTTGCCCGGGGCGCCCTCTCCCCCGGAGACTGGCGTCATGCTCATCGCGCACACGACCCATCTGGCGGCCCGTCGCCACGTGGACTTCGGTCGTGTCCGCAGCATGATGTGTCGCTGCGCGTGATTCCCAGGGTCGGCCTCTGAGCGCCGCCCGACCGCCAGCCCTCCCGAGCATCTCTCCTCGACAGGACGTCACATGACTGCGACCACCGACGCGCCCGTGCGCGCCGCCCGCCCCCGCCGCAAGAAGGGCGAAGGCCAGTGGGCCCTCGGCTACCGCGAGCCGCTCAACGGCAACGAGCAGATCAAGAAGGACGACGACGCGCTCAACGTCCGGGCCCGGATCGAGACGATCTACGCGCACCGCGGTTTCGACTCGATCGACAAGCAGGACCTGCGCGGGCGGTTCCGCTGGTGGGGTCTCTACACCCAGCGCAAGCCCGGGATCGACGGCGGCAAGACCGCGACCCTGGAGCCGGAGGAGCTCGAGGACTCGTACTTCATGCTCCGCGTCCGCATCGACGGTGGCCAGCTCACCGTCGCCCAGCTGCGCACCATCGCGGAGATCTCGACCGAGTTCGGGCGCGACACCGCCGACCTGACCGACCGGCAGAACGTCCAGTACCACTGGATCCGCGTCGAGGACATGCCGGAGATCTGGAGCCGCCTCGAGGCGGTCGGGCTGTCCACCCAGGAGGCCTGCGGCGACTGCCCGCGCGTCATCCTCGGCTCCCCCGTCGCCGGGATCGCCGAGGACGAGATCCTCGACGGGACCTGGGCGGTCGAGGAGATCGAGCGGACCTACATCGGCAGCCCCGCGTTCTCGAACCTTCCCCGCAAGTTCAAGACCGCGATCAGCGGGCACCCGAGCCACGACGTCGTCCCGCAGATCAACGACATCGCGTTCACCGGCGTCGTCCACCCCGACCACGGGCCCGGTTTCGACCTGCTGGTCGGTGGCGGACTGTCGACCAACCCGATGCTCGCCAAGCGCCTCGGCGCGTGGGTCCCCCTCGAGGAGGTCCCCGAGGTCTGGGCGGGGATCGCCGGCGTCTTCCGTGACTACGGCTACCGCCGCCTGCGGACCCGGGCCCGGATCAAGTTCCTGATCGCGGACTGGGGACCCGAGAAGTTCCGCGACGTGCTCGAGAACGAGTACCTCAAGCGCAAGCTGGTCGACGGGCCCGAGGCGCCGGCCCCCGCCACGCCCGGCGACCACGTCGGAGTCCACCGCCAGAACGACGGCCGCTACTACGTCGGCGTCGCCCCGACGGTCGGCCGCGTCACCGGCACGATCCTGAGCCGCCTCGCCGACGTCGTCGAGGCGCACGGCTCGGACCGGATCCGCACCACCGCGCAGCAGAAGCTCCTCGTCCTGGACGTCGAGCAGGAGCAGGTGGAGCCTCTCGTCGCGGCCCTCGCCGAGCTCGGGCTCGAGGCACGGCCGTCCGCATGGCGCCAGAACACGATGGCCTGCACCGGGATCGAGTTCTGCAAGCTCGCCATCGTCGACACCAAGGACCGTGCGCAGTGGCTGATCGCCGAGATGGAGCGCCGGATCCCCGAGCTCGACGTCCCGATCACCGTCAACCTCAACGGATGCCCGAACTCCTGCGCGCGGATCCAGGTCGCCGACATCGGGCTCAAGGGCCAGCTCGTCACCCACGAGGGTGAGCAGGTCGAAGGCTTCCAGGTCCACCTCGGTGGAGCCCTCGGGCTCACCGCCGGGTTCGGCCGCAAGCTGCGCGCCCACAAGGTCACCGCCGCCGGCCTCGCCGACTACGTCGAGGGCATCGTGCGGACCTACCTCGACCAGCGGGCCGACGGCGAGACGTTCGCCGCCTGGGTCGCCCGTGCCGAGGAGGACGATCTGCGATGAGCGGACGCGCAGCCCCCTTCTACTGCCCGTACTGCGGCGACGAGGACCTCCGTCCACACGCCGCGTCGCACGGTGCCTGGGAGTGCCGCGGCTGCATGCGTGCCTTCTCGCTCTCGTTCCTCGGACTGATCTCCCCCGGAGGTGACCCCGCATGACCGCGACCGCCATCGGCCAGCCGACCCGAACCACCACCGCACCCCCGACCCGTTCGGCCGCCGAGCTCGAGGAGCTCGCCCGGATCGCCGGACCGGACCTCGAGCTCGCCCCGGCCGAGCTGATCATCGAGTGGGCGCTCGAGCAGTTCGGTGAGCGCTTCTGCATCACGTCGTCGATGGGCGACGCCGTCCTCGCGCACCTCGCCAGCACGGTGGCGCCCGGGATCGACGTCGTCTTCCTCGACACCGGCTACCACTTCGCCGAGACCATCGGCACCCGCGACGCCGTCGAGGCGACGCTGCCGGTCAACCTGATCACGGTGACGCCCGAGCAGAGCGTCGCCGAGCAGGACGCCACCGAGGGCAAGGACCTCTTCGCCCGCGACCCCGACCGCTGCTGCTTCCTCCGCAAGGTCAAGCCGCTCCAGGACGCCCTGTCCGGCTACGACGCCTGGGCCACCGGCCTGCGGCGCGAGGAGACCCACAGCCGTGTGATCGCGCCGGTCGTGGGGTGGGACGCGAGCAAGCAGAAGGTCAAGGTCTCGCCGCTCGCGCGGTGGAGCGCCGACGACGTCGACCGCTACGTCGCGGAGAACGGCGTGCTCGTCAACCCGCTCCAGTACGACGGCTACCCGTCGATCGGGTGCTGGCCGTGCACGCGCCGCGTCGCCGACGGCGAGGACGCCCGAGCCGGCCGCTGGGCCGGCACCGGCAAGAACGAGTGCGGCATCCACCTCTGACATCCCCAGGTCGTGACGACGACGTCCGACCCCGAACCACCTCCTGGAAGGAGGCATGCACCATGACCGCGCCAGCCCTTCTCGCTCTCGCCCACGGGAGCCGCGACCCCCGCTCGGCCGCCACGATCGCAGCACTGACGGACTCGGTCGCGTGCATGCGGCCGGACCTGCGGGTGGAGACCGCGTATCTCGAGCTCGCGCAGCCCGACCCGGCGAGCGTGATCGACCGCCTCGTCGCCGACGGCTACGACGAGATCGTCGTCGTCCCGCTCCTGCTGACCCACGCGTACCACGCCGGCGTCGACATCCCGGCGGTCCTGGACGCGGCGCGGGCCCGGCACACCGGCCTGCGGATCCTCGCGACCGACGTGCTGGGGATCCAGCGCAGCTTCCTGCCGATCCTCGACGCCCGGCTCCGCGCCGCGCTGCGGGAAGCACGGGCCACCGAGCTCGACGGGCTCGTGCTCGCCGCAGCCGGCTCCTCGGACCCGCTCGCCAACGCGCAGATCGCCCGCGCGGCTCGGGCCTGGGGTGCGCACCACAACCTCCCCGTCCTCGCGGCCTTCGCGTCGGCCACACCGCCGGCCACCGGCGAGGCGGTCCGCCAGCTCCGCGCGGACGGAAAGCGCCACATCGCGGTCGGTTCGCTGTTCCTCGCACCCGGGTTCCTCCCGTCGCGTGCCGCCGAGCTGGCTCTCGAGGCCGGGGCTGTGGCCGTCTCCGAGCCGCTCGGATCCGACCCGGAGATCGCACGCGTCGTGCTCGCCCGGTACGCCGTCGGTGCCGTCGATCTCGTGCCGATCCCGGTCTGAGACCGCAGCGCCCGCGTACGGCGACCACCTGCGTCCGGTGCGGCGCAGGCAGCGATACGCTGTCCCCACCCGGACCGAGAGGGGAAGCGCCGTGAGCGAGTCAACCGCGTACCACGTGGCCGTCCTGTTCGAGCAGGCGTTCACCGAGCTGGACGCACGCCAGCTCGTGGCGCTGCACGAAGGGCTCGACGACCCCGTCGTCTACCACCTCATGCTCCCGATCGAGGACGCCGCCGCCACGATGGCGACGTCGCTCGGCGTGCTCGGCAGCCCCGACATGGCGATGCCCGACCCGCGCTCGATCAGCGACATCGACGATGCCGTCGTCGACGACGGCAGCCGGACGCTGGCAGCGTCGGCGGAGCTGGTCCAGGCCGCAGCGAAGGAGGCCAGCAGCGTCGAGAGCGAGCTCACCCGCGACGACCCGGTGAACGCGCTGGCGGATCTCGTGACCCGGGTCGACGCCTCCGAGGCGATCATCCTCACCTCGCCCCACGCGATCTCCGAGTTCTTCCACGTCGACTGGGCGTCCCGCGCAGAGCGCAAGCTCAACGTGCCGACGCTGCACCTGATCGAGCACGAGTCGTTCGACGCCCAGTCCTCCGGCGCCGGCGAGGGCGCGTCCCTGATCTGACTCCAGGCGGATCGTGCGGGTGGGCCCTGGCCTCCGGTCGTCCCTGGTCCTGCGCCGTAGGCTGGATCCATGGGCTACCAGGTGGACAAGACCGACGAGCAGTGGCGCGCCGAGCTCACGCCGCAGGAGTTCCACGTCCTGCGCGAGTCCGGCACGGAGCGGGCGTTCAGCAGCCCGTACGAGACGGACGAGACCGTGGGCGTGTACGCCTGCCGTGCTTGCGGGGCCGAGCTGTTCCGCAGCGAGACGAAGTTCGACGCACACTGCGGCTGGCCGGCCTTCTACACCCCGCTCGCCGGTGAGGCGGTGGAGCTGCTCGAGGACAACTCCCTCGGCATGCGCCGCGTCGAGGTACGCTGCGCGACCTGCGGGTCGCACCTCGGTCACGTGTTCTCGGGCGAGGGGTTCGGGACGCCGACCGACGAGCGCTACTGCATCAACGGCGTCAGCCTGCGCCTCGTGCCCGACGCCTGACGCTCGCGAGTCACTCGAGGCGTAGTCGCGAGTCACTGCCGGCGACCGAGGTGCCTGCGTACTCGAACAGCCGGCCACCCCGTACGCATGCGCGTGCCCTCGGCCCACCACCCCGGACGACTCGCCACCCACCACGAGCGACTCGCCACCCACCACGAGCGACTCGCCACCCCACCACGAGCGACTCGCCGCGTGGTCGTGAATCAGGGCAGGGTGTCGACGAGCTCGGCGACCGTACGCAGCCGGCCGGTGTAGAAGGGGATCTCCTCGCGGACGTGGAGGCGGGCCTTCGACGCGCGGAGATCGCGCATGAGATCGACGATGCGGTGCAGCTCGTCGGCCTCGAACGCCAGCAGCCACTCGTAGTCGCCGAGCGCGAACGCCGAGACGGTGTTCGCGCGGACGTCCGCGTACCCGGCCGCCATCATGCCGTGCTCGCGCAGCATCGCGCGCCGCTCCTCCTCTGGCAGCACGTACCAGTCGTAGGACCGGACGAACGGGTAGACGCAGAGGTACGCCTTGCCGCCCGGCTCCGACATGAACGCCGGAGTGTGCGAGCGGTTGAACTCCGCGGGACGGTGCAGCCCTGCCTGCGACCACACAGGCTCCAGCCGCTGACCGAGATCGGTCCGGCGGAACGCGTGGTAGGCGTCCTGGAGCGCGTCGGCGCTGGGGGCGTGCCACCAGATCATCACGTCGGCGTCGGCACGCAGGCCCGAGACGTCGTACAGGCCGCGCACGACGACGTCCGACTCGGTGAAGCCCGCGATCAGCGCCTCGACCTCCTCGACGGTCTTGGCGCGGTCGGCGACGTCACCGAAGCGCGTCTGGAGCCGGAACACCGACCACATCGAGTAGCGGATGGTGGCGTTGAGGACTTCGGGATCAGCTGCGGACGTCATGGGGTCATTGTCCCCCTTCGCGGCCCGCTGCCGCGAGGTGGTCGAGCACCTGCCGCACGGCCCGCCGCGCGGAGCCGACCGTCGCCGGGATCCCGACCCCGTCGTACGCCGCGCCGCACACCGCGAGGCCGGGCACGCCGGCGACTGCGGAGCGGATCCGGGCCACCCGGTCCAGGTGACCGACGGTGTACTGCGGCAGCCCGCCGCCCCA
Organism: Mumia flava; assembly: GCF_002797495.1. Taxonomy (NCBI): domain Bacteria; kingdom Bacillati; phylum Actinomycetota; class Actinomycetes; order Propionibacteriales; family Nocardioidaceae; genus Mumia; species Mumia flava. The sequence goes on from NZ_PGEZ01000001.1 coordinate 107,162, forward strand.
CCGCTGCACGTGACTGTCGACGACGGGTCCGTGCAGCCCGACGGCGTCGACGAGGTCAGCGACCACGGCCGTGACGAGGTCGGCGTCGTCGCGCTGGAGCGTGCGCTCCTCCCCTGCCCGGCCGACCGAGGCGCGCAGGAGAACCGCGCCGTCGGGCCGGCGCGACAGCCAGCGCCACTTCGCGCTGGAGAACGTCGAGGCCTTGACCGTGCGCCCGTCGACGGGCGGGACGAGGAACCCGGAGCCGGATGCGCCGGGGAGCTGCCCGGGCCCGACCGCGAGCGTGACGATCGCCATCGACGCGTACGGCACGTCGCCGAGCAGCCCCGCCGCCGAGGGGGCCAGGTCACGCACCAGCCGCGCCGTGGGGGCGGCAGGCGTCGCCAGGACGACGCCGCCGACGTCGAGGTGCTCCGGCGCGGCCGCGGACCCCACCTCGAGGCGGAACCCGTCCACCGTCCGTTCCACCGCGCGGACGCACGCGCCCGTCCGTACCGTCACCGCCGGGTGGTCCGCGAGCGCGGCCGGCAGCTGCCAGATCCCGCCCTCGATCCCCGCGAACACCGGCCGCGGATCGTCCGGCGCCGCCGCGACCTGGGCGGCCGCGGCCTCGAGCAGGCGTGGACCGTGCGCACGCAGCGCCCAGATCGCCGGTGCCGCGGCCTGCAGCGACAGGTCCGACGCGTGGCCCGCGTACACCCCGCCGAGCAGCGGCTCGACGAGCCGGTCGACGACCTCGGAGCCGAGCCTGGCCCCGACGTACGCGGCGACGCTCTGGTCGTGGTCCGGCAGCGGCAGCGCACGGTCCTCCTGGGCCCGGAGGAACCCACGATCGGACAGCACGTCCGAGGAAGCGAGGGCGACACGGTCGCTCGGGACCCCGAGGACCGTCCTCGGCAAGGGCCGCAGCGCGCCGCGGGTCCACAGTGCCGCACCGACGGGCTCGGGGTGCACGAGGCGTGGCTCCAGCCCGGCGGTCCGTACCGCCTCGAGGCCCTCGGATCGGCGCGCGAGCATTGACTCCGCGCCGACGTCGAGCACCGTGCCGGCGACCTCCGCCCGGGCGAGCTTGCCGCCGAGCCGGTCCCCCGCCTCGAGCAGCAGCACGCGGGCGTCGGGCCGCACCTCGGCCAGCTCACGCGCCGCCGCCGCCCCGGCGATCCCGCCGCCGACGACCGCGATCGTGGGCCCCTGCGGCACGGCCTCAGCCCACCTCGTACGAGTGCACCAGCTCGACCAGGCGTGCCAGTGCGTCCGGGTCGGTCGCCGGAAGCACTCCGTGGCCGAGGTTGAAGACGTGCCCGCGCGCCGAGCGCCCCGCCTCCAGCACGGCCCGCGCCTTCGCCTCGATCACGTCCTGCGGGGCGAACAGCACCGTCGGATCCAGGTTGCCCTGCACGCTGCGTCCCTTCCCGACCCGCTCGATCCCCTCGGCCAGGTCGACCCGCCAGTCGACGCCGACCACGTCCGCGCCCGCATCGGCCATCTCGCCGAGCAGCTCGCCGGTGCCGACGCCGAAGTGGATCCGCGGCACTCCGAGGTCCGCGACCGAGGACAGGACCTTGGCGGCGTACGGCTTCACGTAGCGGACGTAGTCCGCGCGCGACAGCGTGCCGACCCACGAGTCGAACAGCTGGACCGCCCGCGCCCCCGCGTCGACCTGGACCCGCAGGAAGGCCGCCGCGATGTCGGCGAGGCGGCTCATCAGCGCGTCCCACGCGTCCGGCGCCGAGTACATCAGCTCCTTGGTGAGCCGGTGGTCCCGCGATGGGCCGCCTTCGACGAGGTAGGAGGCGAGGGTGAACGGAGCGCCGGCGAAGCCGATTAGCGGGGTGTCGCCGAGCTCGGAGACCAGACCGCGGACGGCCTCCGTGACGTAGCGGACGTCGTCGGGCTCGAGCGCGCGCAGGCGCTTCTCCGCCGCCTTGCGCGTGCGGATCGGCTCGTCCACGACCGGCCCGGTGCCGGGCACGATGTCGAGGTCGACACCGACGGCCTTGAGCGGCACGACGATGTCGGAGTAGAAGATGGCGGCGTCCACGCCGTATCGACGGACCGGCTGCATCGTGATCTCGACGACCATCTCCGGTCGCGTGCACGACTCGAGCATCGGGACGCCCTCGCGGACCTTGCGGTACTCCGGCAGCGACCGCCCGGCCTGCCGCATGAACCAGACCGGGACGTGGTCGACCTTCTCGCCGCGACAGGCGGCCAGGAAGGCGGACGTCGTCCCGCCCGCCTGCGGGGAGGCCGTGCCGCCCGGTCGCTCCTCGGTCGGCTTCTCGGTCGGCTTCTCGGTCGGCTTGTCGCTCGGCTTGTCCGTCGGCTTCGCACTCACCCCCCGATCCTCCCAGGTCGCGCGGCGCGTCGCCGCCGCAGGTCCGCGCGATCACGCATAGTGTGGCGGCATGGCAGCGCGCGACGAGCTCGACGGTTCGCCGTCGGTGTTCAACGACGCCGTGGCCCGGCTGCACGAGGCCACGCTGCGTCCCGAGGTGCTGCCCGAGGACCTGCCACCGCCGCGGCGGATCGCGCCGTACGCCTTCGCGCAGGCTGCCGAGGTCGTCGTCGGCGGCGACGAGGTCGGCACCGGTCGCCTCGTCCTGCTGCACGATCCCGACGGCAACGACAGCTGGGAGGGCACGTTCCGGCTGGTGATGTTCGCCCGGGCGGACCTCGACTCCGAGATGGCCAGCGACCCGGTGATGGCCGGGGTGGGCTGGAGCTGGCTCGTCGAGGCGCTCGAGTCGGCCGGCGCCACCTACGTGGCGCCGAGCGGGAGCGTCACCCTGGTGCGGACCGAGGGGTTCGGCGGGATGGCCGACGACGGCTCGAACGCCCAGCTGGAGATCCGGGCCTCGTGGACCCCCACCGACGCGCCCGACCTCGGGCCGCACGCCAGCGCCTGGTCGGAGCTGCTGTGCATGGTCTCCGGGCTTCCCCCGCTCGCGCCCGGGGTGCTCGCCCTGCCGACCCGAGGGCGTGAGAGGCGCAGGCAGCGGTGACCCAGACGCCCGCCGACGGGGACGGTCTGGCCCCGCTCGTGCTCGCGGACCCGCTCCCCGCCGTCGTCGACACCCCTGAGGCGCTCGCCGGCGTGGTCGCCGCCGTCGCTGCCGGGTCGGGGCCGATCGCGCTCGACGCCGAGCGGGCGTCCGGCTACCGCTACTCCCAGCGCGCGTACCTGATCCAGCTCCGCCGCGAGGGTGCGGGCACCGCCCTGGTCGACCCGGTGGCGTTCGCCGACCTCACCGACCTCGACACCGCGATCGGCGAGTCGGAGTGGATCCTGCACGCCGCGACCCAGGACCTCCCGTCGCTGGCGGAGGTCGGGCTGCGTCCGCGTGCGCTGTTCGACACCGAGCTCGCCGGTCGGCTGCTGAACCTTCCGAAGGTCGGTCTGGCCGCGCTCGTCCAGGAGGTGCTCGGAGCGAGCCTGGCCAAGGAGCACTCGGCCGCCGACTGGTCCCGCCGTCCCCTTCCCGAGCCGTGGCTGCTCTACGCAGCGCTCGACGTGGAGCCGCTGGTGGAGATCCGAGACGAGCTGGAGCGCCGTCTCGACGACGCCGGGAAGCTGGAGTGGGCGCGCGAGGAGTTCGAGGCGCTGCTGTCGTTCACCGGCCCCCCGAGGCGCGCGCACCCGTGGCGACGAACCTCCGGGATCCACAAGGTCCGCGGCGGACGTCGCCTCGCGTACGTCCGCGAGCTCTGGGAGCAGCGCGACGCGATCGCCCGGGAGCGCGACATCACCCCCGGCCGCGTGCTGCCGGACTCCACGATCGTCGAGATCGCCAAGGCCACGCCCACCACGCGCCAGGCCCTGCGGGACCTCCCTGCGATGCGGGGACGCGGCGCGCGACGGCACCTCGACGCATGGACGGAGGCCGTCGTACGCGCCGGGGAGCTCGGCGACGCGGACCTCCCCTCGACCGCTCCCGACGTCGACACGCTTCCGCCGGCGCGCGCCTGGAGCGAGCGGAACCCGGAGGCGGCGGCCCGCCTGACCGCGTACCGTGCGACGCTGACCCGGCTCGCCGAGGAGCACGACCTGCCGCTGGAGAACCTGCTCACCCCCGAGCTCGTCCGCCGTCTGGCCTGGGACGACCCGGTGCCCGCCGAGCCCGACGCGATCGCCGAGCACCTGCTCGCTCGCGGCGCACGCCGCTGGCAGGTGGGTCTCACGGCGCCCGGTCTCGCCGCCGCTCGCTCCGGTCTCGACGCGTAGGCTGAGCCGATGGCCGACTTCTCGAAGCCGCTGCCCAGCGGGCCCGAGCTGTTCGAGGCACGCGCCGGGACGGACGACCCGGTCGCGCGGGCCGAGGCGGGGGCGCGGGTCGCGACGCTGCTCGTGCGCGGGACCCGGGACGCGCACGACGAGGGCGCCGTCGAGCGGATCGTCGCCCTCGCCGACGACCAGGGGCTGGACCTGCTCGCCGAGCTGTGGGCCGGCGCGCCGTCGGACTCCCTGGCCGGCGTTCTCTGGCGGCTGTACGTGCTGCGGACCTGGGTGCGGCGCGACCCGGCGACCGCCGCGTCCGAGTTCGACGCGGGACGCCGGCTGGTCCCGGTCGCCGAGGTGGTCGCCGGCGTGGTCGACCCGCCCGGACCGACCGAGGTCGTCGCCCTGGTCGACCAGGTCCTGCGCGGCGTGGTCACCGGCGACCTCGCGGACACGCTCGACCGGGCCGCGGCCTTCGCCGCGATCGTCGGTGTCGGGCGCGCCGCCGCGGGCGACGGCGGTCCGGCCGAGGCGACCAGTGCGGCGCGCCTGTCCGACACCGCCGCGGCGCTCGAGCGGGCGGCCGCCGCCGAGCGCCTGGGCGAGCTGCACTGACCGCCGCGGGGCGCCGTACGGCCGGGTGGGTGTCACGGCGGTCGTCGACGAGGTCACACCCGCGCTCGTTTCGCCGAATCCGCCAACCGGGCTAGGCTGGTCACCGCGCCGGGCTGCGGTAGCCCCGGGTCCCAACATCAGCCGCTACGAGCGGCCACGCGCCGTGAGGCGCTCCCAGCCCGGCGCACCAGCTCCCCCGACGCGCCACGAGCGGAACGGGCCGGTCTCGGGGATGATCGCGACATGGCTGAGCAGACCGAGGTCGACGTCGTCGTGATCGGCACCGGACCGGGTGGGGAGGCGGCCGCCGGCGCGCTGGCGGAGGCGGGACTCGCCGTGCTGGCGGTCGAGAAGCACCTGGTCGGCGGCGAGTGCCCGTACTACGGTTGCATCCCCTCGAAGACCCTGATCCGTTCCGCGGACCTGGTCGCCGAGGCCCGGCGCGCCGACGGTGTCGGGGGCACCGTCGACGTCCGCCCCGACTTCGCCCTCGCCCACGACCGGGTGCGGACGATCACGGCCGACTGGGACGACTCCGCGGCCGTCGAACGGCTGGAGCGGCAGGGCGTCACCGTGGTGCGTGGGACGGGCCGCCTGCTCGGCGAGCGGCGCGTCGACGTGAACGGGACGACCGTCACGGCCCGCCGGGGGGTCCTGCTGGACGTCGGCACCCGGGCCGTCCCTCCCCCGATCGACGGCCTCGCCGACGTGCCGTACTGGTCCAACGCCGACGTCCTGCGCAACCCGGACCTGCCCGGGTCGATGATCGTGATCGGTGGTGGGCCGATCGGCGTCGAGATCGCGCAGGCCTACGCCCGGTTCGGGTGCGAGGTGAGCGTCGTCGAGGTCGGCCCGCGCCTCGTGGCCGTCGAGGAGCCGGAGGCCTCCCGCGTGGTCACCGACGCGCTCGAGGCCGACGGCGTCCGGGTGTGCGCCGACGCGACGATCAGCTCGGTCGCCTTCGACGAGGACCGGTTCACCGTGCGGCTCGCCGACGGGGAGCTCCGCGCGGAGCGGCTGCTGGTCGCCGCCGGGCGCCGCCCGAACACCGCGGAGCTGGGCCTCGAGCACGTCTCGGTCCGGCTGACCGACGCCGGATACGTCGAGACCGACGAGCACCAGCGCGCCGGGAACGGCCTGTGGGCGATCGGCGACGTCACCGGCAAGGGCGGGTTCACGCACGTGTCGATGTACCAGTCCGACATCGCGGTCGCGAGCATCCTGGGCCGCTCCGGTCCCGGCGCCTCGTACCGCGCCCTGCCGCGTGTCACCTTCACCGACCCCGAGCTCGGCGCCGTCGGGCTGACCGAGTCGCAGGCCCGCGACCGCGGCATCGACGTCCGCGTCGCCACCACCGACCTGAGCGCGTCGTCGCGCGGAGCAACCTACGGGCCGGGCGCGGCGGGCCTGATCAAGATCATCGCCGACGCGGGGTCGGGCGAGGTCGTCGGCGGTACGGCGGTGGGCCCGGCCGGCGGTGAGATCCTCGGCGCGCTGACCGTGGCGGTGCGGGCCCGGGTGACCGTCGACGACCTGCGCCACACGATGCTGGCGTACCCGACGTTCCACCGGGCGATCACCTCGGCGCTCCCCGACCTGGGCTGAGCGGCGTGGACCCGCCCCGACGCGGGGCACGCGACGGTTACACTGCGGCAATGCCCGCCCTGCTCCCACGTCTGCGCGTCGTGCTGCTCGCCGTCGCGCTGTCGGGAGTCTTCCTGGTCGCGACGGGGGTGACGAGCGCGAGCGCGTTCGTCCGGGCCGTCGGCAGCGCCGGCGGGGCGAGCGGCGAGCGGCTGGCGTCCGGGACCTCCGGCCCCGCGCAGGGCCTCGGTGCGTCCGCCGACGAGCACGGGCCGCGTGCGCGCGCGGCCGCGGCGAGCACCCCCGACCGCGCCGACGAGGGTCTGACCCCCGGCCCGGCGACCGAGCCGGGCGGGGACGTCCCGACGGCCCCGACGGGCGCCCGCGGCGCCACCACCACTGATCCCGGCGCCCTCGACGGGGTCGACGCTCCCCCGGCGACGAGCCGGGCACCCCCGGTCTGACGACGCGTCCGCTCCCGTCCTCCCGCCGTCGGCGGCCCCCTCGACACCACCCGGAGAGTCCTCCCGTGTCCAGTCCCGACTCACGCGCCCCGCTGTGGCGCGCCGTCGCCTCGCTCATCGTGCTCATCGCCGCCGGAGTCGCGGCCCTCAACAACCCCGTCAACCTCGGCCTCGACCTCGAGGGCGGCACCCAGATCGTCCTGGAGACCCAGTCGACCGACCGGGTCCAGGCCGACTCCGAGGCGACCGACCGCGCCCTCGAGGTGCTGCGGGGGCGCGTGGACGCCCTCGGTGTCGCCGAGCCCACGCTGTCGCGCTCCGGCGAGAACCGCATCATCGTGGAGCTGCCCGGGGTCCAGGACCCGCGCAAGGCCGCCGAGGTGATCGGTCAGACCGCCCAGCTCGAGTTCCACAACGTCGTCGGCCCGGCCGGCGAGAACGCCGAGCCGGGCGACAACCAGCAGGTCGTCGACGACGAGGACGGCAACCCGATCCTGGTCGGACCGCCGCTGCTCGACGGCAACGGCATCGACGACGCGTCCTTCGGGCAGCCGCAGGACTCGATCGGCCAGTGGGTCGTCGACGTCGACTTCAACGACGAGGGCACCCCCGGCTGGCAGGAGCTCGTCAGCCAGGCGTGCGCCAACGAGGCCGGCGGGTCCCGGATCGCGATCATGCTCGACGGCGACGTGATCAGCTCGCCGCAGGTCCAGCCCGGCCTGTGCAGCAACCCCGGGTCGAGCACGCAGATCACCGGTGACTTCAGCCAGGCCGAGGCCGAGGACCTGTCCGTCCTCATCAAGGGCGGCGCGCTCCCGGTGCCGGTCGAGGTGATCGAGCAGCGCACGATCGGCGCCACCCTCGGCGACGCGGCGATCGCCGCGTCCTTCGAGGCCGGTCTGATCGGCCTCGCGCTGACCGCGATCTACATCCTCTTCGTCTACCGCCTCGTCGGCATGATGGCGACCCTGGCGCTCGCCGCGTACACCCTGCTGGCGTACGGCATGCTCGTCTGGCTGGGGGCGACGCTCACCCTCCCGGGTCTGGCCGGGTTCGTGCTGGCGATCGGTCTGGCGATCGACGCGAACGTGCTGGTCTTCGAGCGAGCGCGCGAGGAGTACATCCGACGACGCGGCGAAGGGCTCGGCCGCGCTCTCGACACCGGCTACAACAAGGCGTGGTCGGCGATCATCGACTCCAACGTCACCACGCTGATCGCCGCGGCGCTCCTGTTCTTCTTCGCCTCCGGCTCGGTGCGGGGCTTCGGCGTCACGCTGTCGATCGGCACGATCGCGTCGATGATGTCGGCGCTCGTGATCGCGCGCGTCCTGACCGACTGGCTGGTCCGCCGCTCGTTCGTCAAGAACCGTCCGGCGGTGTCCGGGATCGCGGGCGACGGGTCGTTCCGACGGTGGCTCGCGACGAACGGCCCGGACCTGATGCGTCGCGCCGGCACCTGGGTCACGGTCGCGGTGATCGCGCTCGTGGTGGCGGTCGGCGGCCTCGTGATCCGCGGTCTCGACCTCGGCATCGACTTCACCGGCGGACGGCTGCTCGAGTACTCCACGACGCAGACGATCAGCGCGGACGACGCGCGCGACGTGGTCGCGGACGCCGGCTTCCCGCAGGCGGTCGTCCAGGAGTCGAGCAGCGACACCGGCAACGAGCACGACATCACGGTCCGGGTCGGGCAGATCTCCGACGACGAGGCGGTCCAGATCGAGCAGGCGCTCGCCGACGCCGCCGGCGGCGCGACGAAGGAGCGCGACGAGCTGGTCGGGCCGAGCCTCGGCGACGAGCTGCGCAACAAGGCGATCACGGCGTTCGTGATCGCGATCGCGGCGCAGATGATCTATCTGGCGTTCCGGTTCCGGTGGACGTTCGCGACCGGCGCCGTGCTGTCGCTGGCGTTCGTCGTGCTCATGGTCGTCGGGTTCTTCGCCTGGACCGGTCTCCCGGTCGACAGCGTGTTCCTGGCGGCGATCCTGTCGATCATCGGTCTGGCGATCAACGACACGATCGTCGTCTTCGACCGGATCCGTGAGGAGCTACGCAACCGCGACGGGACCGGGTCGGTGAGAACGACCTTCAACGACGCGATCCTCCAGACGTTCCCCCGCACGATCAACACCAGCCTCAGCACGATCTTCGTGCTCGCGGCCCTGGCCGTGCTCGGTGGCGACACGCTCAAGCCGTTCGCGATCGCGCTGCTGCTCGGCATGATCATCGGTGTCTACGCGACCACGCTCGTGGCGTCGCCGATCGCGGTCATGCTCGAGGAGCGGTTCCGCCCACGCGAGGGCAAGGACGTCCTCGCGGCCGCCGACCCGTACGCCGACGTGCCCGCAGGTGGCCGGGAGACCGGCACGCTCTGACGGACGGTGGGCGCGGTCGTACGGCCGCGCCCACCTGCCTCGCCCGCGATTCGACGCGTTCCGCACCGAACTGCCTGCCGGAAAAGGTGGGGAACCCGTCACATCGGGGACGCGGCCTCAGAACGTGCCGGTCACCGCGCGCGAGACCGTGAAGCCTCGCCAGCTCTGGGTGTCGACGCAGGTGACGCCCGTACGTGCGCTGGTGCAGCCGAAGTCGCCGATCACGGTCGACCGGCCGTACTTCAGGACCGGCGCGTCCCCGCTGGGCGCCTTGGTCCCGCAGACGAAGCCGGCACCGCGGGCGTCGACGGCGACCGTGCGGCCCCATCGACCCTCGCACCCGGCCGGGCGCTTCGGCGGCTTGAAGGAGTGCTCGTCGATGTCGCACCGGGCCCCGGTCGTGCCGAGGCGGCACACGATGTTGCCGGACGGGCTGCTGAAGGCGGGCATCTCCTTGCCGATGCGGGGAAGCTCCGTGGAGGAGCCGTCGACCGGCTTCGGCACCGTCGGGACCGCGGTGGGCTCCTTCGACGGGCTGCCGCCCGGATCCGCCGTCGCGAGGTCGGTCGCGGATCCGCAGCCGGCCAGGACGACCAGGCCGGCCACGACGATCACCAGCTCGCGGACACGCACGCCGCATCCCTCCTTGCGCGGCGTTCCGGGGGCCACGCGCTCGGTCCCGGCCACTCTAGGCGACGGAGCCGAGTGACCGAACCCGGCCGAGCGGTGACGGCGCCGGTCAGGACGCGGTCGACGCCTGCCGCAGCATCCGGGTGACGCCGGCCTGGCCGCGCCGCATCATCACGGCGTGGTTGGCGCGGAACAGCGGCTGCAGGAACGGAGCGGACACGTTCATCCACGCCGACGTCGTGACGACCTCCTGCCGGTAGTCGAGGCGGGTACGACGGCCGTCGTCGTCCCTGACCCGCCAGCTCGCCCACCCCTCGAGGTCGCCGGCGATCTCCGCCTCCAGGTGGCCGACGTCGTGATCGACCCGGCGGCGGTGCAGCGTCAGTCGGAGGGTGTACGGGAGGGCGGCGCGGATCGTCACGCGGGCCGTGTCCTCGTCGATCCCGACGACGCTGCGCACCTCGGGCCACCAGTGGCCGTACCGCTCGAGATCGGCCAGCACGTCGAGGGCCCGCGATCGGCCCACGGGCAGCGTCCAGCGCGCGCGGAACGAGTAGTGCTGCCCAGTCACCCGGCCAGCCTCTCAGGCCGGACCACGCCTGCGCAGGTCTGCACGGACCGGGAGCGGGTCAGTCCGGCTGGGCGCCGACCCAGGTGGTCGCCTCGGCACCCGCCGCGACAGCCGCGCGCAGCGCGGTCGCGTCGTCGTCCCCCCGCGCCAGCGCCGCCGCCAGGGCACCGGCGAACGCGTCGCCGGCACCGGTCGTGTCGACCACCTCCGTCGCCGGCGGCGCGACGGTCGTCCCGTGCCACGTGGCGCCGCGGCCGCCGAGCGTCACGCACGCCTCCGCCAGGTCGTACGCACGCTGCTCGTGCTCGTTCACCACGGTCGGGTCGGCGGCCTCGAGCCACGCGCGCGGGACGGTGCGCACGGGCGACGGGTTCAGGACGACCCTCACCCCGTGCTCGGCGGCGAGCGCGAACGCCGCGGACACCGCTTCGTCACCGACCTCGAGCTGCACGAGCACGACGTCGGCGTCGGCGAGCACGTCGGCCGCGGCCCGCACGTCCTCGGCCGACAGCCGGGCGTTCGCGCCGGGGGCGACCACGATCGTGTTCTCCCCCGCTCCGTCCACCACGATCAGCGCCGTGCCGGTCGGTACCCCGGCGGTGGTCCGCAGGTGCTGGTCGTCGATCCCGGCAGCGCGCAGGGCCGTACGGTACTGCGCGCCGTCGCTGTCGTCGCCCAGCCGCCCGACGAACGCGACCTGCGCACCGGCACGGGCCGCGGCGAGCGCCTGGTTCGCACCCTTGCCCCCGTGGGAGCGGGTCAGATCGCTGCCGAGGATCGTCTCGCCCGGCCCGGGGTGGCGGGCTACGGAAGTGACGAGATCGACGTTCAGCGACCCGACCACGACCACCCGACCGCGGCGGTCGCTCACCGACCTCCCGCCCACCGGCCCCTCGCTCACCGGCGTGCCTGGTCGTCGCTGCGGATGGCACGCGACTCGGCCGCGGCGGCCGAGGACTGCGTCGTGGCGCCGAGCGTCGCGAGGAAGAGATCGCGCGTCGCGCGGGCGTCGACGTCGGCCGCGACCCGGATCGGCGGTCCCGTCTCCTCGACACCGTGGACCGCGTCCTCGCCCTGGATGGAGCGCCGGTCCACGACCGTCTGACCCCGCGAACGGCCGGCCAGCTCGACGTGGACCGGCCAGGTCCGCAGCGTGACGAGGTCGGGCGCCGCGACCGCGCACACCGCGCCGGCGTCGCCGATCAGGCCGCCCCCGGCCGCCCGCGGGTCGGACCGGACGACGTGGTGCGAGTGGGCCAGCAGCCGGCCCGCCAGCGCCACGGCCGGGTCGGGGTCCTCCGCCAGCGCGCCGTACGTCGACGGGTCGACGGCCACCTGGTAGAAGACGTCGAGCCCGTACATCACGACGTCGAGCCCGGAGTCCAGGACGATCGCGGCTGCCTCCGGGTCGTGCCAGACGTTGAACTCCGCGACCGCCGACGCGTTCCCACCGCTGATCGCACCGCCCATGAAGACGATCTCGGCGATGTTGTCGACGACCTCGGGATAGGTGCGCAGCAGCAGCGCGACGTTGGTCATCGGCGCGAGCGGGACCAGGGTCACGGGATCGGCCGAGTCGAGGATCGCGCGCCGCAGCATCGTGACGGCGTCGGTGTCGTACGGCGTCCGCTGCGAGGCGGGCAGGTTCTGGCCTCCGAGCCCGTCGGCGCCGTGGACGTGGCGGGCGTCCCGGGCCGGCTGGAGCAGGGGCCGCTGGGCCCCGCGCGCGACCGGGACCTCGCCGGCTCCGAGGGTGTCGAGGACGGCCAGGGTGTTGGCGACGACCCGGTCGACGCCGGCGTTCCCGGCGACGCAGCTGATCGCCCGCAGGTCCAGGCCGGGGTGCCGGACCGCGAACATGATCGCCAGGGCGTCGTCGATGCCGGTGTCGACGTCGAGCACGAGCGGGCGCGGCCGGGTGAGGGAGTCCGAGGGCATGGCGACACCGTACTGCTGTCGAGCGGAGCGTCGCGGGCGACGGTGCGGGCGACGGCGGGGCCACGCTGTGCCCGACCTCACTTGGCGGCGCCCGTCCGGGTGGCTACCGTCGAAGGTTGACGTCGTGCGCTCGATCGGTGCAGACGGAACCCATCTTCCACCCCGCCCGTACGGCCGCTGCCGACCGCAGCCACCCGGACGGTACCGCCCGAGAGCCGAAGGACCACATGCCCGACGACGAGAACGAGGAGAAGCACGGCCTGCTGAGCGGCGTCTCGCCCGCGCAGGTCGTCGGCAGCGCGCTCGCGGCCGTCACCTCGGCGTTCGCGGCATCCGGCCTCGGTGTCGCCGGGACGCTGATCGGTGCCGCGATCGGCTCCATCGTCATCACCGTCGGCGGCGCGTTCTACACCAACTCGCTGCGCCGCCAGGGCGCGAAGATCGCAGCGGCGGCCGGCGCGAGCACGCGGGTGGCCCTGAACCAGGCGCAGAAGGCCCAGGGCGGGACGACGCCGTACGACGGGGCCGAGGTGGATCCCGGCACCGGGCCGGCGGACGACGCCACCGCGCCGCTCGACGCGGCCGGGTTCGACGCGTCCTTCGACGACGCTGGTTTCGACGAGGACGCTGCCCCGGGCGATGCGGACGCCGAGGCGGTCGGGACGACCGAGCGCAAGGGCCTGATCGGGCCCAAGACCATCATCGCGGCGATCGGCGTCAGCCTCGCGCTCGCCCTCGGCGGCATCTGGGCGTACGAGACGATCGTCGGCCACCCGATCTCCAACAGCGGCGGCTCCGGCACGACCTTCAGCAACATCGGCCGGTCGAACGCCGACGGCAAGAACCAGAAGAACCAGGACTCCGACTCGCCCTCGCAGGGCGGGCAGAACGGCGACTCGGACTCCGACTCCGAGGGCGGCAGCGGCAGCAGCGGTGGCGACAGCTCCGACGAGGAGGCGCCGAGCACCGAGGCGCCGACGGAGGAGCCGACGACCGAGGCGCCGACCGAGGAGCCGACGACCGAGGCGCCGACGACGCCCGCCCCTGCCGAGGGCAACGAGGGCGACGTCACCGAGGGCCAGGGCACTCCCGGGCCGTCGGATGCCAAGACGTCCGAGCCCGTCGTCGGCTGAGCCGGTCGTCGGGCGCGCGAGCAGCCGGGCCTGGTTGGATGGACCGGTGAGCTTCACCTTCACGGTCGGCGACCGCCTCGACGGCCGTCACGGCAGGACCGGCACGATCAGCACCCCGCACGGCGAGATCCGTACGCCTGCCTTCGTGCCCGTCGGCACGAAGGCCACCGTCAAGGCGGTGCTGCCGGAGACGATGCGCGAGATCGGGTCGCAGGCGCTGCTCGCGAACGCCTACCACCTCTACCTCCAGCCCGGGTCCGACATCGTGGACGAGGCCGGGGGCCTCGGCGCCTTCATGAACTGGGACGGCCCGACGTTCACCGACTCGGGTGGGTTCCAGGTGCTGTCGCTCGGCGCGGGCTTCCGCAAGGTGCTCGCGATGGACACCGCCGGGCGCGCCGCCGACGACGTGATCGCCGAGGGCAAGGAGCGGCTCGCCCACATCGACGACGACGGGGTGACGTTCAAGAGTCACCTGGACGGGTCGAAGCACCGGTTCACGCCCGAGACCTCCATGCAGATCCAGCACAGGCTCGGCGCGGACATCATCTTCGCCTTCGACGAGTGCACCACGCTGATGAACACCCGCGACTACCAGGAGCGCTCGGTCGAGCGGACCCAGGCGTGGGCCGTACGGTGCGTCGCGGAGCACCGCCGGCTGACCGAGGAGCGGGCCGACAAGCCGTACCAGGCCTTGTTCGGGGTCGTGCAGGGCGCGCAGTTCGAGGACCTGCGGCGGCAGTCGGCGCGCGGGCTGGTCGAGCTGGGCTTCGACGGGTACGGGATCGGCGGCGCGCTCGAGAAGGACCAGCTCGGCACGATCGTCTCGTGGGTGTGCGACGAGCTGCCCGAGGACCGGCCGCGGCACCTGCTCGGGATCGGCGAGCCGGACGACCTGTTCGCCGGGATCGAGAACGGCGCCGACACGTTCGACTGCGTGAGCCCGTCCCGGGTGGCACGCACGAGCCGCGTCTACACCGTCGACGGGCAGCGCAACCTCCTCGTGGCTGCGTCGAAGCGGCGGTTCGAGCCGATCGACGACGCATGCGACTGCTACACCTGCGGGCACTACACCGTCGCGTACCTCCACCACCTTTTCAAGGCGAAGGAGTACCTCGCGGCGACTCTCGTCACGATCCACAACGAGCGGTTCATCGTGCGGCTCGTCGACCGGATCCGCGACGCGGTCGGCGACGGGTCGTACGACGCGCTGAAGAGTGAGTTCCTCGGGCGGTACTACGCGTCGCGGTCCTGACCGGCCGGCGGCTCGCCCGTGCCGGCGGCGACCGGCTCGCCGGAGGACCAGTACGTGGGCTCGCGCGACTTCAGCCAGCCGATCACCATGATCGTCAGCGGCATCACGATCAGCTCGACGGCGACCTTGTAGACGAAGCCGACCACGGCGTAGTTCCAGAACTGGCCCATGGTGGTGATCCCGATCGCGGACGCGGCGATCGCGCAGAAGATCAGCGTGTCGGCCGCCTCCCCGATGCCGGTGGAGCTCGCGAGCCGGGCGAACAGGCCCCGCTCGGCGGTGCGCTGCTTCATCCGGACCAGCACGAACGCGTTAAGGAACTGGCCGGTGAGGTAGCCCGCGAGGCTCGCGAGCACGATCTGCGGGACGAACCCGAGCACGGCCTCGTACGCCGCCTGGTTCTCGTAGAACGACGCGCCCGGCGCGTGCTGGACGACGACGAACGTGAGCGCCGTGAGCACCGCGAGCGCGAACCCGGTGATGATCGCGCGCCGCGCCGCGCGCATCCCGTACACCTCGGAGATCACGTCACCGAGCACGTACGCGAACGGGAACAGGAACGCTCCCCCGTCGGTGATGATCGGCCAGATCTGGATCGGACCGAGCGTGACGTCGCCGGAGCCGAACTCGATCCCCTTGGTCGCCACGATGTTGGAGACCACGAGGATCACGCAGAACGCCGCGAGGATCACGTCGAAGTGCGTCGAGCCGCGCGCGGCGAAGTGGACGACGTCGCGGCGCCGGGACTCGGAGGTGACGGCCATGCGTCCTATCCAAGCAGAGGTCAGGAGAACGGCGGACGGGCGTCCAGCCGGACCGACAGGCGGCCACCCGCCCGCCAGGTCCGGGCGACGAGGTCGCGATCGGAGTCCGTCACGAGGTTGCCCATCAGCCGCAGCACGACGTGCATCAGCCACTCCCAGCGCATCCCCGGCGGGCCGAAGGTCGGCAGCAGCCACGGCTGGGTCAGCAGGCCACCGAGCCGCCGCGCGAGCGAGAACGACTCGCCGTACGCGCCGCGCAGGGTCGCGGGCCAGCCGGTGGCGAGGTCGTCCCCTGCCGCGAGGTGCTCCGCGACCAGGCGACCGGTCTCCAGGCCGTAGTCGATGCCCTCGCCGTTGAGCGGGTTCACGCAGGCGGCGGCGTCGCCGATCAACGCCCAGTTCGGGCCGGCGACGCCGGAGACCGCGCCGCCCATCGGCAGCAGCGCCGACGTCGGGGCCCGCAGCTCGTCGCCGAGGTCCCACTCGTCGCGCCGCAGCCGCGCGTAGTACTCCATCAGCGGGCGGAGCTGCACCTTCGCGGGCCGCTTGGCGGTCGCGAGCGTGCCGACGCCGAGATTCACCTCGCCGTCGGACAGCGGGAAGATCCAGCCGTACCCGCTGAGCAGCTCGTCGTCCTCACCGCGCAGCTCGAGGTGCGACGAGATCCACGGGTCGTCGCTGCGGCCGGACTTCACGTACGACCGGCCGGCCACCCCGTACACCGTCTCGCGGTGCCACTCACGGCCCAGCACGCGACCCAACGGGCTGCGCACGCCGTCGGCGACCACGACGCGCTCGCAGGCGACGCGGTGCTCGCCCTCTGCGGTGCGGAAGACCACGGCGGTGATGCGGTCGCCGGTGCGGTCGACGTCGACCGCCCGGGCGCCGTCGAGCGCCCGCGCCCCGGCGTCGAGCGCGAGCTGACGCAGGTGAGCGTCGAGCTCCGTGCGCGGGACCGCCGAGCCGATGTCGGGCAGCGCCCCGCCGGGCCACGGCAGCAGCCACTCCTGGCCGAAGCCCGCGGCGCGCAGACCGCGGTTGGTGCCGTGGCGGCGGACCCAGTCGCCGAGCCCGAGGCCGTCGAGCTCCTTGATCGCCCGCGGGGTCAGACCGTCGCCACAGGTCTTGTCGCGCGGGAAGCGCGCGGCGTCCGCGAGCACGACGTCGAGGCCGTGCCGGGCCGCCCACGCGGCGGCGGCGGAGCCTGCGGGGCCGGCGCCGACGACGAGGACGTCGGTGCGCTCGGGCAGGCCTCCGGCCTCGAGGACGTCATTGCTCTCGGCGAGGCCTGTGCGCTCGGGGAAGGACGGGGCAGTCACGGGTCGATTCTCCCATCCCACCCCTGACGGCTCGGCGGGCGGCGGCTGTCGGTGGGGCGCGTCAGGATGGGGGCATGCTCCTCGCCGACGTGGTCGCCACCTCCCGTGCCGTCGCCGCGACCCGCTCCCGTCTGGCGAAGCGCGCGGCGATCGCCGAGCTGCTCGCCGCGACGCCGCCGGACGCGCTCGAGGTCGTGGTGACCTACCTGGCGGGCGAGCTGCGCCAGCGCCGGACGGGCCTCGGGTGGGCGTCGATGCGGGACCTGCCGGACCCGGCGGCGGAGCCGTCGCTGGACGTCGTGGACGTCGACGCGGCGTTCGAGACCATGGCGGCGATGTCCGGTCCCGGCTCCGCGGGCGCCCGTACGGACGCCGCCGCAGCGCTGTTCGGGGCCGCGACCGCCGACGAGCAGGCCTACCTGCGCGGCCTGGTCTCCGGGGACGTGCGCCAGGGCGCGCTGGACTCGGTGGTCGCGGATGCCGTGGCGGAGGCCGCGGGGCTGCCCGCGGCGGACGTACGGCGTGCCGTGATGCTGCGCGGCGCGCTCGCGCCCGTCGCGTCGGCGGCGCTGTCCGGCGGGGCGGAGGCGGTGGCGGGGTTCCGGCTCGAGGCGGGGCGCGCGGTCCGGCCCATGCTCGCCTCGAGCGCACCCGACGTCGCGGCGGCGCTGGAGAAGATCGGCGCCGGATCGCCGACGTCGGTCGACACGAAGCTCGACGGTATCCGGATCCAGGTCCACCGGGTCGGCGACGACGTCCGGGTCTACACCCGCAGCCTCGACGACATCACCGAGCGGGTCGGGTCGATCGTGGAGGCCGTCCGGGGTCTGTCGGCGGACACGCTGGTGCTGGACGGAGAGGCGGTGGTGATCGAGCAGGACGGGCGGCCGGCACCGTTCCAGGACATCGCCTCGCTCGGCGCCACCCGGGTGCGTCCGGAGGCCCCCGACCTGTCGTCGGACGACGTACGGGTTCTGTCGCCGGTGTTCTTCGACGTCCTGCACGTCGACGGCGAGGACCTGATCGACCGTCCGCTGTCCGAGCGCCTCGAGGTGCTGGACCGCCTCGCGCCGGGGCTGACCGTGCCGCGGTTGCGGACCGCCGACGGCGCCGAGGCGACCACCTTCTTCGACGATGTCGTCGACCGGGGGTACGAAGGCGTCGTGGTCAAGGCGCTCGACGCCCCGTACGAGGCGGGTCGGCGCGGTGCGGCCTGGGTCAAGGTGAAGCCGCGGCACACCCTGGACCTCGTCGTGCTGGCGGTCGAGTGGGGGTCCGGTCGGCGCAAGGGCTGGCTGTCGAACATCCACCTGGGCGCCCGCGACCCCGACGGCGGCGGCTTCGTGATGCTCGGCAAGACGTTCAAGGGGATGACCGACGAGATCCTGGCGTGGCAGACCGAGCGGTTCACCGAGCTCGCCACGGACGGGACCGACGACTGGGTCGTGACCGTCCGCCCCGAGCAGGTCGTCGAGATCGCCTTCGACGGAGTCCAGCGGTCGCCTCGCTACCCCGGAGGCGTGGCGCTGCGCTTCGCCCGCGTGCTGCGCTACCGCGACGACAAGCCCGCGGCAGAGGCCGACACGATCGACGCGGTCCGGGCGCTGCTCTGACGCGGAGCGGGGTCGTCCTGCCGGTAGCGTGAGTTCCGGGGGTGCAGCGCATGGGGCGACCACGGAAAGCACGTGAGTCCGACATCGAGGAGGTCGCGCTCGCCCTGCCCCGGGCGGTGATGGTCGCGGGCTGGGGTGGGCTGCCTTCCTACCGGGTCAGCGGCCGGTTCTTCGTCGGCTACCGCACGCCTCGCCCCGACGCCGTGGACGCCGAGTCCGGCGAGCGGCTCACCGACGTCGTGGTGTTCCGGGTCCCCGACGAGGGCGACAAGCTGGCGCTCGTCCAGGGGGACGGGCCGTTCTTCACGACACCCCACTTCGACGGCCACGCCTCCGTCCTGCTCCGGCTCGCGCACCTCGGCCGGCTCAGCCGCGACGAGCTCGCCGAGGTCATCGTCGACGCCTGGCGCTCGCAGGCAGCTCCGACCGTCGTAGGGCGCTGGGAGGCCGAGCGCCGGGACGGCTGAGCCCGGTCACCTGACCGGACGACCACTGAATCACCGCAAATCGGACCTGCTCCCCGTCCGAGCGCGCTCTACCGGCTCCGAGCGCGCGCTGCGGGGTGCGCTCGGAGTGGGCGAGGTGCGCTCGGTCCCCGGTCTGCGGGATGCCGACGGGCTCAGCCGCCGGCGGCGCCCGCGGCACCCGCCGTCGCCAGGCGGAACCGCACGAGCAGGATCCGCTCCCCCACCTCCAGGGGGATCGGCGCATCGCTGGTGAGCTCGGGGACGCCCAGGCCCTTCGAGACGGTCGCGGCCTGCCCGGGATGCACCTGGCGGTACTCCTCCAGCAGGTCGACCGACTGCTGCGCGGCCAGAAGGATCGCCGTCGCGGGAGCGGCGGTGTGCTTGCCCCACCACAGCCGTACGTGGGGGTCGGCCTGGACGTTGCGGTACCACTGCGACGCGGCGCCGTAGCCGGACGCGACGACGATCCCGTCGCCCTCGTCGAGGACGACCTCGAGCACCACGTACCGCCGCTCGCCCGACGTGCGCCCGATGTGCTCCACCATCGCCAGCCGCCCGGCGAAGACGCGGCCGAGCCCGACCTTGAACAACCCGATCGGGGAACGCGCCAGCCAGCGCGGGATCTGCCTCATCGGTCCTCCTCGTCGTCTCGTTCGTCCGCGGGTTCGTCGCCGGTCGCCACGGGGCGGCTGGGGTCGGCGATCCACTCGCTCCACGACCCGGCGTACAGGGCCGCGTCGATGCCGATCCGCCGCAGGGCCAGGACCGTACGCGCGGCCGTGACGCCGGAGCCGCAGTACGCCGCGACCTCCCGCGTGCCGGACCCCGCTCCGCTCTCGCCGATCCCCAGCCCTGCGTACCGCGCGCGGAGCGCTGCGACCGACCGCCACCGTCCGTCGGCCTCCGCGTCGCCGCCCGCCGGCGCCGACACGGCACCGGGAACGTGGCCGGCGACCGGGTCGATCGGCTCGGCCTCGCCGCGGAACCGCTCACCGGTCCGCGCGTCCAGCAGGATCCCGCCCGCCGCCACCTGCGCGGCACCTGCGGCGTCGACGACCGGCAGCGCGCCCGGCGTCCCCGCGAAGTCACCCGGCGCCACCACCGGCGCCTCTGCGCTCACCGGCAGCCCGGCCGCGCGCCACGCGTCGTACCCGCCGTCCAGCACCGTCACCGTCGCGTGCCCGTAGTCGGTCAGCAACCACCACGCCCGCGCCGCCGCCGACCCCTCACCGCCGTCGTAGACGATCACCGGCCGGTCCGCCGACACACCGGCCGCCCGCATCGCGGCGACGAACCGGTCCGGGTCCGGCAACGGGTGCCGGCCGCGCCCGTCGTCGGGCGGATCGGCGAGCGCGGCGTCGAGGTCCACGAACACCGCGCCCGGCATGTGCCCGGCCTCGTACGCCGCCAGCCCCGGTGGCCCCGTGAGCGACCAGCGGACGTCGAGAACCGTCGGGTGTTCCCCGGGATCGGGCCGGTTCAGCAGGTCAGCAGCCTGCGCCGCGCTGATCACCGGATCGGACACGTCGGCCTGCCCACGTCGAACCATGGGCACACGGTAGCCTCGTGCCCCGTGGCGAGCCTGCTCTTCTTCACCGGGACGATGGACAGCGGCAAGTCGACGCTGGCGCTGCAGACCAACCACAACCACGCCGCACGCGGCCGGGTCGGGCGGATCTTCACCAGCCAGGACCGCGCCGGCGACGGGCGGCTGTCGAGCCGGCTCGGTCTGTCGACCGAGGCGATCGAGGTCGATCCCGACTTCGGCTTCTGGTCGTACGTGGTGGGTGCGCTGACGCAGGGCGAGCGGATCGACTACCTGATCTGCGACGAGGCGCAGTTCTACACGGCCGTGCAGGTCGAGGAGCTGGCGCGGATCTCCGACGAGCTGCAGATCGACGTGTTCGCGTTCGGGATCCTCACCGACTTCCGGACGCGGCTGTTCGAAGGCTCCGCGCGACTGGTCGAGCTCGCCGACCGGATCCAGCCGCTGCAGGTCGAGGCGCTGTGCTGGTGCGGCAAGCGCGCCACGCACAACGCACGGACCGAGAACGGCGTCATGGTCACCGAGGGCGACCAGATCGTCGTCGGCGACGTGGAGGACCCTGCGCAGCCGGCGCCGACGGTCGGGTACGAGGTGCTGTGCCGTCAGCACCACCGGCGCCGCATGACCACGGCGCGCGCTCGGGCGGTCACGACGGTGCCGGACCCCCTGCCGTTCTCCTGACCGACTGCTGACGACGGCGGCCCCGCCCGTACGGTCCGCCGTGGCTCACCGATCTGCAGCGAGGGTCCTGGGCGGTGACCTGTGACGGATGCATGGCACTGCCATCCGTCACACCGCACCGATCTGGCGGGTCGGCCGCGCGACCCGCACTCAGAGGTCGACGAGCACCGGAATCCGGGTCTCGGCCTCCGAGATCGACCCGTGGAACCCGACCATCGACATCTCGATCGCGAAGTGGCGCGTGGAGAAGACCGCGAAGTCACCGAGCCCGAGCACCAGCACGTCGCCGATCCGCGGACGGACACGGTCGTCGATCGTCCCGAACCACCCCGCGTCCTCCGCCTCGTCGCGTGTCACGACCAGCGCCGCGTCGCCGAACCGTGCCCGCCAGCGCTGCGCGACCTCCTGCTCCGCGCCGGTGCGCGTGTAGAGGTGCCGGAAGCGCGCCTCGCCGGCGAACAGCTGGACGTCGTCGAGCAGCGACGGCTCGCTCTCGACGTCGAACCGCCCGCCGGCCGGCAGATCGACCATCCCGTGGTCGGCGGTGATCAGCAGGGCGGTCCCAGGTGCCAGCGCGTCGCGCAGGTCCTGCAGATCGGCGTCGATGCCGCGCAGCCGGTCGCGCCACTGCTGCGACGCGCAGCCGTGCTGGTGCCCGGTGTGGTCGAGCGTCGACTCGTAGGTGTAGACCAGCGAGCGCGGTGTCGCCTCCGAGACCTCCGCGACCACGTCGGCGCGCTCGTAGATCGAGGCGTACGGGTGGAACGGCACGCCGCCCTGGCTGCAGACGGTCAGGCCGGATCCCTCGAACTCCGCCTTGTTGACCGCCGACGTCGGGACTCCGGCCGCATCGATCCGCTCGAGCATCGTCGGGTGCGGTTGCCAGGTCCGCGGATCGACCGCGTCGTCCCAGCGCAGCGAGTTGATCACCCGGTCGGTCCCGGGGATCCGGCAGGTGTAGCCGACGAGTCCGTGCTGTCCGGCCGGCAGGCCTGTCCCCAGCGACGTGATCGACGTCGCCGTCGTCGACGGCAGCCCGGAACGCAGGGTGTGCCCGCCGTCGAGGAGCGAGGAGAGGTACGGGGCGAGGTCGCGGTGCTCCGCGAGAAGATCGGCCCCGAGTCCGTCGACCAGCACCACGACGTACCGTGCGGCGCTCGGCAGCCCGATCCGGTCCGTCCAGCTCGGAACCCCCAGCGCGGCCGCGACGCTCGGCAGGACCGCGTCGATCCGGACGGAGTCGGCGATCGCCCCGCCCGGCACAGGGTCGGCGCTCACCGGAGGGGTCGTGAGGTGACGGCCGAGAGCGCGCGGGCGAAACCGAGCAGGCGCGAGACCGCGGCACCGCCCTCGGCGGCAGCGCTGACGCGCAGCGAGAAGTCGTCGGCCGAGGACGTCCCGGTGTAGCCGTGGTCCGCCTCGCAGCTGGGGTCCGAGCACGCGGCCGGCTCCAGGTCGAGTCGGTGCACGGCGCCCCAGCCGATGGTGAGCACGACCTCGGCCGGGTCGACGTCCGCCCGCGCGTCGAGCGCAGCGGACGTCGGGACCGTCCGCGTCACGACTACGGACTCGACCGACCGCAGCGCGACCGCCTCCGTGGTGGTCGAGGTGTAGGGCTCGGGGAGCACGTCGTCGGCCGGGTGCTCGTCGGTGTGGGTGAGCAGCAGCCGCGACGGGGTCAGCAGCAGGACCGTCATGTGGCGGCGCACCTCGTCCCGGTCGAACGTCGGCTCGTGGTGGAGCACGTACGCCGTGACCGGCTCGGACGCGAGCGCATCGGCGATGCCGGCGGCGACCACCTGCGGGTAGAACCCGGTGGTCTCGACGTCGGCGGCGAGCTCGGCCGTGCGGTCGGGGACGGTGTCCCCCGACTCGAGCCGGGCGGTGGACGGGTGTCGGTTGGCCATGAGTTCCAGTCTCGCACCTCCGCCCTGGCGGCGTCGCCGTACTCCCCAGCCTCGCTTCGGCCCGGTCATCCGCGCAACGTGTCGCCGAGGCCGACCGGACTGCTCAGCCGGCGTACGTACCAGTCCCGTCGGTTGTCCGCCGGCGGCGCCACGCGGAGCCGGGCCTTCAGCACGCGACAGCCGTCCTCGCCCGCCAGGACGGGCTCCATGTGGAGCTCGGCGACCTCCGGGAGGTCGTCCTTGAGCGCCGCGAGCCGCTGGAGCAGGTCCTCCAGGGCCGCGAGGTCCGCCAGCGGGCCGCCGCGATAGCCGAACAGCAGCGGCGCGGACTTCAGCTCACGGATCATGGCGGCGGCGTCGACGTCGGACAGCGGGGGGATCCGGTAGCTGCGGTCCTCCAGCAGATCGCTGGCAGCGCCGGCGAGCGAGAACGACAGCAGCGGACCGAACAGCGGATCCTCGGCGGCGCGGATCGAGACCGGGACCCCGGGCGGCGCGACCTTCTGGACCACGAACGCCGAGCGCTCCGGCGGACCGATGAGGCTGGTCAGCGCCTCCCAGGCCTCGGCCATGTCGTCCGCGTCGAAGATGTTGCGCCACACGTGCGCGAGGTCCGGCCGGGCGCGCAAGGAGTCCGCGGTCGCCTTCAGCACGACGTTCCAGCCGAGCTCCTCCCCCGCCGCGACCGCCGCCTCGAGCGTGGGGGCGGGCAGCGACGCCCACAGGTCGATCCCGTACAGCGCGAGGAGCTCCTGCACCTGGTCGTCGCTCAGCCAGCCGCCGTCCGGGCCGGGCTGCATCGCGCCGGAGACCAGGGCGTGGGCCCCGTCGCGGTCGATGTCCTCGTAGTGGGCGATCTCGCCCTGCTCCTGGCCGGACCACGCGGCGTACGTGACGACGCGCGCGAGCGCCCGTACGGCCGACTCCGGACCGGAGTACGACGGGACGGAGCCTCGCCCGGCAGCGCCTTCGACGTCGGGGACACGGAGCAGCTCGGGGACGCCCTCGGTGCCGAGGAACGTCGAGACGATCGGCTTGTCCGACTGCTCACCGACGGCGGCCAGGACGTTGGCGACCTCCTCGCCGCTGGTGTTGACGGGCGGGATGTAGACCGCGACGATCGCGTCCACCTCCGGGTTGTCGATCGCCTCGTCCAGCGCGTGCTCGAAGTCGTCGGCGCCGGCGTCCGCGCCCAGCGCGATCGGGTCGGCGACCTTGAGCCCGAACGACGTGGCGGCGTCGGCGACCAGGAGCGCGAGGGCGTCGGAGTTGCCGACCACCGAGACGCGGGGGCCGCGCGGAAGCGGCTGGTGCGCCAGCAGCTGCGCCACGTCGAACATCTCGTCCAGGGTGTCGACCTGGATGACGCCGGCCTGGCGGAACATCGCGTCGACGGCGGCCTGCGGCGCGGTCGTGGCCCGGACGGCGTGCCCGACCGGGACGCCCTGGGTCGAGCGACCCGACTTCACCGCGACGATCGGCTTCTTGCGGCCGACCCGGCGCGCGATCCGGGAGAACTTGCGCGGGTTGCCGATGGACTCGAGGTACAGCAGGACGACCTCGGTGGCGTCGTCCTCCTCCCAGTACTGGAGGAGGTCGTTGCCGGAGACGTCGGCGCGGTTCCCGGCGGATACGAAGGTCGACAGGCCTAGACCCCGCCGGTCGACGTTCTCCAGGATCGCGAGCCCCAGCGCGCCGGACTGGCAGAAGAACCCGACGCGGCCCCGCGGCGGGGTGATCGTCGACAGCGACGCGTTGAGGCGGACCGCGGAGGAGGTGTTGATCACACCCAGACAGTTCGGGCCGACCAGGCGCAGGCCGTACGAGCGGGCGAGCCCGACGAGGCGACGCTGGCGGCGGCGCCCCTCCTCGCCGATCTCGGCGAACCCCGAGGAGATCACGACGAGGCCGTGCACACCCTTGGCCGCGCAGTCGAGCACGACCTCGGGCACGGACTCGGCGGGGACCGCGATGATCGCGAGGTCGACGTCGTTCGGGATGTCCTGCACCGTCTTGTACGCAGGGAGGCCGGACACCGCCTCCGCCTGGGCGTTGACGGCGTAGACCGCACCGGCGAAGTCGCCGAGCACGAGGTTGCGGATCATCGTCTGGCCGATCGTGTCCTGGCGGCGGCTGGCGCCCACGATCGCGACGGAGCGGGCGTTGAAGAACCGCTCGATCGACGCCGCCTCGGCACGGTGCTCGCGCGCCTGCATCACGCCGATCGCGGTCTCGGTCGGGTCGATCGGGAAGACCAGCCGCATCACGCCGTCCTCGACGCTGCGCTCCACGGAGTAGCCCTGGTCGCGGAAGACCTGGATCATCCGGACGTTCTCGGGGAGGACGTCGGCGACGAACCGCCGGATCCCCATCTCGCGGCCCGCCTGGGCGAGGTGCTCCAGCAGGAGCTGGCCGAGCCCGCGGCCCTGCTGGTCGTCCTCGACCAGGAACGCGACCTCGGCCTGGTGGTCGCCGACGGCGTCGTAGCGGCCGACGGCGATGATGTCGGCGCCGATCGTCACGACGAACGCGACCCGCTCGTGGTAGTCGATCTCGGTGAAACGCTTCACATCGCGCGCGGACAGCGTCGGGTACGGGGCGAAGAACCGGTAGTACTTCGACTGCTCGGACACCCGCGCGTAGAACCGGACGAGCTCGTCGGCGTCGTCCGGCGTGATCGGCCGCAGGTGCGCGGCTCCCCCGTCGCGCAGGACGACGTCGGCTTCCCAGTGCTCGGGGTAGCGCTCCTGTGCGGAGACGACGGTCTGCTCGGTCACACCGAGAAATCTACCGTCTGCTCCCCAGTCCCGTCCGCCCCGGAGGCTAGGGTCGTGACAGGGCGAACGCCCCCGTCACCCCAGGCTTGGAAGGACACCGATGGCCCGCAGGAGCACGAGCGCACCGCCCCCGGACGACGTCGAGGAGCACATCGTCGACATCGACGTCCGCGAGGAGATGCGGTCGAGCTTCCTCGAGTACGCGTACTCGGTGATCTACTCGCGCGCGCTCCCCGACGCCCGCGACGGTCTGAAGCCCGTGCAGCGCCGGATCCTCTTCACGATGGACGACATGAACCTGCGGCCCGACCGTGGTCACGTCAAGAGCGCGCGCGTCGTCGGCGAAGTGATGGGTCGCCTGCACCCGCACGGCGACTCCGCGATCTACGACGCGCTCGTCCGGCTGGTGCAGCCGTGGTCCCTGCGCCTGCCGTTCGTCGACGGCCACGGCAACTTCGGGTCCCCGGACGACGGCCCGGCCGCGATGCGCTACACCGAGTGCCGGATGGACTCCGCCGCGATGGCGATGACCGGGTCGATCGACGAGGACACGGTCGACTTCCGCGCGAACTACGACGGCCGCGAGACCGAGCCGGTGGTGCTCCCCGCGGCGATCCCGAACCTCCTGGTCAACGGCGCCTCCGGGATCGCGGTCGGCATGGCGACCAACATGGCGCCCCACAACCTCGTCGAGGTCGTCTCCGCGCTGCGGCACCTGATCAAGCGACCCGACGCGTCCTTGGACGACCTGATGCGCTTCGTCCCCGGTCCGGACCTGCCGACCGGCGGCAAGATCATCGGGCTGGAGGGCGTCCGCGACGCCTACGCCACGGGACGGGGCTCGTTCAAGATGCGCGCGACCGCCCGGATCGAGTCGGTCACGCCGCGCCGCAAGGGCATCGTCGTCACCGAGCTCCCCTACAACGTCGGTCCGGAGAAGGTGATCGAGCGGATCAAGACCCTGGTCCAGTCGAAGAAGCTCCAGGGCATCTCCGACCTGAAGAACCTCACCGACGCCGACGGTCTCCACCTCGTGATCGAGATCAAGAACGGCTTCAACCCCGAGGCGGTCCTCGCGGCTCTGTACAAGCAGACGCCGCTCGAGGACTCCTTCGGGATCAACAACGTCGCCCTGGTCGACGGGCAGCCCCGCACGCTCGGGCTCAAGGAGCTGCTCGAGGTCTACCTCGAGCACCGCTTCGACGTCGTCCGGCGGCGCACGGAGTTCCGGCTCGGCAAGGCACGCGACCGGCTGCACCTCGTCGAGGGCCTGCTGATCGCGATCGTCGACATCGACGAGGTGATCGCACTGATCCGCTCGAGCGACGACCGGCGCCACGCGCACGGACGCCTGATGGAGGTCTTCGACCTGTCGGAGAAGCAGGCCGAGTACATTCTCGACCTGCAGCTCGGGCGCCTGACGCGGTTCAGCCAGATCGAGCTGGAGCGCGAGGCGGACGAGCTGCGCGCCACGATCACCGAGCTCGAGGGCATCCTCGCCGACCGCACGGTCCTGGCCGGGCTGGTCTCCGACGAGCTGGCCGAGGTCGCGAAGAAGTTCGGGACCGGTCGCCGTACCGTCCTGCTCGAGAGCGCCGGGCAGACGGTCTCGACGACCGCGGTGCCGCTCGAGGTGGCCGACGACCCGTGCTTCGTCCTGCTGTCCGGCACGGGCCTGATGGCGCGGACCGCCGGCGACTCGATCCCCGAGGTCGACGGCTCCCGCCACCCGCACGACGCGATCGTCGCGGCGGCGCCGGCCACGGCTCGCGGCGAGGTCGGAGCGGTCACGTCGGCGGGACGCCTCGTACGGCTGTCCGTGCTCGATCTGCCGTCGCTCCCCCCGACCGCCGCACCGCCGTCGCTGCAGGGCGGGATCCCGCTGGCCGAGATCCCGGCGCTCGCGGCCGACGAGCGGGTGCTCGCGCTCACGTCCTTCGACGCCGACGCTCCGGGACTGGCGCTCGCGACGCGCGGCGGCACCGTGAAGCGGGTCAAGCCCGAGTTCCTGGCGAGCAAGGACGCGTGGGACGTGATCGCGCTCGACGACGGCGACGAGGTCGTCGGAGCCGCCGCGCTGCGGACCGGCGACGAGGAGCTGTGCTTCGTGACCTCCGACGCGCAGCTGCTGCGCTTCAACGCGTCGCTCGTGCGGCCGCAGGGCCGTGGCGGCGGTGGCGTCGCGGGGATCAAGCTGGGCGCGGGCGCGTCGGTGCTGTTCTTCGGCGCGTTCGAGCCGGCCGAGGATGCCGTGGTGGTCACGGTGGCCGGGTCCTCCGACGCGCTGCCCGGCACGGAGGCGGGGTCGGTCAAGGTCACGTCGTTCGACGTCTACCCGTCGAAGGGCCGCGCCACCGGCGGCGTCCGGTGCCAGCGGCTGCTGCGCGGCGAGGACGCGCTCGTGCTGGCGTACGCCGGACGCGGGCCGGCGCTCGCGCAGGGTTCGGCCGGGATCCCCGTGGAGCTGCCGGAGCCGGACACGCGCCGCGACGGGTCCGGTGCGCCGGCGTCGCAGCCGATCCTGCGGGTCGCGGCGCCGGTGGCGCGCCAGATCGGCTGAGCGCCGGTCGCGCGCCAGATCGGCTGAGCGCCGGTCGCGCGGCGACTCACGATCGGTGGCCGGCCTCCTGGACGCCCCACCCGTTGCCGTCGGGGTCGTCGAAGAACACGTACGACATGAAGTCACCGCGTTCCGGGTCCGGCCCCGGCTTCGGCTCGGGGTCGCCGCGGACGAAGTGCACGATGCCGCCTGACTCGAGCCCGCGGGCCTGCAGCTCCTCGTAGGCCGCCTCGATGTCGGAGACGACGAGCCGGAGCGACCGTACGGCGCCGGTGCCGGCTCCGACGCCGACCCCGAACGTGATCGAGCACGACGACCCGGGCGGGGTCAGCTGCACGATCCGGAAGTCGTCGCTGACGTCGTGGTCGACGTCGAGCCGGAACCCGAGTCGCTCGATGTAGAACTCCTTGGCCCGGTCGACGTCGGTGACGGGCAACGTCACCAGCTCCAGCTTCCAGTCCATCGCAACCTCCGGGCCCTCGGCCGGCGTGACCACCACGCGGTCGGCACGAGCGTAGACCCGCTGGTCTGCACGGACTCATCGCTCCAGGTCCTTTAATCGCTGGAAGCCCGACCTCGTGCGGGCCCTATGCTGTGCCCATGCTTCAGCGCCTCACGCTCGCGGCGACCGCCGCTGCCCTCGTCCTCACGACCGCCGCGTGCTCCGGTGATGGTGGTGCGGACGACGACGCAGCGGCCGCGGATCCGGCCGATCGCCTGGCCGCGGCGCAGGCGGTCCTGGACGACGCGACGAGCCTGCACGTGAAGGTGTCGACCGAGAGCATCCCGTCCGGTGTCTCGGGGCTGCTGGAGGCTGACGGCGTCGGCACCCACGCCCCTGCTTTCTCCGGTGACGTCAAGGTGTCGGTCAGCGGCGTCCCCCTGAACGCCGAGGTGGTCAGCGTCGACGACACCGTCTACGCGAAGACGGGGGTCTCCCCCTCGTTCGCACCGCTCGACCCGAAGTCGATCGGCGCACCCGACCCGGCCGACTTCATGCGGGCGGACGACGGGCTCGCGTCCCTGCTCACGAAGACCGAGAAGGTCGAGGTCGGCGACGAGAGCCGTGACGGCACCGAGGTGCTCACCACGATCACCGGCTGGGTTCCCGGCGAGGACGTCTGGAAGCTGATCCCGAGCGCACAGCGCGACACCTTCTTCGACGTGACGTACCGCCTGACCGACGACGACGTGCTCCACGACGCGACGCTCGAGGGCTACTTCTACGCCCCGATCGAGAAGGTCACCTACACGATCGAGGTCACCGCCTCCGACGAGTCGGTCGACATCACCGCCCCCTGATGACCGTGGAGGCTCCCGCACGTCCCGACCGGGCGGCCCGGACGTTGCTCACGCTCGCCGCGGTCGCGGTCGCGTTCGCCGCGGCCGACACGTACGTCGTGGTCCTGGCGCTGCCCGACATGATGACCTCAGCGGGCATCGGGCTCGACGAACTGCAGCGTGCGGCGCCGATCGTGTCCGGCTTCCTGCTCGGGTACGTGGCGGTGCTGCCGCTGATCGGGCGGATCGCGGACCTGCGGGGGCGGACCCCGGTGCTGCTCGGGTCGCTGGTGATCTTCGCGTTCGGCTCGGTCGTGACGGCAGCGTCGTACGACCTGGGCTGGATGGTGGCCGGGCGGTTCCTCCAGGGGCTGGGCGGCGGTGGCCTGGTGCCGGCGACCTTGGCTCTGGTGGCCGACCTGTGGCCGCCGCACCGGCGCGGCGTCCCGCTCGGAGTGGTCGGTGCCGTCCAGGAGATCGGGGCCGTGGTCGGGCCGCTGTACGGGGCGGTGGTGCTCGCGGTCGGAGACTGGCGGGCGATCTTCTGGCTGAACTGCGCCGTCGGGCTCGTGCTCGCGGCCGCGCTGCTGGCGATCCGCGGCGGCTCCCGGGACGGAGCGGACGACTCGTCGGACGGGCCCGCCCGTACGGGTCTCCCCGACGTGGTCGGAGGGCTGCTCGCGGTGCTCACGACCGCAAGCCTGGCGCTGGTGCTGGCGGAGCCCGCGGCGATCGCGAACGACGTCGAGATGGGGCGGATCTTCCTCCCGGTCGTCGGGGAGTCGCGCTGGACGTCGCCGGCCGCGCTGGTCGTGTACGGGCTCGCGCTGGCGTTCGTCGTGCGCGAGCTGACGGCGCGCCGTCCGCTGGTCGCGCTTCGGACCTGGCCGGCGACGGCACGAGACGTCGACCTCGGGGGTGCGCTGCTGCTCGGGGCCGCGCTGGGCTGCGTGATCGTGTCGTTCGCGTCGGCCGACCCGGAGCAGGCTGCGGTCTCCGAGGCCGCGGTCGTCCTGCTGCCGGCGGCAGGCGTGCTGCTGGTGGGGTTCGTGTGGCGGCAGCGCCGGGCGCGCCGACCGCTCGTGCCGGGGTCGGCCGTGGGCCCGCGGCCGGCGTGGGGCGCACTGCTGACGTCGTTCCTGGTCGGGGCGGCGCTGATCGCCGCGCTGGTCGACATCCCGTTCTTCGCGCGGCTCACCGACCCCGGCTCGTCGCAGCTCGAGGCGGCGCTGGTGCTGCTGCGCTTCCTGGTGGCGGTGCCGGTCGGTGCGGTCGTCGGCGGGTGGGCGCTCCGGTTCCGGGGTCCTGCGCTGGTGACCGCGGTCGGGATGGCTGCGGCCTCGGCCTCGTTCTTCGTGATGGCGTCCTGGGAGGCCGGCGCGTTGGACCGTCTGGGCGCGACCGTGGTGCTGGTGGTCGCGGGGCTGGGCTTCGGACTGGCGCTGGCGCCGGTCAACGCCGCGCTGCTCGACGCGACCCCGACCGAGGTGCACGGCGTCGCCTCCGCGCTGGTCGTGGTCGCGCGGATGGTGGGCATGCTCGTCGGGATCTCGGTGCTCACGACGCTCGGACTCCGGGCGTACTACGACGCCGCCGCGAAGATCCCGTCCGTCGACGCCCTGTGCGGCGAGGGCGCGAAGGTCTGCGACGCGTACAACGACGCGCTGATCGACGCCGGTGTCGCCCAGCTCAGCGCCGTCTTCACCGGCGCGGCGGTCTGCGCCGCTCTGGCCGCCGTGGCTGCGGCATCGCTGCTGCGGTCCGGCCGCACGGTCTCGTCAGCCGACCTGTGAGTCGGGTCCCGTCGCCGAACCGATAGTTTCGGCCCATGGCTGAGAACTCCGACTTCGCCGACCTGCTCGATGCCAACCGCGCGTACGCCCAGGACTTCGCGCTGGGTGGTTTCGACGGTGTCGCTCGCGCCGGTGTGGCGATCGTGACCTGCATGGACTCGCGGATCGACCCGCTCCGCATGGTCGGCCTGAGCGCCGGCGACGCGAAGATCCTGCGCAACCCCGGGGGGCGCGTGACCGACCAGGTGCTGGTCGCCCTCGTCCTGGGCACGCATCTGCTGAACGTCGACCGCGTCCTGGTCATCGAGCACACCCGCTGTGCGATGGCGAGCGCCTCGGAGCAGGAGCTGCAGGGCCGCATCGGGGCCTCGAGCGGCACAGACGCGACCTGGATGTCGCTCGGTGCGATCACCGACCAGCGCGCGGAGCTCGCCGAGTCGGTGCACAAGATCGCGTCGCACCCGCTGATCCCGGACACGGTCAAGGCCGGCGGTTTCCTCTACGACGTCGACACCGGCCTGCTCGAGCACGTGGTCTGATGCCCCGCCACCGCGCGCCGTGGTGGTCTCCGTAGCCGGCTACGGAGACCATCCGGGCGGCAGTGGCTGGCTGCGCAGTCTGCGTAGCCAACGCAGTCTGCGTAGCCAACTCGGAAGGCTGTCACTGGGCACGGGAAACCATCAGCGTCAGGTGCGGGTCTGCCCAGTTGGCTACGGAGACCGTCACGGTGCCGCGGACGGCATCCTGCGCCGTACGCGGGCCGCTGCGGTCGACGACACCAGCCCATTGCGGCGGACGACGCCGGCCGCATTACGCCGATCACGAGCCGGTACGGCGCCGGCCGGACGTCAGGCGTCGATGCGGTCCATGTCGAGCTCGTACGCGCCCTGGACGATGAACTCCTTGCGCGGCGCGACCTCGTTGCCCATCAGGAGCTCGAAGACACTGCTCGCTTCCTCGGCGTCGTCGACGGTGAGGCGACGAAGCGTCCGGTGCCGCGGATCCATCGTGGTCTCCGCGAGCTGATCGGCGTCCATCTCACCGAGACCCTTGTAGCGCTGGATCGGGTCCTTCCAGCGGAGGTTCTTCTTCGTCAGCTCGGCGAGCTTCCGCTGGAGCTCGTGGTCGGAGTAGGTGTAGACGTACTTGTCCATCCCCTTCTTGGGGTTCGTCAGCTCGATCCGGTGCAGCGGCGGGACCGCCGAGAACACCCGACCCTCCTCCACCATCGGGCGCATGTAGCGGAAGAACAGCGTCGCGAGCAGACACCGGATGTGGGCGCCGTCCGCATCCGCGTCGGCCATGAAGATCACCCGGCCGTACCGTGCCTGCTCGAGATCGAACGTGCGGCCCGACCCGGCCCCGACGACCTGGATGATCGAGGAGCACTCGGCGTTCTTCAGCATGTCGGCGACCGACGACTTCTGGACGTTGAGGATCTTGCCGCGGATCGGCAGCAGCGCCTGGTACTCAGAGGAGCGCGCCGACTTCGCCGTGCCGAGCGCGGAGTCTCCCTCGACGATGAACAGCTCCGTACGGTCGCCGTCGTTGCTGCGGCAGTCCGCGAGCTTCGCCGGGAGCGTGCTCGACTCCAGGGCGTTCTTGCGGCGCTGCGTCTCGCGCTGCTGGCGGGCCATCTCCCGGGTCCGTGCCGCGGCGACGACCTTCTCCATCAGGGCGCGGGCCTTCGGCTTCTGCGCGGTCTTCGTCGAGGTGAGGAACGTCTTGAGCTCGTCGGAGACCACCTTCGCGACGATCCGCGAGACCGGCGGAGTGCCCAGCACCTCCTTGGTCTGGCCCTCGAACTGCGGCTCGGCGAGCCGGACGGTGACGACCGCGGTCATCCCCTCCAGCACGTCGTCCTTGATCACGTCCTTGTCGCCGTTCTTCAGCAGGCGGGTCGAACGCAGCACCTCGTTGAACGTCTTGGTGAGAGCGCGCTCGAACCCGGCGACGTGCGTCCCGCCCTTCGGCGTCGCGATGATGTTGACGAACGACCGCAGCGTCGTCTCGTAGCCGGTCCCCCACCGCAGGGCCACGTCGACCCCGAGGTCGCGCTCGACGTCGCCCGGCGTCATGTGACCCTTGTCGTCCAGGATCGGCACCGTCTCGGTGAAGTGGCCGCTGCCCTCCAGGCGCAGCACGTCGGTGACCGGCCCGTCGGACGCGAGGTAGTCGCAGAACTCCGCGATGCCGCCGTCGTGCTTGAAGCGCTCCTCCGCGGGCTCGGCGCCCCGCTCGTCGCGGATCACGATCTCGAGGCCCGGCACCAGGAACGACGTCTGCCGCGCCCGCCCGACCAGCTCGTCGTAGCTGAACTGGGCTCCCTTGATGAAGATCTGCGGGTCCGCCCAGTAGCGCACCCGCGTGCCGGTCAGCGCCTTCTTGACCCGGCCCGCCTTGTTGAGCCCGCTCGCTGCGGTGAACGGTGCCGTCGGACCCTCGCCGCCGAACTGCCCCGGCTCGCCGCGCCGGAACGACATCTCCCACGTCGCGCCGCCCTTGTCGACCGCGACGTCGAGCCGGGCCGACAGTGCGTTGACCACCGACGCCCCCACGCCGTGAAGGCCGCCGGTCGCGACGTACGAGCCGCCGCCGAACTTCCCGCCCGCGTGAAGCTTGGTGAAGACGACCTCGACGCCCGACAGGCCGGTCTTGGTCTCGGTGTCGACCGGGATGCCGCGACCGTTGTCGCGCACCTCGACCGACCCGTCGGCGTGCAGGATCACCTCGATCGCGTCGCAGTGCCCGCCGAGCGCCTCGTCCACCGCGTTGTCGATGATCTCCCACAGGCAGTGCATCAGCCCGCGGGTGTCGGTGGATCCGATGTACATCCCCGGGCGCTTGCGGACGGCCTCGAGGCCCTCCAGCACGAGAAGGTTGCGGGCGTTGTACTCGGTGTCGATGACGCGCTCCTTGGTCGAGGGGACGAGCCCAATCTACCGAGCGCCGCCGACGCTCCTGCGTCCCCGGCCGCCCCGGCGTCCCGGCGTGTCGCCACGTCGCGCCGTACGGGCGGGGTCGTGCCCCTCGCCGCCGGGGCCACGCCGTACGTGTCCCTCGCCACACCGCGCCGCGCGTCGTCACGATCGGTTGCCACGAGCCGGTACGGTCGAACGTGACGCCGCATCGCGAGAACGGTGTCCGGGAACACCAGCCCGTGATTGGATGTTGATCCGGGTAGACGATCAAGGGCTACCACGAGAGGAAGAGGTCAGACGTGACGACTGCCGTTGCCCCCGACGCTGCCCTCAGCGCCGCCGACCGCTGCGACCGCTGCGGCGCCCAGGCCTACGTCCGTGTCGAGATGTCGAACGGGTTCGAGTTGCTCTTCTGCGCGCACCACGCGCGCCGGCACGACGAGAAGCTGCGCGAGGTCGCGTCGACGATCCACGACGAGTCCGACAAGCTCCACGAGACCCCGGCGACCGCCGTCGACGAGGAGCGCTGAGCGACACCTCTCACCGCACGTCCGAGGGGCCCCGTACCGATCCGGTACGGGGCCCCTCGTGCGTGCGGTCAGCGTGGCGGCCCGCCGGTGGCTACCACGATGCGCTCGAACCCCGCACCCAGCGAGGACGGACCGCCAATCCGTCCAGATGAGCGCGATGCTCAGCCGCGTTCAGACGGACCGCACCGTTCGCTTCGCTCCGGCCGACCGCTGCCAGGAGGTGCTTCTTCCGGGCTTTGTACTTCGCCTTCGGACGGAGGTGGGTCGGCTTCTTCCCGGCGAGCTTGACCCAGAATCCCCGGGAGGTCGAGGTCACGTACTGGAGCACGTAGACCTTGGAGCCGCGCTTGATCCGCGGCAGCACCACGCTCGGCCGGGCGACAGAGCGACCGGTGCTCGACTCGACCAGGATCGCCTTGCGGTCGACGTACCGCTTGCCGCGCACCACGCGTGCCTTGCGGCGGATCCGGACCTCGTCGTCGGTGAACATGCGCGCCGAGCACCCGATCCATCGCCACCGGCCGACACGACCGAAGCGGTCGTTCGGCCTGACCTGCAGGCACACGATCGTGCCGGGCTGGATCCGGATCCGCCGCTCGGTCTTCTGTGTCGCCTTGAGCCGCCGCCACCGTTGAGACATCCGGCCGGCACGCTGCGAGGTCGTCGTGACCCGGAGGTCGTAGTGAGCGATCCCCGATGCGTCCCACGGTCGCTTCCACCGGAATCGCGCCACGGGCTTGAGGGTGACCTTCGGAACGCGGCCCCGGACCTCTCCAACCGGCGGACGCAGGTCCAACGCCCAGCGCGTCGAGGCGTAGGTCGAGGGGTCCGCGGCAGCCATCGCCCGCACGCGCACACGGTGGTCGTCCTCGTACTGGAGAATCTCCGCCTGGTACGGGCTCGCGCACGTCTTGAAGAAGTCGAGGTCCGAGGCGCACTCCCACAGCCAGGTCTCCGACGGGTTCGCCGGCTCGAAGCCGATCACGGGCAGCTTGGTGTCGGTGTACCGGCTCGGGGCATGGGTGATCCTCACCCGAGGCGCGAACCGTGCCGGCACGCTCCTGACCAGGTAGCGGCGACCGTACTCGACCGTCACCAGGGCCAACCCCCGCCGCGTCGGCGTGATCGTCAGCATCTGCCCGTACCGGTCCCTGAACGCCAGGTAGTTTCCCCCCGTTCGGGGTGTCAGGTCCACCCTCTTCCACGTCCGACCGTCCACGCTGCGCAGAAACATCGTGTCGGGGGTGAAGCTCCGGGGGACACCGATCACGTAGCCGTCCCCCGAGCTGCTCACGGTGAGCTCTGACGGGCGGGAATCGGAAACGGTCGTCGGCTTGCTCCACACGGTGCCGTCCGCCGACCGGCGAGTCATCAGCCCGTCGGAGCCCGTGTACGCGACCACGAATCCGGCCGGCCCCGCCATGAGCTCCGTGTCCCGTGGCCCGGACGCGAGCTCGAGGTCGTCGGGCCAGGTCACGGCCCGGTCGTGCGAGACGACCGCGCGGAGGTCCCCGAGGTCCTCGTACATGACCGCGACGTCGTCGCCGGCGACCGCGACCCCGTCGGCGTCGATGCCCGGGAGGACCACTTCCCAGTCCTGTCCGCCGTCGACGCTGACCATGATCGCGTCGTTGCGGGCCGTCTGCGGCTGCGAGCGAGCGGCCACGACGACGGTGTCACCGTCCACGGCGAGCTGTCCGCCGTCCTGGCCCGGGACCCCGATGACCGGGTACGTCGCCACCCGCTCACGCGTCGCCGTGTCCCACACGTCGAGCTCCATCGTGCTGTCGCCGGGATTCGCCAGCACGTACGCACGGTTGCCGGCGACGACCAGGTCGACCCAGGCTGCCCCGGTTCGGTGGACGGGAGCTCGCATGGTCCGCCCGCCGTCGGTCGAGAGGTTGATGGCGTAGCCGGCGTCCTCCGCACGGACGCCGACCACGCGATCTCCGTCGGCGCGCAGACGCTCGAACGACTGACCGACACTCCGCTCCTGAGCGGACCACACGGACCCAGCGGGCAGGCTCCAGGTCCCGACTGCCGCGACCGCCGGCTCGACGGGCAGCGCAACGACCAGCCCGCCGACCACCGCGAGCATCACGGCCAGCACCACCGCCGGCAGCCGTCGTTCGGACGTCCTGCGCTGGTGGCGCATGCGCTCCTCCTCGTCGGGCGGACGCGCACCCGGGTCGCGACTCGCCCCGGCAGCCTACGAGTCGAAGCCCGCCGGACTGGATGGTCTCGGCAACGATCCGATATCGATCGTCAGCGGCGTGCCCACCGTGGGACCACGACCACGCCCTCCAGGACCACGACTCGGCGCGTGAGGTCGCCGCGCACCCGGACATGGCCGGACCGTCGCGCCCTCAACCAGTGGAGCTCGGTGACCCGGCCGTGGCGGGCACTGCCGCGCCGGTGCGTCACGAATCCGATCGTGCGGGACCGACGCCCTGGCAGCGACGCCACGGCGATCCCGGTCCGGCGCGAGCGGGTGACCACGAGCGCGACCCGCGAGCCCGCACGAGCCCGGACGCGCGCCACGTCACCGTGGTCACGCAGGATCGCGGCCCAGCCGCCGGAGAAACGCCGACCCCTGATCCGGCGGACGTCGTCGCTGAACCGGGTCCGCGTCAGTCCGTACGCACGGGTTGCGCACCCGACGTCGTGCCACGAGCCCACCCGGCCGACCTGGTCGTGGGGCCGCACCTGGACGCACACGCTCTCGCCCCGCCGCAGGCGCACCACGGTGGAACGGAGATCCGGTCCGCGCAGCGTCCCGTGGCGCGTCCAGGTCGGACGACGCGCGTGCGAGGCACCCCGTCGGACGCGGACGTCGACCGACGTCACACGCGTGTCGTCGACCGCCTTCCACCGGAAGGCGACGCGTCGCTTCGCCACCGACCGTTGGCGGAGCCGATCGGGCACGTCCCCGACGTCGGGTCGGTCGAGGTCGACCGTCCACGCGATCTTCCGCCACGCGAACAACAGCGTCGACCCGTCCGGGGAACGCTGCGTCGCGTCCACGAAGAACCAGCTGGACGGGGCGGGACCCACGTACTCGAAGACACCCCGACCCAGGTGGGTGCAGCGGACGTACGTGACGCGCGGACCACCGAAGTAGCAGTCGACGTCGAGGTTGTCGTTGTCGTCGGCACCGACGACCCGGAACGCGATCTCGACCTCGTCAGGCCACCCCTTGGAAAGACCCGGCTTCCGCAGGACCTCCAGACGCGCCTCCGGCTGCTGGCTCTCAGCCGCGACCGCGGCCGGGGCACCGGTCGGCACCAGCGCCAGCAGCGCTCCGAGCAGCGCGATCGTGAGTGAGAACGAGAGCGGATCGGTCGAGCGGCGCCGTGCGGGGGTCAACGTGCGGTCTCCTGTGGGTCAGCGGTGCACCGACATCGGTCCGGCGCCGAGGGTCTCTACGAAAACGCAGGTTGCACGGTGGGTTCCAGCGCCGGGCTCGGATCGTTACGACGCTGTGACGCCTTGAGCGCCAGCGCCTATCTTGCTGCGTCGACCGATCAGCACCGGGGCGGCCAGACGTTCCGTTCGACCCACCGCGGCGCGAAGCCGATGCCCTCGAGAAGAGCGCCTCGCTCCGGGTCCCCCGATCGGACGGAGACGCGTCCCGTGCGGTCGGTGGGCACGGAGATCCAGTCGATCACCCTGTGACGCTTGCGGCGGACGCGGTTCCGGTAGACCACGGTCCATCTGGTAGAGCACCGGGTCCTCGGTCCCTTCGCGCGGAAGCGCTCCCCGCCCTTGCGCGCGGTGTAGACGATCACCGGCCTGGACCCACGTGGGACCCGCAGCGAGATTCTCGACTTCGTCGGTTTGGGCGGGAGTCGAACCGCACGCCCGTTCGCGAAGCGCTTGCCCTTGACGATCGAGTACTGGCCGAGCAACCGATGATCCCGGAGACGGAACACCCGGCTGACGCACTGCCGCAGGGTGGCTCGCTCGCGCCAGCGAGACTGGTTGCCCGCGCGGTCGCGAAAGCGCACATCGGCACAGACGACCTCGCCGGGCCTGACCCGCAGCGTCACCGACCGGGTCGCCACGCCCTGCAGCCTGCGGGGGTAGGTCCACGGCGGTCGACGCTTCGCGCGCGCTGACGACCGGGTGATCCGGACGTCCATCTCAGCGAATCCCGACCCGTACGGCTCATCGACCGTCTCCCATCGGAACGTGGTCCGAGGCCGCGTCGTGACGTGGAACCTCGAGTCGGTCCCCGCGTAGATCGGTGACCCGCCGGGCGGGATGTTGTCCCAGAGCCAGTGACGCTCGGCGACGGCGAGCACCTCGCCCGTACGTGTGTCGTGGGCTTCGACCCGGACGAAGACCCGTTGGTCCCTCCCCGTCCCGACGGGTGCGTAGGGGCTGTCGCACCCTTCGAACGGCAGGTTGTCCGACTCACACCTGAACGAGATCTGGTGCTCGCGCTCGGGGTCGGTGCTGCCCCGCAGCTCGAACTCGATCAACGGCTCGTAGTCGCTCGTGAACCGCCAGGGAGCCTGGGTGAACACGAACCTCAGGTCGTCCTCCGCCTCCGCGGCCGACGTCGGCGCGACGACGAGCCCCGTCACGACGAGCAGGCTTGCCAGCACCGCCAGCCACCTCGGTCGCGAACCGTGCTCTCGCGAGACGTCATGAGGCTGTCCCGTGATCCGGCGAGCCATGTCAGTCCTTCCTTCGAACCAGCGGGTCGAGCGCTTCCCTCATCACAGGTCTGAGTAGCAGATCCAGTCGTGCGGGTAGACCCACCGCGGGGCGAAGCCGATGCCCTGCACGAACTGGCGTCGGTCCCAATCCCCCGCTCGGATCGAGACACGTCCGCTGCGTCGCATCGGCAGGCGGATCTCCTCGACCAGACCGTGCCGGTTCCGGCGGTCCCGGATGTCGATCCAGTCCCTTCTCGGGAAGCAGCCGGCCTTCGGCCCGCGCGCAACGAGGAACTCGTCGCCCTTGCGCTTGCTGAAGACGACGAACGGGGTCGCCCGACGGGGGACGCGCACCGAGATCCTCGCCTTGACGGACGAGGGAGGGAGGCGCATCGAACGACCACCTGGAAAACGCTTGCCCCTGACGATCTTCACGGGTCCGCGCCGACGGTGATCGCGGGGACGGAACACGCGGCTGGCGCACACGCGTCCGGAGGCCGCCCAGATGGTCTGATTCCCGACGCGGTCGCGCAGGCGCGGCTGCACGCACACCACCTGACCCGGCTTCACGTGCACCCGCACCGACCGGGTGGTGATTCCGCGCAGCCGGCGCGGGTAGGTCCAGGGCCGCGACCGCTCGGATCGTAGCGACGTTCGTGAGACGCGCACGTCCATTGAAGCGAAACCAGAGCGTGCGACGCCCCGGTCCGTGATCCGCCACCGAAAGGTCGCCGTCGGCTCAGCGATGATGCGGAACGAGTAGTACTCGCCTCGTTGGACGGCGGAGGCGAACGGCTCCTCCTCGTCGAGAGTCCACCGACGCTCGGCGACCGCGATCAGCTCTTCCGTCTCCCGGTCGATGGCTTCGACACGCACGTGGCCCTGGGACACCCGATTCATCGGATGCTCCGGAGTGTAGGGACTTGAGCAGGTCACGACGGGCTGGCTGTGAGAACGACACCGGAACGCGACATCATGGCCGTTCGCGCCGCGCAGTTCGAACGCGAGCGTGGGCGAGGGATATCTCTGTCCGATGATCCGCCCCGGCGCTCGGGTGAACACGATTCTGGGATCGTCCTCGGCCTCCGCGCTCGCCGTCGGCACGAGCGAGAGGCCCGAAGCGACCAAGACGACAGCCATTCCGGCCTTCAGCACCGACGTCAGCCGACCACGGCGATTCTCACGGCCCGACGGCCCGTTCCTTCGTGCCGTCATCCGTCGGCGGCGCATGCCCGTTCCTTCCGTCGGCGGCCGTGCCCACGCGACGCGGTCCGACCGTGCACGCTAACGGGGATCGTGCGCCGATCGGGTTGCGCCCGGCAACGATCCGGTATCGATCGCCGCTCCCCCGACCGGGTTTGGCACCCTTGTCCGAATGGACACCCTCGGCACCGTGCTCGTCGGCCTCGCGATCCTCGTCGGGATCGCCGGGATCATCGTCCCGATCCTCCCCGGGTCGCTGCTGGTCTGGATCGCGATCGTGGTCTGGGCGGTCGTCGTCGCCGAGCCGGCGGCCTGGGCCGTGCTGGTCGCCGCCACGGTGGTGTACGGCGCGACGCTGGTCGTGCAGTACGCGATCCCGGGGCGGCGACTGCAGCGCGCCGGCGTCCCGGGCCGCGCGATGCTGCTCGGGTTCGTGCTCGGAGTCATCGGGTTCTTCGTGATCCCTGTGCTGGGACTGTTCGTCGGATTCGTGCTGGGCGTCTACCTGCACGAGCTCGCGCGGCACCGCACGCACGAGGGCGCATGGACCGCGACGGTGCACGCGATGAAGGCGGCCGGGCTGTCGATCCTCATCGAGCTCGCCGGCGCGATGATCTCGACCAGCCTCTGGGTTGCCGGCGTGGTTCTGACCTGAGCCGACGCCCCCCGCCGGTCAGTCGCCGGGGCAGTCTTCCCCGGCGAACGCCACGCCGTCGAGGTCGGCGGCGGTCACCTCGAACCGGTAGCAGGCGACCTCGTCCTTCTCGTTGAACGCCCAGTCGGTGGTCGTCCGCTCGTACCGCACGACGATCGCCAGGTCAGGCGCGTCGTCACCGTGCTCGGCCGCGCCGGTCGCCGACACGACGGTGCCGTACCGGGTCCACGTCGACAGCGTGCTCGCGTCACGCGCCCCGCGGAACAGTCCGAGGTCGAAGCGGTTGCGGTCCAGGTCCGCCTGCCGCCAGGCCCACGAGTGACCGCACCCGCCGAGCACGAGCACGCTCGCGAGCACGACCAGCAAGACCAGGATCCGGCGCATGCTGCCAGCCTCCCCGCCCGTGGCGCCGTACGACAGCGCTCCCGTACTCAGGTTCCACGAACGACGATGCATCCGGACCCGTCAGTGGCCCGGATGCATCATCGTTCGTCAGGAGGGACGGCCGGCAGATCACCACGGGATGCCGCGACGGGGGCGCTCGGAGTTGTCGCGACGAC
The DNA here is from genome assembly GCF_002797495.1 of Mumia flava. Lineage (NCBI taxonomy): Bacteria > Bacillati > Actinomycetota > Actinomycetes > Propionibacteriales > Nocardioidaceae > Mumia > Mumia flava. The sequence continues at coordinate 149,187 of NZ_PGEZ01000001.1, forward strand.
CGAGCCACCACGCCATGCCGATCCCGGCCAGCGCCCCGCAGAGGTGCCCCTCCCACGAGATCCCCGGCTGGCCCGGAAGGACACCCCCGACGATCCCGCCGTACAGCACGACGACCACGATCGCGACCAGCACCGCGACGATCCGCCGCGTCACGATCCCCCACACCACGAGGAACGCGGCGTACCCGTAGATCAGACCGCTCGCACCGACGTGGATCGAGTACGGCGCACCGATGAGCCAGGTCCCGAGCCCGCCGAGCAGCACGATGCCGAGCGTCGCCGGCCAGAACCGCCCGCGGGCCGTGTACGCCAGCAGGCTGCCGAGCACCAGGAACGCCGTCGTGTTCGCGATCAGGTGGTCGAACCCGGCGTGCAGGAACGGTGCCGCGAGGATGCCGTACAGCCCGTCGGTCGCACGCGGCACGATGCCGTGCTGGTCGAGGTAGACGCTCGGGAGCGTGTCGACCAGCTCGAGCAGCCACATCGCGCCGAGCAGGACGAGCACCGGCACGATCGGACCGAGCGCGTTGCGTCGCGTCGGGGTGGTCGGTGTCGTCATGCGATCCAGGCTATCGGCGCGGGCCAGGGAGCGGTCTCGACGAGCTCGACCGGCGAAGCGACGAGCTCGGCAGAGGGGCATCAGCTCACCCGACGAGCACCAGCCGCCGGTTGAGCCTGCCGAGACCGCGTCGGACGAATCAGTCGAGGTAGTCGCGCAGGACCTGCGAGCGCGACGGGTGACGCAGCTTGCTCATCGTCTTCGACTCGATCTGGCGGATCCGCTCGCGGGTCACGCCGTAGACCTTGCCGATCTCGTCGAGCGTCTTCGGCTGACCGTCGGTCAGGCCGAAGCGCATCGAGACCACGCCGGCCTCGCGCTCGGAGAGCGTGTCGAGCACCGCGTGCAGCTGCTCCTGCAGCAGCGTGAACGACACCGCGTCGGCCGGGACGATCGCCTCGGAGTCCTCGATCAGATCGCCGAACTCGGAGTCGCCGTCCTCGCCGAGCGGCGTGTGCAGGCTGATCGGCTCGCGGCCGTACTTCTGGACCTCGACGACCTTCTCCGGCGTCATGTCGAGCTCGGTGGCGAGCTCCTCCGGCGTGGGCTCGCGGCCCAGGTCCTGCAGCATCTGCCGCTGGACACGGGCGAGCTTGTTGATCACCTCGACCATGTGGACCGGGATGCGGATCGTACGGGCCTGGTCGGCCATCGCCCGGGTGATCGCCTGGCGGATCCACCAGGTCGCGTACGTCGAGAACTTGAAGCCCTTGGTGTAGTCGAACTTCTCGACCGCGCGGATCAGACCGAGGTTGCCCTCCTGGATCAGGTCCAGGAACAGCATGCCGCGGCCCGTGTAGCGCTTGGCCAGGGAGACGACGAGGCGGAGGTTGGCCTCGAGGAGGTGGTTCTTCGCGCGGCGACCGTCCTCGACGATCCACTCGAGCTCCTCGGTCATCGACTCCGACAGCCGCTTGCCCGTGGCGAGCTTCTCCTCGGCGAAGAGGCCGGCCTCGATCCGCTTGGCGAGCTCGACCTCCTGGCCGGCGTTCAGCAGGGAGACCTTGCCGATCTGCTTCAGGTAGTCCTTGACCGGGTCGGCCGTCGCGCCGGCGACGGTGACCTGCTGCTCCGGCTCGTCGGTGTCGTCGGCAGCCGAGATGGTGAAGCCCGACGCCTCGTCCTCCTTGAGGGTCGGATCGGTCTTCAGATCCTTCTCGAACTCGGCGTCCGGGATGTCCGGGAGAACCTTCTTGCCGTTCTCGTCGACGACCACGGTGGCGACGGTCGCCGCGGCGGACGCCTTCTTGCCGGCGCTCTTCGCGGGCGCCTTCTTCGCAGGCGCCTTCTTCGCGGGGGCCTTCTTGGCGGCCGCCTTCTTCGCGGTTGTCGGACTCGATCCGGTCGAGGACTTCACGCTGGTGCGCGCGCTACTGGCCTGCGCGGCGACGGTCTTGCGTGCTCGGCTGTCGGACGCTGAAACCACGAGGTGACTCCCTTGGGGGGTGTTCGGACCAAAGGTCGCTGCAGGCGTTCAAGGGCGCGGTCCACCGGCCTCCCGTCAACCGCGGCGCTCGTCCCAGTGTGCCACGCGCTCTCACGGAACCACGAACACCCTGGCGGTCGAAATCAGACCGTGACCTTCCGCGGCCGCGGTCGAGCGGCTCGACACCTCGAGCCGAGGGCGACTCAGCTGTCGGCCTTGACCGCCATCACCGGGCACTTGGAGTCGAGCAGCACCCGCTGCGCGTTGCTCCCGAGGATCAGCTTGCCGACCGGCGAGCGGCGGCGCAGCCCGATCACGATGAAGTCCGCGTCGGTCTCGGTCGCGACCTTGACCAGGTCGTCGGCCGGGTCCATCCCGCGGACGAGCTGGCGGACCTCCGAGCTCACGCCGGTGTCGGCGAGCTTCTCGCGGACCTCGGCGAGCTGGGCCTCGGTCTGGACTGCGTCCTCGTCGTCGAACTCGCGGCCGCCCCGGTGCGAGTTCACCACCACGAGGTGGGCCTCTCGGAGCCTCGCCTCCTCGATCGCGCGCGCGAGAGCTGCGTGCCCCTCGGGCTTCGGGACGTAACCGACGACGATGGTGCCCATCCGCTCCTCCTCTGTGGGTTGCTCACCCCGACCCTAGCCCCTCGCGCGGCTGTGGACACCCGGAGCGCGAACGCCCAGATCTGGGTCAGGATCAGGACGTGGTGTCCGCTCCCCGGGGTCCCGTCCCCGACCTCCCCGACCTGGATCCGATCACGGCCTCGTCGCTCGCTCGCGACCTCGTGGGCGAGCGCTCGGCACGCTGCGGGCACGGCAAGGCCGATCCGCGGTTCCGGCTGCTCGCGGTCGGCGAGGGCGGCCGGATCGCCGACGTGGGGTGGTGGGACGCGCCGGAGCCGGCCGCGCTCACCGTCGACGACGAGCTCCGCCGCCAGGTCGTGCTCCGGCTGACGTCGGGCTCCGGGGACGACCCGCGCGCCTACATCGGAGTGTGGGAGCGCCACGGTGACCTGCAGCCGACGACCAGCGACGCGGCGTGGTGGTCCGCGGTCCGCACGGTCGTCTCGTCCCCGAGCGCCCTGCTGGTCGTGACGCGGTACGGCTGGCGCGCCTGGCCGGACGGCCCGCAGCGCCAGTGGGCGCGGGTGCGGCCGCGGAGCTGACGCCGCGCGCCGGCCGCTAGCCGACGTCCCAGGTGTGCACCGGCTCGTTGCTGTGCATCCGCTCGCGGTACTCGTGGGTGAGCTGCCGCAGCACCTCGGCGCGCTCGCTGATCCCGGAGGCACGCAGCCGGTCGAAGGTCGCGACCTGCCACGTCGTGCCGTTGCGACCGGTGAGGCAGCGCTGCTCGATGATCCCCAGGTAGCGGTCCCGCTCGGCCGGGTCGACGCCGAACGTGTCGAGCCCGTCGGCCGCCAGCGGGAGCAACCGCCGCAGCACGAGCTCGCTCGCGCCGACCGTCCCGACGCCCGGCCAGTAGACCTGGGCCTCGATCCCGTCGCGAGCACCGTGGTGGAAGTTCTCTTCGGCGGCGCTGAACGACATCTGGGTCCACAGCGGCCGGTCCGCCATGCTCAGGGTCCGGACGAGCCCGAAGAAGAACGCGGCGTTCGCGACCGTGTCGACGACGGTCGGGCCGGCGGGGAGGACGCGGTTCTCGACGCGCAGGTGGGGCTGGTCTCCGACGACCGCGTAGATCGGGCGGTTCCACCGGTAGATCGTGCCGTTGTGGAGGGTCAGCTCGGCGAGCCGTGGCACGTCACCGGCCGCGAGGACGGCCGCCGGGTCCTCGTCGTCGAGCACCGGCAGCAGCGCCGGGAAGTAGCGGACGTTCTCTTCGAACAGGTCGAAGATCGACGTCACCCACCGCTCTCCGAACCACACGCGCGGGCGGACGCCCTGAGCCTTGAGCTCCTCGCTGCGCGTGTCGGTCGCCTGCTCGAACATGGGGATCCTGGTCTCGGCCCACAGCTGCTTGCCGAGCGCGAACGGCGAGTTCGCGCCGACGGCCAGCTGGATCCCGGCGATCGCCTGTGCGGCGTTCCAGTGGTCGGCGAACTCGTCCGGACCGACCTGGAGGTGCAGCTGGACACTCGTGCAGGCCGCCTCCGGCATGATCGAGTCCGCGGTGCTGCGCAGCCGCTCCGCACCGTCGATCGCCAGCGCGATGTCCTCGCCGCGCGCTGCCAGGATCTGCTCCGACAGCAGGGCGTAGCGGGGGTTGGCCGAGATCGTGGTCGGCGTGATGTGACCCGGCCCGAGCGTGGGCATGATCCCGATCATCAGCAGGTGGGCCCCGATCCCGGCGGCTCGCTGCTCGGCGTGGTTCAGGTCGTCGCGGATCGTCTTCTCGTACGACCCGAGACCGTCGGCGTCGAGGGGCCGCGGGTCGATGTTGATCTCGAGGTTGAACTGGCCGAGCTCGGTCTGGAAGTCCTCGTCGGCGATCTCCTCCAGCACCTCGGCGTTGCGCAGGGCCGGCTCCCCCGACTCGTCGACCAGGTTGAGCTCGATCTCGATCCCGGTCAGTGGTCGGGCGGCGTCGAACCGGGTGTCACGGAGCATCCGTGAGAACACGTCGAGGCACGAGCGCACCTTCTCGCGGAAGGCCGTACGGTCCTCCCGGCTGAACACCTGGTCGTCGACGTCCTGACCCATGGCCAACTCCCCTCGCGCCGTCGCGCTCCCAGACTAGGAGACCCGCGGCGATTCGCGCACGCCTGCGGCACCGAGCGCGTCGCCGGGCATCTCCCACGAGCGTGGGTCCAGGCAGTGCGTCAGGGCCTTCTGCACGAGCGCGGCCATCGAGCAGTCGGGGTCGAGATCCTCCACCCGGTCGAGCGCGCACTGGGCTTGCGCGCCGTCCCCGCTGAGCCAGGCGGCGAAGGCCGCGAGGCACAGCGGCGCGACCACCCAGCGCTGCGGGACCCGGGTCGCGACCGTGCGCCACAGCCCGAGGGCGTCGGGCGCCGTCGCACGGTCGATCCGCGCCCACGCCACGTCGCGGACTCCCACGAGCGAGCTCCAGACCGCCAGGGTCGCGATCTCCTCCGCGCCCGGCGCTCCGCGGGCCCCCAGGCGGTCGAGGACGTCGCGCACCCGCTGCGCCCCGGCCCGCGCCAGCTCGGTCTCGAGCGAGCGCCGGGTGCGACGCCCCTCCCGCCTGAGCTCACGACGCAGCCGCACCATCCGGGCGCGCTCCCTCGACACGGCGGCCGCGACCTCGTCGACCAGCGGACCGCTCTGCGGTGCGAACCGGCGTTCGAGGGCCTCCCGGTCGGGCAGCACCTCGACACCGCGGAAGACCGCCTCCGCCAGCATCGGCGACGTCGCGGCGTCGCACGGGACACCCTCGGGCGGGCAGCAGCCCGGGTCGTCGCAGAGCAGGGAGTACGCCCGTCGACCGTCGAAGCGCGCGGCCTCGCACACGTCGACGTCGTGTCGGGCCAACGCGGCCTCCAGGGCGGCCACGGCCTCGTCCGCCACGCCGGCGTGCTCGGCGAACGCGATCACGACCACCGCGTCGGGCTGCTGGGAGGCCAGGTGGGCGGCGAGGAGCTCGGTGAGCTCGGTGAGCTCTCCGAGCTCCGGCAGGTCGGCACGCAGCCGGAACCCGATCCGCCCGCCGGGCCCGTGCAGGCAGAACGCGACCAGCGAGTCGCGGGGGTGGAATCCGAGCAGGATCGGCACGACGCCGACGAGGTCGGCGAGGCTGCGGGCGCGAAGGACGTCAGGCATGCGTCCCCCGTGGCGCGTACGGGGCCGTCCGACCGTGTGGAGACCACCGCTGTGGATGCGGGGGCGTTGGGGACCACCGCCGGACGACCGTCACTCCCGACCGCGACAATGACGGCATGCGGCGCCACGCCACCGTCCTCCACCTCGACCTCGATGCGTTCTTCGCCGCCGTCGAGCAGCGCGACAAGCCGTCGCTGCGCGGCAAGCCCGTCGTCGTCGGCGGACTGGGGCCGCGCGGCGTCGTGTCCACCGCGTCGTACGAGGCGCGCGTCTACGGCGTCCGCTCGGCGATGCGGACCGCCGAGGCCCGCGCGCGCTGCCCCCACGCCGCGTACCTCGGCGGTCGCTTCGACGCCTACCGCGCCGCCAGTCGGATCGTGATGGACCGCCTGCGCGAGCTCTCGGCGCTCGTCGAGCCGATGTCGCTCGACGAGGCGTTCGTCGACCTCGCCGCGTCCGACGAGGCGCGCGACCTCGATCCCGACGCACTCCACGCGATCGCCGAGCAGGTCCGTGCCGACGTCGCGTCCCGGACGGGTGGGCTGACCGCCTCGGTCGGCATCGGCACCTCCAAGCTGATGGCGAAGATCGCGAGCGAGCTCGCCAAGCCCGACGGGGTCCGCGTGATCCCGCCCGGCACCGAGGCGGACGTCCTCGGCCCGATGTCGGCCCGAGCGATCCCCGGCGTCGGTCCCGCCACCGCCGAGCGGCTGCGCCGGATCGGCGTGACCACCGTCGACGAGGTCCGCGCGGTCGCCGACGACGATCTGCGCTCGCTGCTCGGCCGCTCCTCGGGCGCGGCGCTGGCCGCCCTCGCGCGCGGGATCGACCCCCGCCCGGTCGTCGCCGAGCGCGAGGCCAAGTCCGTGAGCGTCGAGGACACCTTCGAGATCGACCTGACCGACCCGCGGGTGCTCGGCGACATCGCGGAGCGGATGGGCCGGCGCGTCGCCGAGCGCCTCGCACGCTCCGGGCTCTCCGGACGGACCGTCACCCTCAAGGTCCGTCACCACGACTTCGAGACGCACACCCGCTCGACCACGCTGGCCGGTCCCACCGACGACGCCCGGGTGATCGTCCGCACGGCCCGGTCGCTGCTGTCCGAGGTCGACACCAGCGGCGGGATCCGCCTGATCGGGGTCGGGATGTCCGGGCTGGCCGACTGGGTCCAGGACGACCTGTTCAGCGGTGCCCCCGAGAAGCACGAGCCGGTCGACGCACCCGACCCCGACCCGACGGTCACGACCGCAGGAGCCCGCGCCCGCCCCGGCGGACCCGGCGGCCGCCGCTGGGTGCCCGGCGCCGACGTCGTGCACGACGAGCACGGTCCGGGATGGGTCTGGGGATCGGGTCTGGGGCGCGTCACGGTCCGCTTCGAGACCCGCCTGTCCGGACCCGGCCCCGTACGCACCCTGGACGCGGACGACCCCGCGTTGCGAGCGGGTACGGTCGAGGCATGAGCACCCCTCCCGTCGCCAAGAAGCAGCCGCAGGTCCGGGTCCATCACGGTGACGAGGTGGTCGACGACTACGAGTGGCTGCGCGACCCGGAGAACGCCGACACCCTCGCGTACCTCGAGGCCGAGAACGCCTACGCGGCCGAGCGGACCGCCCACCTGGAGGACCTGCGGGACCGACTCTTCGAGGAGACCCGCTCGCGGATCCAGGAGACCGACCTGTCGGTGCCGGTCCGGCGCGGTGACTGGTGGTACTACGCCCGGACCTTCGAGGGCCGCGAGTACGCGGTGCACTGCCGCTGTCCGGTCGACGACCCCACCGACTGGACTCCCCCGACCCTGGAGGTGGCGGACGGCTCGGTCGCCGACATCCCGGGCGAGCAGGTGCTGCTCGACGCCAACGCCGAGGCCGAGGGACACGACTTCTTCTCGCTCGGTGCCCTCAGCGTGAGCCGCGACGGCCACCTGCTCGCGTACTCGACGGACACGACCGGCGACGAACGCTTCACCCTGCGGGTCAAGGACCTGAGGACCGGCGAGGTGCACCCGGACGAGATCGCCGGGGTGTCCTACGGCGCGACCTGGTCGCTCGACGCGACCCACCTGTTCTACTCGACCGTGGACGACGCGTGGCGACCCGACAAGGTCTGGCGGCACGCGCTGGGCAGCGCGGCGGCCGAGGATGCGCTGGTCTTCCACGAGACCGACGAGCGCTACTTCACCGGCGTCGGCGCGACCCGCAGCGACCGCTACCTCATGGTCGTCTCGTCCTCGAAGGTCACGAGCGAGGTCCGGGTGCTCGACGCCGCCGACCCGACCGGCGACTTCCGTGTCGTCGCGCGGCGCCGCGACGGGATCGAGTACTCCGTCGAGCACGCCGTGATCGGCGGCGAGGACCGCTTCCTCGTCCTGCACAACGACGCGGCCGTGAACTTCACGCTCGCCAGCGTCGGCGTCGACGACCCCTCGCCGCAGCACTGGCGCACGGAGATCGCCCACTCCGACCAGGTCCGCCTCGAGGACGTCGACGCGTTCGCCGACTTCCTCGCCGTGAGCATGCGCAAGGACGCCCTCGCCCAGGTCGCACTGATCCGGCTCGACGGTCTCGCCGCAGGCGCGCCGCTCCCCGAGGCCGAGCCGATCGCCTTCGACGAGCCGCTGTTCACCTCCGGCCTCGGCTCGAACCCGGAGTGGGACCAGCCGCTCGTCAGGATCGGCTACACCTCCTTCGTCACACCCGAGACCGTCTACGACTACCTCGTCGGCTCCGGCGAGCTCGTGCTGCGTCGCCGTCAGCCGGTCCTCGGCGGCTACGACCCGGCCGACTACGAGCAGCACCGCGAGTGGGTCGTCGCCCGCGACGGTACGCACGTCCCCGTGTCGGTGGTCGTGCGCCGCGGGGTTCCCCGCGACGGCAGTGCGCCGGCCATGATCTACGGGTACGGCGCCTACGAGGCGAGCATGGACCCGTCGTTCCGCGTCTCCCGGCTGTCGCTGCTCGACCGCGGGATGGTGTTCGCGGTCGCGCACGTGCGCGGCGGCGGCGAGATGGGACGCGGCTGGTACGACGACGGCAAGATGCTGGCGAAGAAGAACACCTTCACCGACTTCGTCGACTGCGCCCGTCACCTCGCCACGACCGGGTGGACCTCGGCGGACCGGCTCGTCGCCGAGGGCGGCAGCGCCGGCGGGCTGCTGATGGGGGCGGTCGCCAACGACGCACCGGACGCGTTCGCCGGGATCCTCGCGGTGGTCCCGTTCGTCGACGCGCTGACGTCGATCCTCGACCCCTCGCTCCCCCTGACCGTGATCGAGTGGGACGAGTGGGGCGACCCCCTGCACGACCCGGACGTCTACGCCTACATGAAGTCCTACACGCCGTACGAGAACGTCCGCGAGCAGGACTACCCGCGGATCCTCGCCGTGACGAGTCTGCACGACACACGCGTCCTGTACGTCGAGCCGGCCAAGTGGGTCGCTCGGCTGCGCGACGTCGCGGGGGCCGACGTCCTGCTCAAGACCGAGATGTCGGCCGGCCACGGCGGCGTCAGCGGTCGGTACGAGTCGTGGAAGGAGCGGGCCTACGAGCTGGCCTGGGTGATCGACGTCGCCGGCGCCCCGTACGAACCCGTCCCGTCGTCGACGTGATGCTCATCACATTCTGAGCCATCTCGGCGTCCAGCCCCCGTGGAAGCAGCCGGATCCCACCCGTACGACCAGGTGGCCGGCCACGTGATCGCCTGTGATTGCAGGGTCTGGCGGCACGTTGTCCCGGATTCCGCGGTTGTGACCTAAGAAACGGCTGAGACGGGCACTCCTAGCACGCCCCGTACGTCTTTTCCAGTGCCGGACGGAATCAGACGGCCAGATCGGGTGTTGTGACCCGGTGAGCACAGACGACAACGAGGGAGCTGGTCTGCGTGACGACAGCAACGACTCAGGTGCGCGAGCGCGTCGAGGGACGAGACAGCGTCGGGATGTATCTCGACGAGATCTCGCGCACTCCGCTGCTCGACGCCGCTCGGGAGGTCGAGCTGAGCAAGGCCATCGAGGCGGGTCTGCTGGCCAAGCACCTGCTCGAGGAGGGCCGGATCGGCCGCCGCAAGGGCGGTGCGCCGAAGTCCGCCACCCAGGAGGAGCTGGAGTGGATGGTCGCCGAGGGTGACCGCGCCATCGACGAGTTCATCACCGCGAACCTCCGCCTGGTCGTCTCGATCGCCCGCAAGTACGGCCGGTCGCAGATGCCGCTGCTGGACCTCGTCCAGGAGGGCAACACCGGCCTGATCCGCGCGGTCGAGAAGTTCGACTACCGCAAGGGCTTCAAGTTCTCCACCTACGCGACCTGGTGGGTCCGCCAGGCGATCACCCGCGGCATCGCGCAGCAGGGTCGCGTGGTTCGCCTCCCGGTCCACGTGGTCGAGGAGCTGAACCAGGTCGGCGCCGCGCGTCGCAACCTGGAGCGCCAGCTCGGCTACGAGCCGGACGCCTCCGAGATCGCCGAGGAGCTGGGGATGGACGTCGAGCGCGTCCTCGACCTGATCTCCTGGGGCCGTGACCACGTGAGCCTCGACTCGCCGGTCGACGAGGACGGCGACACCTCGCTCGGCGACCTGGTCGCCCGCGAGACCCAGCCCGGCCCGGACCACGCGGTCCTCGACACCGAGTCCCGCGACCGGCTGTCGGGTCTCGTCGAGCACCTCGGCGAGCGCGAGGCGGACATCATCCGGTGCCGCTACGGCCTCCTCGACGGCCGTCAGCACAAGCTGGCCGACATCGGCAAGCGGCACGGCATCTCGGCGGAGCGGGTGCGCCAGCTCGAGCGGGAGGCCATCCAGCGGCTCCGCAAGATCGCGGACCCCGACCTGGCGGCCTGACGAAGACCCACGTCCCGCAACGGCGCGGGGCGTGGCTCACGACGTCAGCGTCTCCCACAGGGAGTCGACGGACTGCGTGAGCTCCTCCAGCGAACCGGTGTTGTCGACCACGTGGTCGGCAGCACCGGTTCGTCGTTCCCGGGTGGCCTGGGCGGTGATCCTCGCCCGCGCGTCGACCTCCGCCATCCCCCGCTGCTGCACCAGACGCTCGACCTGCGTCTCGGTCGGGACGTCGACGACGACCACCACGTCGTACGCGTCGGTCTGTCCCGTCTCGACCAGCAGCGGGACGTCGTGGACCACGACCGCGTCCTCGCCGGCGGCGCGCTCCAGCTCGGCCGCCCGCGCACGCACGAGGGGGTGCACGATCGCCTCGAGGTCCCGCCGCGCGGCGTCGTCAGCGAACACGATCGCACCCAGCGCCGGCCGGTCGAGGCGCCCGTCCGCGTCGAGGACCCCGTCGCCGAAGCGCGCGACGACCGCGGCCAGCCCCTCGGTCCCGGGCTCGACCACCTCGCGCGAGAGCAGGTCCGAGTCGATCACGACCGCACCGCGCTCAGCGAGGAGCGCGCTCACCGTGCTCTTGCCGGAGCCGATCCCACCGGTGAGCCCGACCCTCATGCCGACGGCCGCACGGACGTCCGACCGATCCGGTGGTCGTCGGCCAGGTCGTACGCGCGGTTCAGCGTCGACGAGTCCAGCGACGCGACCTCCACGTCGGTCATCGAGCGGTACCCCTCGAGCAGCGCATCGAGGACGTGCCGCTGGTCCAGCCACGGCGCCTCCTCGAGGACCGAGCCGATCGAGCGCCGGCGCATCGGGACGTCGAGGCGGTGGTGCGCGACCGGCATCGCCGCACGCAGCGCAGGGCCGTCGCCGACCACCACGATCGCGGAGAACAACCACGCCCCGCGGACGATCCGCTGCGCGGTGCCGACCAGCTTGGTGGTCCCGCGCGCGTTCAGGCTGTACTCGCCCGGGCAGTACTCGCCGGGGACCGGGCCGACGCGCGCGTCGATCCCCAGGCGCCCCAGGACGTCCCCCAGCAGCATGCCGTAGTCGCGGAACCGGTCCCGCATCCCCGAGCCCGGATCCGGGTCCGGGCTGACGTGGTCGATCACCAGGGTCTGCTCCGTGTACATCGCGAGCCGCCCCCCGGCGCCGCGGACGACCGGCGCGAACCCGAGGGCCCTGCACGCGGCCGCGGCCGATCCGAAGCCCGGCCTGCGCAGATCGGTCCTGCCGAAGGCAGCGACCGGCCCCGGCGGCGAGCTGATCCGGACGGTCGGCCCGATCACACCCTCCGAGGCCTGGCGCAGCAACGCCGTCGCGACCGCGATGTCGACGGTCGGATCCGGATCGGCCGGAGCCGGGTCGAGGAGAATGCGCACGCGGACAGGCTACCGACCGCCGAGTGCCGGGCATGACGAAGCCCCCACCCGATCGGGTGGGGGCTTCGTCGTCAGCTCAGCGAACCGGTCAGCCGCCGGTCAGCTTGTCGCGCAGCGCCTGCAGCGCCTCGTCCGAGGCGAGCGAGCCGCCGCCGCCGCCGCTGCTGGGCTGCGACTCCTGCGCCGGCGCCGCCGACGAGTAGGAGCCACCGCTCGGCTGGCCGGCGTCGCGCGCGGCCGTCTCGGCCTCGGCGACCTGCTTCTTGTGGGCCTCCCAGCGCGCGTGGGCCTCGGCGTACTGCCGCTCCCAGGTCTCGCGCTGCTCGTCGTACCCCTCGCGCCACTCGCCGGTCTCCGGGTCGAAGCCCTCGGGGTAGATGTAGTTGCCCTGCTCGTCGTAGGACGACGCCATGCCGTACAGCGTGGGGTCGAACTCGTCGGCGTCCTGCGCGACCTCGGTCTCGTTCGCCTGCTTCAGCGAGAGCGAGATCCGACGACGCTCGAGGTCGATGTCGATGATCTTGACCATCACCGCGTCGCCGACCTGGACGACCTGCTCCGGGATCTCGACGTGGCGCTCGGCCAGCTCCGAGATGTGGACCAGGCCCTCGATGCCCTCCTCGACGCGCACGAACGCACCGAACGGGACGAGCTTGGTGACCTTGCCCGGGACGATCTGACCGATCTGGTGGGTCCGGGCGAAGTGCTGCCACGGATCCTCCTGCGTCGCCTTCAGCGACAGCGAGACGCGCTCGCGGTCCATGTCGACCTCGAGCACCTCGACGGTGACCTCGTCGCCCACGGCGACGACCTCGCTCGGGTGGTCGATGTGCTTCCACGACAGCTCGGAGACGTGGACCAGGCCGTCGACGCCGCCGAGATCGACGAACGCACCGAAGTTGACGATCGAGGAGACGACACCCTTGCGGATCTGCCCCTTCGCCAGCTGGGTGAGGAAGTTCTGGCGAACCTCCGACTGGGTCTGCTCCAGCCACGCGCGACGCGACAGCACCACGTTGTTGCGGTTCTTGTCGAGCTCGATGATCTTCGCCTCGAGCTTCTGGCCGACGTACGGGGCGAGGTCGCGGACACGCCGCATCTCGACGAGCGAGGCGGGCAGGAAGCCGCGCAGACCGATGTCCAGGATGAGGCCACCCTTGACGACCTCGATGACGGTGCCCTCGACGACGCCGTCCTCGTCCTTGATCTTCTCGATGTCGCCCCAGGCGCGCTCGTACTGCGCCCGCTTCTTCGAGAGGATCAGGCGGCCCTCCTTGTCCTCCTTCTGAAGGACGAGCGCCTCCACGGCGTCACCGACCGAGACGACCTCGTTCGGATCCACGTCGTGCTTGATGGACAGCTCCCGCGAGGGAATGACACCTTCGGTCTTGTAGCCGATGTCGAGGAGAACCTCGTCCCGATCGACCTTGACGATGGTGCCGTCGACGATGTCACCGTCGTTGAAGTACTTGATGGTCTTGTCGACCTCGGCGAGGAAGTCTTCCTCGGATCCGATGTCGTTGACCGCAACCTGCGGAGTTGCGGGGGCTGTCTGGATGCTGCTCGTCATAGAGGAATGGGCTCCGATGAATGGATAGAGTCGTCGTCGTGCGCGCGGCAGACCCTGAGTCGCGACGTGCCGAGTGATTGCATGAGAAGCAGTGCGCCCGACGTGGCGCGAGCATGAACCCGCTCCGTCTGAGGTCATGCGAGTCCACAACGCACCATCCAGGGTACGGGGTGGCGCCCAGGAGGGTCAACGCGGGGCGTCCGCCGATCGCCCGGAACGACAGGCGACGCGCCGCGCGGTCCCGGCCAGGCGGACCCGCTCGGGCGGACCCGGTCAGGCCGCCGGCGCCAGGAACGCCGTGAGCGCCGCGGCGTACTGGTGCGGGTCGTGCGCCCCCATCAGCTCCCGCGCAGCGTGCATCGCCAGCTGAGGAGCCCCCACGTCGACGGTCGGCATGCCGGTCCGTGACGCGGTGATCGGGCCCACCGTGGAGCCGCACGGCAGGTCCGCGCGGTGCTCGTAGCGCTGGAGCGGCACCCCCGCGACCTCGCAGGCCAGCGCGAACGCCGCCGTGCCGGTCGCGTCGGTGGCGTAGCGGAGATTCGGGTGGACCTTCAGCACCGGGCCGCCGTTCGCGACGATCCGGTGCCCGGGCTCGTGACGGTCGGGGTAGTTCGGGTGGGTGGCGTGCGCCATGTCGCCCGACGCGCACACCGAGCCGGCGATCGCACGGTGGTACTCGTCGCGCCCTCCTCCGGCGGCCACGACGACCCGCTCGATCACCGTGGTCAGCAGGTCCGAGAACGCACCGCGGTCCGACATCGACCCGACCTCCTCGTGGTCGAAGAGGACCAGGAGCGGCACGACCCCGGCAGCGGGCTGCTCGACCGCGGCGAGCAGCGCCTGCATGCCGGCCCAGCAGGTCACCTGGTTGTCCAGGCGCGGAGCGGCGAGCAGGTCGCTGCGCGGGCCGAGGAGCCGGCTCGCGGTCAGGTCGTGGGTCATGAGCTCGAAGGCGAGGACGTCGTCGCGCGCGACCTCGAGCCGCCGCGCGACGTCGGAGAGCAGGTCGGAGCCGTCCCCCGTGCCGTAGACGGCGTCGAGGTGACGCTGCGGGTCGAGCTGGACGCCCTTGCGCTCCTCCGACAGGTGGATCGCCAGCTGCGGAACGGTCAGCACCGGCTCGTCCAGCAGCACGAGCCGCGTCGCGACCGCATCGCCGTCGCGGACGCTGACGCGGCCCGACAGACCCAGGTCGCGATCCAGCCAGGAGTTCAGCCACGCCCCGCCGTACGGCTGGAGCGCGATCGTCTCCCAGCCCGCGCTGGTGCGGTCGTGGTGCTGCTTGACCCGCAGGTTCGGTGAGTCGGTGTGTCCGCCGACGACGCGGAACGAGCTCGCGGGGCCGGTCGCGGACTCGGTCGACCAGGCGACGAGCGAACCGCCCCGGACGAGGAAGTGCCGGCCGGGCTCCGCCGGCCAGGCCAGGGTCTCGTCCACCTCGGCGAACCCGGCCGCCCGCAGGCGAGCGGCGACGGTCCCGCAGACGTGGAACGGCGACGGCGAGGCGTCGACGAAGGCACAGAGGTCGTGAGCGGCAGCACTGGACTCAGTCATCGGGAGCCAGTCTGCCGCACCGACGACAACGAGCCCGCCGCCGACCCCGGGGAGGGGTCGGCGGCGGGCTCGGCCGGACGAGCGTCCGTGGCGTCAGGCCGTGGCCTTGCGCCGGCCGCCGGCGGCGGTCTCGCCGTCGGCAGGGCCCGGCTCCGCGGGCGTGTCGTCGTCGGACGGCGTCGACCCGGACCGGTTCGCGCGCAGCAGCAGGAAACCGCCGAGCAGCACCAGCAGGACACCGAGCACGGTGGCGACCACCGGGATCTCGGTGCGGACCAGACCGAGCAGCATCGCCTTCGACTCGTACTCGTCGACGGTGGCGCTGACGGTCTCCTCGTCGTACCCGAGAGTCGCGTCCGTGATCGTCAGGCGCGGAGAGCCGTCGACCTCCAGCGTGGCGAACTGCTCCTCCTGGCCCTTGATGATGACGCCGGTCTCGGGCTCGACCCACAGGGTCCGGGTGTTGGAGTAGATCCGCTCGGCGTTCAAGGAGGCGACGTCCTCGCCGACGAGGCTGCCCGGGACCTCCTGGGTGGCGATCTGGACCGGCTCGATCGTCTGCACGAACCGGTAGACCGTCAGGCCCTCGATCTCCTCGGTCGCCTCGTACTCGGCGGGGACCGCCTTGCGCACCGAGCCGTCCCAGAACTCGACGGACTCCTTCTGGGTGTTGAACGGGAACTTGAAGTAGTTGCCCGAGAAGGAGAACGGCTGGATCGTCTGTCCGCCGCTCTCGGTCATCGCACCCGACCAGCGGACGGTCTCCGCGGTGTGACGGTCGAACGGCACCAGGTCACGGGTCGCACTGAGCGCGTCCTCGGCCGCCGTCCCCGGGGGCGCGGTGTAGGAGAACGTGTCCCAGACGGCGACGTCCTCGTCGAGGTCCTCGCTGGCTTCTTCGCTCAGCTCGACCTTCCCGACGACGGTGCGCCGCGACTCCAGCGGCCCCGTCTCGACAGCAGGCCCACCGGTCGCGCCGACGTTCAGGTACGTGGCGTCGTCGCCCGGAGCGGTCTTCGAGACCGTCTCCGTGTCCTGGTCGAGCGGAACGACAGCAAGCTCGTCGTAGGCGTAGAACTTGGCCAGCACCGCGATGCCCAGCAAGAACACGCCGAGGAGGAGGGCGACGAACCCTGTCTTCTTCCCCACCGAAACTCCCTTCAGGTGATGATGATCTGCGGCACACTACCAAGGAGTAGCCTCCGCGGTCTCGGTCGATGGGGGCAGCGGCACGTCTCAGTTCGGTCACGGTGCCCCCGAAGTCGTCAGGAACGGGTCGACTGCACCGGGTAGCGTGCGGTTCCATGCGTCCGATCCTCGTCGCGCTGGTGCTCGGGCTCGTCGGCGCGACGGTCGCTCTCGCACCGTCCGCGCCCGACGCGCACGCCGACGCCGCACCCACCCGTACGCTCGCCGTCGCGGGAGCCGGAGTCGGGATGTTCCCCGCGTTCGACCCGGCCGTCGAGCGCTACGCGGTGACGTCGGCGACCGACGAGATCACCGCACTGACGATCACGGCGACGACGAGCGACCCGGACGGCACGGTGCGGATCAACGGCCGTCCCGCCACCGGCGCCCGTACGATCTCGGGCCTGAGGCCCGGCGACGAGGTCTCGGTGATCTTCTCCGACAGCGGCGGGACGGCCGTGCACGCGCTGTTCGTCACCCCGGCCGGGTTCCCGACCCTCGAGCGGGTCGATGTCGGCGGCGACGGCGCCGGGATGCAGCCAGGCCACACGTTGCTCACGCTGACCACGTTCTTCGACGGACGGACGTACGAGGCCGCCGTGGACGCGAACGGCGTCCCGGTCTACGCCCGTCGGACCCCGAGCTCGACGGACTTCAAGCGGCAGCCCGACGGCAGACTCACCGTCTTTCGAGCGACCGAGACGGCGGGGCGGACCGGGTCCGCGATGGCCGTGCTGGACGACCGCATGGACGAGGTCGCGCGGTACGAGACGGTCGGCCTCGTCAACACCGACCCCCATGACTCCCTGGTGCTCCCGGACGGCACCCTGTACCTCATCGCGTACGAGCCCGATCCCGCCACCGGGCGGACCGACGCGGTGATCCAGCACCTCTCCGCATCACGCGATGTGCTGTGGGAGTGGAGCTCGGCCGATCACGTCGATCCCGATGCCGAGGCGGTGATCGACGCCGCCGGCGACTACGCGCACATCAACTCGATCGCCCTGATGCCCGACGGCGACGTCCTCGCGTCGTTCCGCCACCTCAGCTCCGTCTTCAAGATCGCGCGGACCGCCCACGACGGGTACGCCGAGGGTGAGGTCGTCTGGAAGCTGGGGGGCCGCGACAGCACCTTCGCCTTCGTCGACGAGCTCGGTGCTCCCATCCCCGGCGACGGCGGACCGTGCGCCCAGCACACCGCGACCGTGGTCGGCGACGACCGGATCCTGCTCTTCGACAACGGCGCATGGGCCCCGGGCCCGCTCTGCATCGACCCGGCGGATCCGACCGGGCCGGTGGTCGCCCGGACCCCGACCCGCGTCACCGAGTACGCCCTCGACACCGCCGCCGGGACGGCGACGCCGGTCTGGAACTACGAGGTCCCGGACCGGTACGCGATCTTCGCCGGCTCGGCCGAGCGCCTCGACAACGGCAACACGCTCGTGTCCTGGGCCTCGGAGCGCAAGGCGCTCGTCACCGAGGTGGATGCCGCGGGCGACCCGGTGTGGGAGCTCGTCGACCCCGCCTCTCCCAGCGACCTGAACCAGCGGCGTGCGAGCTACCGGGCGTTCCGCACGCCGGTCCCCGACGCCGTCGCGCCACGGGTGAGCCTGACCGGGCTGCCTGCGGGAAGCACGTACACCGAGGGCGCACGGGTGACGCCGCGCTACGCCTGCACCGACCGCGGCGGTTCGAGCCTGCGCACGTGCCGGGTCAGCGGCCTGAGGAACGGCCGGCTCGACACCTCCTCGCCCGGGCAGGCCCAGGTGCGCGTCTCCGCCACCGACGGCGCCGGCCACCGGACCGTGCTGACCCGCTCCTACCGCGTGGCCGCCGCGGCGCCGCCGCCCCGCTACCGGCCGGACGCGTCCGTACGGCGAGCCGACCGGCGCACCTACCGTGGCGACGGCGTGGTCGGTGCGGCCGGCCGCCAGACCGTGAAGGCGGGGATCGAGCGCCGCGGCCGCCGGGTCTTCGTCGTCCGGATCCGCAACACCGGCAACCGTCCCGAGCGGTTCCGGCTGCGCGGGAAGGCGGGAAACCGCAGGTTCGCCGTGACGTACCGCGTCGGAGGCCGGGACCGGACCCGCGCCGTCGTGCGGGGACGGTTCCGGACCGTACGGCTCGCTCCGGGGAGGTCGACGCTGGTCAAGGTCGCGGTCCGCCGGGCACGTTCGGCACCCGCCGGAGCGGAGCGGCGCTTCACCCTCCGAGCGACGTCGACGCACGGTCCCCGCCGTGACACGGTGGGCGCCCGCGTCGTCGCCCGCCGCCGTTAGCGACGGTCCGCGGGTCGCTGAGGCACCGGCGCCCCAGGGCCCGGAGCGCCCGGCACTACACTCCCTGCGGTGAGCACCCTGGCTGCGGACACGAGTCGCGCGATCCGGAGCCTGATCCCCGCAGGCACCACGCGCGGCCAGGTGGTCACGGCCGTCGCGGTCGCGATGATCCTCGCCCAGGTCGCGCTCCGTGCCTGGGCGACAGCCGGCGGCTGGTTCTACACCGACGACTTCATCTTCCTGTCCGACCTCGCCCGCGACGGGTTCTCCCTCGAGCACGTGCTGGCCCCGCACGACGCCCAGGTCATGCCGCTCGGCCTGCTGCTCGCTGCAGCGGTCGGCTCCGCGGGCGGGTTCGCGTGGGAGTGGGCCGCGGTCGAGATCGTGGCGCTCCAGGCGGCCGCGTCGGTCTCCTGCCTCGTGATGCTGCGGACGCTGTTCGGCCCACGCCCGGGCATCCTGCTGGCGCTCGGCTGGTACCTCACGTCGACCCTCGTCGTCCCGTCGACCATGTGGTGGGCGGTCGCGCTCAACCAGCTGCCGCTGCAGATCGTCCTCTTCCTGGCGGTCTCGGCGCACGTCGTCTACCTGCGCACCCGACGCGTGCGGTACGCGGTCGCGACCACCGCCGTCCTCGTCGTGGGCTACCTCGCCTACGCGAAGACGGCCGTCGTGCCGTTGCTGCTCGCCCTCCTGACCGTCCTGTGGTTCTCCTCGGGCGGGCCGCGCCGGCGCATCCTCGGCCCGCTGCGGCGGTTCTGGCCGGCGTGGCTGCTCTACGGGGCGGTGACCGCCGTGTACGCGGCCGTGTACGTCGCCGTGGTGGAGTCGATCAACCGGCTCCCCGGGCGCTCCGAGATCGACGGCCTGCTGGACGCGATGGTCCGCGAGACCGTCGTCCCCAGCCTGGTCGGAGGACCCTGGAGGTGGCAGGTGTTCAACGACCCGCTCCAGGTCGCGGCGCCGCAGGGCTGGGCGGCCGCGGCGGCCGCCGTGGCCGTGATCCTCGCGCTCGCGTACGTCCTGCTCACGCGCTCCCGCGCTGCACGGTCGCTCCTGCTCTGCGTGCTCTCCCTCGCGGCCAGCTTCGCGCTGCTCGCGACCAGCCGCGCGCAGGGGCTCGGCGCGCTCGTCGGGCTCGAGCCGCGCTACGTCTCGGACCTCGCCCCCGTCGTCGTGCTGGCCGGCGCCGCGATGTGCATGCCCGTCCTCGGTGCGATCGAGCCGAGCCGACGGCGCGAGCCTCCGCTGCTCGCGTGGACTCCCCCGCGGTGGGTCCCGGTCGCGGCCTGCGCCGCGCTCGTCGTCGGCGCCGCGGTCTCGACCGTGACCTACGTCGCGCCGTGGCACCGCGACTACCCGACCCGGGCCTTCGTCGAGCAGGCGGTGGAGGAGCTCGCCGACCAGCCGATCGTCCCGGCACTCGCCGACGTCTCCGTGCCGGACGACGTGATGTGGTCCAACACCTACCCGTACAACACGCCCTCCCACCTGCTCGCCCCCGTCGACGACCTCTTCACGACCCCGCGCATCGGTGAGGACCTCCAGGTGCTGAACGAGCTCGGCGAGCTCGCGCCCGCCTGGGTCCCCGAGGGCGTCGACGCGGTCACGGACACCGGCTCCGAGTGCGGCACGCTCGTCGAGGGACCGACCGAGATCGCGTTCCCGACGACGGCCTACGACTACCCTGAGCAGTGGCTCGCGATCTCCTACCTCGCCTTCGGGCCCGGCACCGTGACGGTCGAGACTCCACGCGAGTCGTTCGAGGCCGCAGCGCGCAAGGGAGCCCACACGATGTACGTCGACACCGTCGGCAACCTCGACGCGATCACCCTGACGCCGCCCGAGGGCGTGCGGATGTGCGTGAGCCGCGTCGTCGTCGGTGACCTCCTGGCCGGTTTCTCATGAGCACCACGGCTGATGCCGCCGCCGACCCGCTCGTGCCCGAGCGCGACGGCCGACCCGACCCGCAGAGCGTCTACCCCGTCCTCGACTCGTTGCGGGCCGTGGCCGCGATCGCGGTCGTCGCGACCCATGTCGCCTTCCTCAGCGGCTACTCCTCGACCGAGGGGTGGGGGACGCTCACGGCGCGCCTCGAGGTCGGGGTGGCGATCTTCTTCGTGCTGTCGGGATTCCTGCTGAGCCAGCCGTACCTGAAGGAGGCGGCGGCGCCGTCAGGGTTCCCCTCGACGCGGCACTACCTCTGGAAGCGGGCGATCCGCATCCTGCCGGTCTACTGGGTGAGCGTCGTCGCCGCACTGCTCCTGGTCGAGCAGCCCGAACCGCTCACGGCCTCGACGTGGTGGCACAACCTGACGCTGACCACGCTGTACGGGCAGGAGCCGTTCCCGCTCGGGCTCGGGCAGATGTGGAGCCTCGGCGTCGAGGTGACGTTCTACCTGATCCTGCCGCTGCTGGGGTGGTTCGCCGTCAAGGTCGTCTGCCGTCGAGGATGGCATCCCCGCGCGCTCCACGGTGTCGCAGCGGCGATGGTCCTGATCAGCGTCGCGTGGGACCTCGGCCTGGCCGGACTCGCGCCGGACAGCCTGTTCCTGGCCCCGCAGTGGCTGCCGGCGTACCTCGGCTGGTTCGGGGTCGGGCTGTCCCTCGCCGTCGTGACGACCGGGGCAGGCGTGTCGGCGCCGGACTCCCGCTGGTCGCAGTGGGTGCGCCACGCCGGCGCGAGCCCCTGGACGTGCTGGGGCATCGCGCTCGCTCTCCTCGCCGTCGCCTCGACACCGCTCGCCGGCCCCAGCGGGCTGGTGGCCCCCACCGCGGCGGAGACCACGGTGCGCACGCTGCTCTACGGCGCGATCGCCGGGATGCTCGTTCTGCCCGGCGTGCTGGCCCCACCGGCCACGAGGTTCGCCCGGCTCATGTCGGCGCCTGCCCTGCGCCACCTCGGCCGCACCTCGTACAGCCTCTTCTGCTGCCACCTCATCGTGCTCCACCTGCTGTACGAGTGGAGGGACTTCGAGATCGGTGGAGGGCAGGGCCCGATGATCTTCGCGTGGACCCTGGCCCTCAGCCTGGTGGTCGCCGAGGTGCTCTACCGGGTCGTCGAGCGTCCGGCGATGCGGCTGAGGAACCTCGGCCGCAGGCGAGGTCCGGGCACCACCAGCGAGGCGACCACGCCGAGCGACGCGACCACCAGCAGCTGAGGCCACGCGAGCTCACCGGCCCAGCCGGCCGAGCCGCCCCACGGACGTGCGGCGTAGCCGATCGCCGCGACCAGGAGCACGCACCCGGCGATCCATGCGAGGTCGTCCGCGGCCGCGCGTCGGCGCAGCGCACGCCCGAGCGCCCACGACCCGAGGGCGACCACCGCGCCGGCCGTCCCTGCGACCAGCCCGACCCCGAGGAGGAGAGCCGCCAGCAGGACGCCGCCGTGCCGACGACGACGCAGCGGCGTCGGGGCCGGCGCGGGATCCCGGCGGACGAAGAGCACGAGGAACAGCGCGAGGAAGGTCAGCGCGCCCACGACCAGCCCCGCGCGGTACGTCGAGTTGGGCTCGTAGTCGATGCTCAGCCGGTCGCTGCCGGCCGGTACGACCCAGCCCTGCTGCCACCCGTTCACCTGACGCGACGCGCGCCCCTCCGCGTCGCGCCATCCGGCGTTCACGTTCTCCGCGACCGTGACGAGGGTCGGCTCGTCCACCTCGCCGAACGTGAGCGTCCTGGCGTCGGTGCTCCACTCCTCGCGGTCCGCCCGTGCCGCCGCGGTCGCCGGCTCCGGGGAGCCGAGCGTCAGTCCGAGCGGCCGGGTGACGCCGTCTCCGACGACGCGGATCCGGTTCGCACCCTCGCTCAGTCGCAGCCGGTCGGCCCCGCAGACCTCCGCACGCATGTCGGCACCGGACAGCAGATCGGCCGCGGAGCCCGCCGGCCGGGTCTGCAGCAGCCGCCCGTTGACCTCCAGCGTGGGCCCGAGCCCGCACCGGCCCCATGCCTGGGTGGACGGCACCTGCGGGAACAGGCCCGTTCCCGGGAGCCTGACCTCGCTGACCCCGACGGGCAGGTCGTCGATCCCGCCGAACGCACCGAACGCACCTACCGGGTCCGTGGAACGCAGATGGACCTCGACCCGGTCCGTGCGGACCGCAGGGAACCGCGCGACGCCGTCCGCGTCCACCGCCACCTCGTGCTCGGTCCCGTCCGGGAACCGCAGGATCGCCTCCGTCGGAGCGGAGGCCGCGAGCGACGGGGACGTCTGCAGCTGGATCCGGTCGATCCTCCGCTGCCCCACCCAGGACAGGGCGAGGGTCGGGTCCTCGTCGGTCGGGTCCGCGACCCACCCGGTCCGCGGGTCGGCGTCGATCGCTCGTACGACGCTGTTGGCAGGCTCCTCGGTGAGGTACGAGCTCGCCCGGACCGCCGCCAGCCGCCCGGACTGGATCGCGTCGTCGAAGCCCGCGCCACCGACACCGGTGACCGTGAGCTCCGGCGTGTACTGCGCCGCGCGGGGAAGCGCCAGCTCGCGGTCGAGCACACGACCGTCCTCGCCCCACTGGGACGCACCCGCGACGCACGTGGTGACGCTGCCGGTCGGCAGGCACCCGACGCGTTCGGACCCGTCCACGCCGATCTGGATCTGCCGCGGCGGGTCCCACCCCTCGGGCAGCCGCGGCATCACGAGCGGACGGGTCACGTCGATCCCGTCGACCGCGACCTCGGCGATCGTGAGCGGCTCCAGCAGGGTGCCGCGACCGGACACCCGGATCGCATCGGTGGCCCCGTCCGGCAGAGCGACGGGCGTCGGCTCTCCCCCCTGCGCCGTGGTCTCGACGGACCCGGCGTCGGTGGTGACGACGATCCTGCGCGAGACGCCCGGCGGATCGCCGGTCGTGATCGTCGCCGTCGGCGCGCTGGTCGGCTGGCCGAGGTCGATCACGATCCACGAGTCGGTCTCCCCCGCGGCGGCACGCCAGCTCGTGCGCGGGTCGCCGTCGAAGGCCGACCACGGCTGGTCGGCCGGCACCACGGGGCCGCTCGCGTCGGCCCACGCCTGCGACGAGGAGGCCGTGATCCGCTCGGCCCCGTCGAGTCGCCGGACCGACGTACCGCGATCGGTCGGACTCACGACGTAGTCGTGGACGGGGCGCTCCAGCGTGTACGGCTGGTCGGCGGTCATCGACGCGGAGCGGTTGCGCACCACCCGGCCGAAGGTCGCCTCCTGCCGTCGGTCCGCGTCCGAGAGCACGACCGGGCCGGTCGGGCCCTCCCCGTCGTCGAGGTCGTCGACGAGCAGGGCGTTCACACCGGCGATGCTGCCCTGCTCGTCGGCCCGCAGCAGCGCCTGGGGGCCGCCGACGACCACGGGTGTCCCGTCGAGCGGCTGCGTCGACGCCGGGCCGCCCGCCGCGCCGACGACCGCGAAGATCTCGATCGCCGGCCGCTGCGCCTGCACCCCTTGGTTGACGAACACCGTGCGGCCCTCGTCGGTCTCGACCGTGCGAGCGCTGCCGAGCGTGGGCCCGAACCTCGCCACCGGAACCACGCCGGGCGTCTGCGCCAGCGTCGCGTAGACCCGTTCGGGGTCGGTGTGCTGGTCGCCGGGCTCCAGGTCGTTGCGGACCACGAGGAACCGCACGCCGCTGCGCTGCAGGTACGCAGCCAGCCCTGCGGAGCCGCGCCCGGTCGCGAGCCGCTGCTCGATCACGTCCATGGTGCGGATGTTGCCGCCGGGGGCGAGCGGGATGACGTTGCGGACGGCCCACGGGCTCTCGGCCAGCGGCTGGAGCACCTCGTCGCCGGTCCGACCCCACAGGTACGAGCCGAACGGCGAGGCCGGCTCGAGCAGCGCCCGCGTGCCGTCGTCGCGTGCGGCGAGCCAGTCCGCCGCCTCCTGCCAGTACGCCGGGACGTCGGTGAAGGTCCCGCGGTTCGCGAGCTGACCCGTCCACGCGGGGACCGTCGCGCCGAGCAGCGCCGCGCACGCCAGGACCGTGACGCCGAGGGCGAGCGGCGACCGCGTCGGCTCCACCGAGGGCCGCCGGCCGGCGCGGGCGCGGGCCGTGCCGGACAGGGCGGCGAGCAGGTGGACGAGCCCGAGCACGAGCGGGATCCGCAGGACGAGATCGAACTTGTGCGTGTTGCGCAACGGCGCGAGCGCCCCGTCGAGCGCCTGCTGAACGCTCGCGGCGCCCCACCCGTCGACGGTGCCGGTGTGACCGAGCGTGACCAGCACGAGCCCGAGGACGACGCCGGACAGCAGGAAGGCCCGGTGCGGGGTGCCGCGGCGCGCGATCCCGACGAGCCCCAACGCGGTGACCGCCGCGCCGTTGACGATCAGGGCGACCGAACGCAGCAGGTCGTTGCCGGCGACCGAGTTCGTGTCGACGTACGGCACCCAGTCGCTGGTCCCACGCAGCGCGTCGTACACCGTCGCGGGGAACGTCGTCACCGACGCGCTCTCGATGTAGTCGAGGAACGGAGGGCTGTAGCTCCCGAGCAGGAACAGCGGGATCAACCACCACGCCGTTCCCAGCAGGACGAACGCGGGCCACCACAGCATCAGTGCGCGACGGCGCGGGCTGGGCGCCGCCATCAGCAGCCAGAGGGCACCCAGCGGGATCACGGCGAAGGTCGCGACCGCGTTCACCCCGCCGACGCAGGCGACCGCGAACGCGCTCGCCGCCGCCATCCAGCGCGGGTCGCCGCGACGGAGCCCGATCACCAGCGGCACCAGGACCCACGGGGCGAGCGCCATCGGCCAGACCTCGATCGACGACGGCCCGATCACCGTGAGGATCCGCGGCGACAGGGCGTACGCGAGACCGCCGACGATCCGGCTCAGGTCGGTGCCGAGCCCCATCGCGGAGGCCAGCTTGACCATCCCGAGGAAGGCCAGGACCAGCAGCGCGGACCACCACAGCCGCTGGACCACCCACGGGTCGATCGACGCGAGCTTCCCTGCGAGGAAGAACGGACCCATCGGGAACAGGTACCCGTACGCCTGATTCTGGACCTGCCCGAACGCCCCGACGGAGTCCCACATGGACAGCGCCCGGGCGAGGAACCCTCCCGGGTCGACGACCAGGTCGAGCTTCGTGTCGGTGACGACGCGACCCGGGCTCTGGACGAACGTCAGGGCGACCAGACCGAGCGCGACGGCACCGAGCCGGAACCTCCGGGTGAAGCGGTCGGAGTCTGCGGATCGCGTGGTCACCGCTTGCGGCCGACGATCAGCAGGTTCCACGAGGTCACCTCCCGCAGCACCGGAACGTGGAGCGTCCACTGCGCCCACCAGGGGTGGTAGCGCGGGATCGTCGCGACGACGTCGAGCGCGTCGCAGCGTCGCGCCCAGCGCAGCCCGGCCGCCGCGGTCAGCGCGAACATCTGCGACCCGAAGTCGTTCTTCGGCCGTCTGCCGTGCTTGCGCGCGTACCGGTCGGCGGCGTAGCGCCCGCCCAGGTAGTGCCACGGCGACGTCTCGTGGCCACCCCACGGACCCCACCACAGCGTGTACGAGAGGTAGACGATCCCGCCCGGCCGCGTCACCCGGACCATCTCGTCGGCCATCCGCCACGGGTCGGGCACGTGCTCGAGCGCGTTGGAGGAGTACGCGACGTCGACGGAGTCGTCCGCGAACGGCAGCCGCTGGCCGTCGCCGCCGACGCGTCCCGCCAGCGCGTCCGGCGCGTACGCCGCGTCCAGCTCGCTCGCGTCCGGGTCGAGGAGCACGTAGTGCGCCCCCGCACGGGCGAACGACGGCGCGAAGTATCCCTTGCCACCGCCGACGTCGAGCACGCGTGCGCCCTCCAGCGACGTCCACCGACCGAGCTGCTCGACCGAGTCGTCACCCAGGACGGTGTAGAAGTGCTCGGGGTCGCTCTGCTCCTCGCCGAACGCCCGCAGCAGACGGACCGAGCGCGCCAGGTCGGGGCGTGCGCGACCGGTCCGGGACGACGAGGCCGAGACGTGGGGTGACACCCGGAGAAGGTACCCGACGCGAGGGTGGGACTCGTCACCTACTCGCTGGTAGCGTCGATCGGGTGAGCTCCCTCCCAGCGCACGCCGATCGACCGCACGTGCTGCTCTGCAACTGGCGCGACCTCCGCAACCCCGAAGGCGGCGGGTCCGAGCGCTACGTCGAGCAGGTCGCGCGCGGCCTGGTCCGCCGCGGCAACGACGTCACGATCTTCTGCGCTGCCCACGAGCACGCGCCGGACGACGAGGTCGTCGACGGCGTCCGCTACGTCCGCCGCGGCACCAAGACCGGGGTCTACCCGCACGCGCTCGCGCGTCTCCTGCTGCGCCGCTTCGGGCGGGTGGACGTCGTGGTCGACGTCCAGAACGGCCTTCCGTTCTTCACCCGCCTCGTGACCCGACGGCCGGTCGTCGTGCTCGTGCACCACGTCCACCGGGAGCAGTGGCCCGTCGTCTACCCCGGTCCGATCGGCCGCGTCGGCTGGTGGATCGAGTCGTGGCTCGCGCCGCGGCTGTACCGTCGCAGCCGCTACGTCGCGGTCTCCACCGCCACGCGCGACGAGCTGGTCGACCTCGGCGTCGACGCCGACCGGATCGACATCGTCCACAACGGCAACGACGTCGCGGACTCCGACCTGCCGGCACGCTCGGACAGCCCGCGCCTGTGCGTGGTGGGCCGGCTCGTCCCGCACAAGCGGGTCGAGCACGCGATCGACGTGGTCGCCGCGCTCGCACCGCAGATCGACGGACTGCACCTCGACGTCGTCGGCGACGGCTGGTGGCACGACAACCTGGTCGCGTACGCCGCCGAGCGGGGCGTGGCGGACCGCGTCACGTTCCACGGATTCGTCGACGACCGGACGAAGAACGAGATCTACGGGCAGGCCTGGGTCATGCTGCTGCCGTCCCTGAAGGAGGGCTGGGGCATCGTGATCGGCGAGGCCGGCACGCACGCCACCCCGACGATCGCGTACGCCTCGGCCGGCGGCACGCGGGAGTCGATCGACCACGACGTCTCCGGGGTCCTCGTCGACACCGAGGCCGAGCTGACCGAGGCGGCGCGGCGGCTGCTCACCGACACCGCCGAGCGCGGCCGTCTCGGCAAGGGCGCACGGGAGAAGTGCCACGCGTACACGTGGGAGCAGACGACGAGGGACTTCGCCACCGTGGTGACGAAGTCCCTCGTGAAGTCCTGAGCGTCCCCGCGCCCCCCGCGCGGGTCTGCTTCCTACTCGCCGGCGCCGTAGGGGACGACCTGCGTCTGCGGCTCGGCCGGGCTCGACTCGCTGTTGACCGAGACCACACCGACGACGGTCGCTCCTGCGAGAGCCGCGCCGGCGATGAGGGCGACGACGCCCGTGATCACGCTACCCACCAGTTACCTCCTCGGGATCGGCGTCATCGTAGCAGCCGCAGCGCGCGTTCCCCAGCGCCTTCGAGCACTTCCCCGAACGCGTCGGAGCCAGGGCCGGACGCGCCCGGGCCCGGGTCGTACGAGCCGGCGGACGCATCGAGCGCCGCAGCGGCGGACGGGAGGGCGTACAGGTCGACGACACCCGTCATCACGACCGGCCGCAGGTCCTCCAGGAACGCCGTCAGATCCGCCGCGTCCGCGCCCGGCGCGTCCCGGTCGACGACCACGAGGCCGATGTCCTCCTCGCGCAGCGCGGCGGACGGATCGGGGGACGCGAGCGCCCCCGCGACGGCCCGGGCACGCGGGTCCTCGCCGGCGATCACCCGCCCCGAGACCACCAGGTCGTCGGACACGACGGTGTCGCGCGGGAAGTAGCGACCGGACGGGTCGAGCACCGGGTGGCGGTGGTTCCACGACGGAGCGCGGTAGGCGTCGAACGGCAGCACGAGCACGTCCCCCTCGACGTCGCTGTCCGCGACCGCTGCCGCGACCTCGTCGTACGCGGCCGGGTACGCGACCGGACGTAGGGTGCCGGCGGCTCCCCAGGCGAGATCGGGCATCACCGCGATCGGCAGCAGCACCGCGACCACGAGCACACCTCGACCGGCGAAGCCGTCAGCGACCCGCCGAACGACGAAGCCCACGCCCGCCGCGACCCCCGCGGCCTCCAGCGGTGCCAGCAGCGCGAGATAGCGCGCGCCGTCACGCAGCAGCCCCGCGCCCGGAACCTCCACGACCAGCCACCGCAACAGGTCGGGGGCGAGCGTGCCGACGAGGGACAGCGCGAGCCCGACCGCCGCCGCCGGCAGGAGCGCGGCCACGAGGTGCCGCGACGCTCCCCCGGCCCGCCACGCCACCACCACACCGAGGGTCACCACAGCGACGAGCAGAGCCGTGGCGATGGCGGCCGTCGCCAGCGTGCGCGAGGTCGGCACGACCTGGGCGTTCCAGACGCCGCCGAGCGACAGGGCCGTCCCGAGGGTGCCGAGCATCCCCTCGGCGCGCAGCGCGAACGCCTCGACGCCGCCGGGGTCGCTGCGTCCGGTGCTCGGCCGCGAGAGCCCGGCGACGATCCACGGCAGGTTGACCACGACCGCGACGACCAGCGGGCGCCAGCACCGTCGAGCGGCCACCGAGACGGCGAGGATCACCCCGATGATCCCCGATGCCGGGGTCATCGCCGTCGCCGCCAGCGCGAGCACGAGGCGCAGCCACGGCGTCGGTCGCCCGGCGCGCACCTCCAGGCATGCCGACACCAGCCACGGCAGGCCCGCGTACCCCACCAGCAGCGGCCACTGACCCAGCACCAGCCGCTCGGCGACGTACGGGTTCCAGACGAACCAGGTCGCCCCGGCCAGAGCCGCACCCAGACCGAACGGCCGCTCGAGCAGGCGGAGCGCCCCGGCGCCGGCCAGTCCGAGAGCGGCGACCAGGATGACCTTCTGGAGCAGCCACCCCGGCACGACCAGGCTCGCGACCGCGACCACCGCGTCCGACGGCACCGCACGCGGGGCGGCCGTCCCCAGCCCCCACACGTCCGCACGGGTCACGTCCAGCCGCGGAACGAACACCATGTCGTAGGACAGCACGTACCCGGAGGCGAGCAGCGGAGCACAGACCGCGAGTGCGAGCACCCACGGCCACACGCTCCCGATGCGTCGTCGCCCCATCAGGCATGGTTATATCGCCTGGTGCCGACCGAACCCAGCCGATCGCGTCGACCCGCGGCGGAGACCGTGAGCGCCGGGGGCCGCGTCGCCGCCGCCATGATGGTGCAGAACATCGGCGCCTACGGCTTCAATCTCGTCGCCGCACGGATTCTCGACGTCCCCGATCTGGGCGCCCTGACAGCCCTGCTCGGCGTCATCCTCGTCGCGAACGTCGGCATGCTTGCGGTCCAGACCACGACCGCGCGCCGCATCGCGGTGAAGCCCGACGACGCGGAGGCCATCGCCGGCCGCGCCACCGTGACCGCGCTCGTGATCGGCCTCGCGGCGACCGTCGTCGTCGCCCTGGCCAGCCCCGTCCTCGCGCCCGTGCTCCAGCTGGACTCGGTGTGGCCGCTGGTGCTCTGCGGCGCGACCGTCCTTCCGCTCACCCTCATGGGAGCGGCAGCCGGTGTCGCCCAGGGCCAGCAGCGGTGGGGAGCGCTGTCGGTCATCTACGTCGCCAACGGCGTCGGCCGCGTCGTGCTCGGCACCGCCGCCATCCTCGTCGTCGCCACCCCGACGGCAGCGATCGCCGGCGTGCTGGTCGGCGCGTGGGTGCCGGTGCTCGCCG
This sequence comes from Mumia flava, assembly GCF_002797495.1. NCBI lineage: Bacteria > Bacillati > Actinomycetota > Actinomycetes > Propionibacteriales > Nocardioidaceae > Mumia > Mumia flava. The sequence goes on from NZ_PGEZ01000001.1 coordinate 179,353, forward strand.
GGATCCGCTTGCTCCATCTGCGCCACGTGCGCAGCGTCGGGTACATGTGGGAGGTCGCGGCAGGATCGCACGCGATGCTCGCGTTCCTCGTCCTCAGCAACCTCGATGCCCTGCTGGGCCGGGCGGTGCTCACCGAGCACGAGAGCGGGCTGTACGGGGCGGGGCTGATCCTCACCAAGGCGGCGCTCTTCCTCCCCCAGTTCGTCGCGATCGTCGTGTTCCCCCGGCTCGCCAAGGCCGGCGCGGACCGGGCCCGCTCACGCGCGGTCGCCGCCGTCGCCGTCCTCGGGCTGATCGCGACGGCCATGACTGCGTTGCTGCCCTGGCTCGCGCTGATCCTCGTCGGCGGGGACAAGTACGTCGAGGTCGAGGGACGGCTGTGGCTCTTCGCGCTCGAGGGCTCCGTGCTCGCGCTCGTCCAGCTGCTGGTCTTCGATGCGCTCGCCCGCAGATCGCACACGATCGTGGCCCTGCTGTGGGGCGCGAGCGTGGTGGTCGGCGGGGTCACGTTGCTCACGCCGATCGGAATCACAGGTCTCACCCTGACGATGACCCTCACCGCGTCCGTGGTGGCCGCGATCGCCTGGGTGCTCGCGCAGCGTCCCGTGGGGCGGCCGATGGGACGTCCGGTCGGCGGCTGACGCGAGCACGGCCCGCGGGCGACCGTACCCCGACGACCCGGATCAGTCCCGCCGGCCGGCTCAGTGCCCGGCTTCGTGCCAGGACCGGCCCACGCCCACCGACACGTCCAGTGGTACGGCGAGCTCCGCCGCCGACGCCATCTGGGCCCGCACGAGCGCCTCCACGTCGTCACGCTCCCCTGCGGGCACCTCGAGCACCAGCTCGTCGTGGACCTGGAGCAGCATCCGCGAGCGCAGCCCGGAGTCGCGCAGCGCCGCGTGCACGCCGAGCATCGCGACCTTGATGATGTCGGCGGCCGAGCCCTGGATCGGGGCGTTCAAGGCCATCCGCTCCGCCATCTCGCGACGCTGCCGGTTGTCGCTGGTCAGGTCCGGCAGGTAGCGGCGCCGCCCCATGATCGTCTCGGTGAACCCGCTGCGCCGTGCCTCGTCGACGATCCCCCGCAGGTAGTCGCGCACACCGCCGAACCGGGCGAAGTACTCGTCCATCAGCCCTTGCGCCTCCCGGGCCTCGATCCCGAGCTGCTGACTCAGGCCGTACGCCGACAGGCCGTACGCGAGGCCGTAGTTCATCGCCTTGATCCGGGAGCGCATCCCGACCTCGATCGCGTCCGGCTCGACCTCGAACACGCGAGCCGCCATCTGGGTGTGGAAGTCCTCACCGGAGTGGAACGCGTCGATCAGCCCCTGGTCCTCCGACAGGTGGGCCATGATCCGCATCTCGATCTGCCTGTAGTCGGCGGTCAGCAGCGTCTCGAACCCGTCCCCCACGACGAACGCCTCGCGGATCCGGCGCCCGGACTCGGTGCGGATCGGGATGTTCTGGAGGTTGGGGTCGGCCGAGCTGAGCCGCCCGGTCGCCGCGATCGTCTGGTTGTAGGTCGTATGGATCCGGTCGTCCGGCGCGACCGTCTTGCGCAGGCCCTCGACCGTCTGCCGGAGCCGGGTCGCGTCCCGGTGGTCGAGCAGGTGCGACAGGAACGGGTGCTCGGTCTTCACGAACAGCGACTGCAGGGCATCGGCGTCGGTCGTGTAGCCGGTCTTGGTGCGCTTCGTCTTCGGCATGCCGAGCTCGTCGAACAGCACCACCTGCAGCTGCTTGGGCGACCCGAGGTTGATCTCCTTGCCGATCACCGCGAACGCCTCGTCAGCGGCGTTGCGGACCCGGTCGGCGAACTCCGACTCGAGGGTGTCCAGCGCGTCGGTGTCGACGGCGATCCCGATCTGCTCCATGTCGGCGAGGACGTCGACGAGCGGGAGCTCCACGTCAGCGAGCAGTGCGCGGCCGCCCCGCGCCTCCAGCTCGTCGTCGAGCGCGCCTCCCAGCTCGCGGACCGCGGCCGCCTGGACCATCACCGTCTGCGCGGCGGCGTCCTCGTCGACGTCCAAGGTCAGCTGGTCGCCGTGGTCGTCGACCCGCAGCTCGCGGTGCAGCGTCCGCAGCGCGAGGTCCTCGAGATCGTACGAACGCTGGTCGGGGCGCGAGAGGTAGGCCGCCAGGGCGGTGTCGGACTCGAGACCGGCGAGCTGCCAGCCCTGGGCGCGCAGCGCCAGGAGCGGTCCCTTCGCGTCGTGCATGACCTTCTGACGGCCCGGGTCGGCGAGCCATCCGGCGAAGGCCGTGTCGTCCTCAGGGGTCAGCTGCGTGACGTCGAACCAGGCCGCGTGGCCGCTCTGCGCCGCCAGCGCGACCGCGTCGACGCGGCCGGTGCCGCGTCCCCACGCGCCGTCGACGACCACGCCCGTACGCGTCCCCTCGCCCGCATGCTCCGCCAGCCAGGCGCCGAGCGCGCCCTCGGCCAGGCGCAGGCCCTCGACCTCGAAACCGGACTCCGCCTCCGGCTCCTCCGTGGACAACGTCTGGAACAACCGGTCGCGCAGCACGCGGAACTCCAGCTGGTCGAAGACCCGGTGCACCCCGTCGCGGTCCCAGGCCTGCAGCGCGAGGTCCGCGCTGGTCACCGGCAGGTCGAGATCACGGATCAGGGCGTTGATCCGGCGGTTGCGGACCACGTCGCCGAGATGGTCCCGGAAGGACTGCCCCGCCTTGCCCGGCACCTGATCGGCATCGCGGACCAGCGCGTCGAGACCCCCGAACTTCGCGAGCCACTTGGCTGCCGTCTTCGGACCGACCCCCGGGACACCGGGAAGGTTGTCGCTCGTCTCGCCCACCAGCGCCGCGAGGTCCGGGTAGGACTCCGGCGCCACGCCGTACTTCTCCTCCACCGCCTCCGGAGTCATCCGCGCCAGGTCGGAGACCCCCTTGCGGGGGTAGAGCACGGTCGTGCGGTCCGTGACGAGCTGCAGTGCGTCGCGGTCGCCCGTACAGATCAGCACCTCGAAGCCGTCCGCCTCCGCGCGGGTCGCGAGCGTGCCGATGATGTCGTCGGCCTCGTACCCCTCCAGCTCGAGGTAACGGACCTGGAGGGCGTCGAGAACCTCCTTGACGAGCGCCACCTGGCCGCTGAACTCGTCGGGCGACTTCGAACGATTCGCCTTGTACTCCGCGTACTCCTCGGAGCGGAACGTCTGCCGCGACACGTCGAAGGCCACGGCGAGGTGGGTCGGCTGCTCGTCGCGGAGCACGTTGATCAGCATCGACGTGAAGCCGTACACCGCGTTGGTGTGCTGGCCGGTGGTGGTCGAGAAGTTCTCCACCGGCAGGGCGAAGAACGCCCGGTAGGCCACCGAGTGGCCGTCGATCAGCAGCAGCCGGGGGGTGTCGGGCGTCGTCGCATCGGCGGTCGTCGAGTCCACGGCCCGACTCTAACGGCCCCCACCGACGATTCGGGGCGGGGCGAGGACCGTCAGTCGGACCGGGCGCGCCCGACCGGCTCCGTGAGCGTGCGGCGCAGCGACCGGCGGACGGCGATCAGCCGCCCCGCCCCCTTGCTGCTCGTCGTCCGGATCGCCGAGCGGGCCGCCAGGACACGGACCCGCGCGGCCCGCACCGTCGCGTACTGGCCGAACCCCAGCCGGGTCAGGAACCGGTGCGCGTCCCGCGACGCCGACGGCGCCCAGGCGAAGACCATCTCGCTGTCGACGTCGTCGGCGACCTCGGCGACCGTCGCGAGGAGGGCCGAGGCGACCCCCCGCCTCCGGAAGTCCGGATGGACCAGCAGGTCGCTGACGACCGGCGTGCGCTCGACGTGGATCGGCGAGACCTGGGCGACGCTGAGGTGAAGAGCACCGGCCACGCGCCCCCCGCACGTCGCCACGTACAGACTCCGGTCGTGGCAGGCCGCGCCGTACCGCAGGGCCTCGGCGGCCTCCTCCGGGGTCGGCGGCGGCCGGTCCAGGACACCGTGGTGCGGCTCGCCCGCCCGGGCCTCGCTCACGCACCTGCGCCACAGGTCGATCAGCTCCGACGCGTCGTCCGGCCGTGCCTCACGCACGTCGATCGGGAGACGACCCACCGTGCCTCCTTCCGTGCGTCTCGGACCGGTCGGGGGCCGGACGGACGCGAAGTGCAACACTACGCCTTGGCGGCCCGCGGTGTCTTGTGGTCGAGACGGATCGGAGGCGTGCGACGTGTTCATCGGCTTCGGGACGGTCGTGAACGTCGTCGCCGTGCTCGTCGGGTCCGGGATCGGCCTGCTCGCCGGCCACCGGATGCCCGCCCGCACCCGCTCGGTCGTCACCGACGGCCTCGGGCTGGTCACGCTCCTGATCGCGGCCCTGTCCGCCTCGGCGGTCGTCGACCCCGTGCTGTCGGACGAGATCGGCAGCAGCGCCCCCGTGCTCGTCGTGCTGGGATCGGTCCTGATCGGCGGGATCATCGGCTCCCTGCTGCGGATCGAGCACCGGCTGGAGAGCCTCGGTGCCGTGCTGCAGGCCAGGCTCGGGGGCCAGGAGGGCGGCCGCGCCCAGTTCGTCGAGGGCTTCGTCACGGCGTCCTTGGTCTTCTGCGTCGGCCCGCTGACCATCCTCGGCTCGATCACCGACGGCCTCGGGGGCGGCGCCGAGCAGCTGCTCCTCAAGTCCGCGCTGGACCTGTTCGCCGCCATCGCCTTCGCTGCGGCCCTCGGCGTCGGCGTGATGGCCTCCGCGCTGGCGGTCGGCGTCTTCCAGGGGGCCCTGACGCTCCTGGGCGCCCTGCTCGGCTCCTTCGTGCCCGAGGCGCACGTCGTCGCCCTGACCGCGACCGGCGGCGTCCTGCTGGTCGGCGTCGCTCTGCGCCTGTTGAATCTGAGGCCGGTCGCCGTCGGCGACATGCTGCCCGCTCTCCTCGTCGCACCCGTGCTCGTCCAGGTCGCCGCCGCCCTGGCATGATCTTCGGCCGGTCGGCTCGCACCGACCAGGCCACGGTTGTGCAACGATGTCGAATCGATCCTTCGATGACACGCGGCTGCAACGAATCAATGGGTATTGTCACGTCGAGCTTCGGCAGGCCGGGCCGTACGACGGCCACGACGAGCCGGAGCTGAGACGGGACACCACCCACGACCCGCAGGACAGGAGCCCGACGTGCGACTGCGAATCGCAGCCCTCCTCGCGCTGCTGATCGGGGCCGGCGTACTGATCGCCGGAGCCCCGACTGCCAGCGCAACACCACAATCCACCGGCGTGACCGCCTCCGAAGAGGATCCGACGTCGGTCGTTCGGGGCAGGATCACCAACCCGGCCGACGACGGCGCCGGCGTCGCCGGCGCGACGATCGTGATCACGCCGCCGGAGGGCGAGCCGATCAGCATCGAGACCGGTGACGACGGATCGTTCGAGGCTGAGGTCCCGGCCCTCGGTGCGACCGAGATCGAGCTGGACACCGATTCGCTGCCCGACGGGGTCGAGCTCCGCGAGGGCGCACGCAACCCGCTGACCGTGACCCTGAACTCCGGACGCCCGAGCATCACCGTCGCGTTCGCGATCGGCCCGGACACGCGCCAGGTCAGCCAGTGGTACGACGACATCCCGCAGCTGATCTACCAGGGCATCTACTTCGGCACGATCCTGGCGCTCGGCTCGCTGGGCCTGTCGATGATCTTCGGCACGACCGGCCTGTCGAACTTCGCGCACGGCGAGCTCGTGACCTTCGGTGCGATCGTCACCTACCTGTTCAACAGCAACGGCATGTCGATCTGGCTCGCCGGCCTGTGCGCGATCGCGCTCGGTCTGGCGTTCGGCTGGGTCCAGGACCGCGTGCTGTGGAGACCCTTGCGACATCGCGGCACGACGTTGATCGCGATGATGATCGTGTCGATCGGACTCCAGTTCTTCCTCCGGTACGGCTACGGCTTCCTCACCGGCGGCGAGACCGAGACGTACCGCGACTTCACGACGCCGACCGGCTACTCGCTCGGCCCGATCTCGTACACGCTGCGTGACCTCTTCTTCCTGGTGGTCGCCGCCGTGCTCCTGCTGGTCGTGACCCAGGCGCTGTCCCGTACGCGGCTGGGACGCGCGACGCGCGCGGTCGCCGACAACCCGGCGCTCGCCGCGTCCAGCGGGATCAACACCGACCGCGTGATCACGATCGTGTGGGTCGGCGGCACGGCGCTCGCCGCGATCTGCGGCATCATGCTGGGATTCACCCAGGCTGTGAAGTTCGACCTCGGAGCCCAGATCCTGCTCGTCATGTTCGCGGCCGTCGTCGTCGGCGGCCTCGGCACGATCGGCGGCGCGATCCTGGGAAGCATCCTGGTCGGTCTGATGATCGAGCTCTCGACACTGGTCGTGCCGTCGGAGCTCAAGTTCGCGACGGCGCTGATCCTTCTGGTCGTCATCCTCCTCTTCCGACCCCAGGGACTGCTGGGTCGGAAGGAACGAATCGGCTGACGGCGGGAAGGAGCACACATCATGGATCTCTCGATCTTCGAATCCGCACTCCGCGCCGCTGTCGGCGTCACCGCGGTCTACTACTGCCTGGCAGCGGTCGGGCTCAACGTGCAGTTCGGGTACGCCGGGCTGCTCAACTTCGGCCAGGCCGCGTTCCTCGCCGTCGGCGGGTACGGCCTGGCGGCGTCGATCATCTACTGGGACTTCCCGTTCTTCGGCGGGATCGCCTTCGGCCTCCTGCTCTCGGTGATCCTCGCGCTGCTGCTGGGCATCCCGACCCTGCGGCTGCGAGCCGACTACCTCGCGATCGCCACGATCGCCACCGCCGAAGCGATCCGACTCTTCGTCGGCGCCGCGTACAAGGACGTCTTCCGGGGCCGTGACGGCCTGTCGGGCTTCACCCAGGCGTTCGTCGACCGCAACCCCTACACCGACTCGTTCCTCGGCTTCCGTCCGAACGACCTCTGGGTGATGACGATCGGGTGGATCCTGATCGCGATCACGTCGCTGTTCGTGTGGCTGCTGATGCGTTCCCCGTGGGGCCGCGTGCTCAAGGCGATCCGCGAGGACGAGGAAGCGGTGCGCAGCCTCGGCAAGAACGTCTACGCCTACAAGATGCAGGCGCTGGTGCTCGGCGGTGTGATCGGCTGCCTCGGCGGCTTCATCCTTGCCCTCGGCCAGAACAGCGTGCAGCCGGACAACTTCAACTCCGACCTCACCTTCATCGTCTACACGATCCTGATCCTCGGCGGCGCCGCGCGGGTGATCGGCCCGATCTTCGGAGCCGTCGCCTTCTGGGGCGTCTACAGCCTGGGCGGATCGATCCTGCGCGAGCTGACCCGCGGCGTCGACCCGGTGATCCCGCGCAGCATCATGGAGTCCAACGACGTCGGCAACGTCCAGTTCATGCTGACCGGTCTCGCACTGATGCTGCTGATCGTGTACCGCCCGCAAGGCGTCTTCGGAGACCGGAAGGAGATCGCGCTCGATGCCCGATAACACCACCCAGGCCCCAGGGCCCGCCGCGTCGGACAGCACGTCCGGCGAGACCGACGCGATCCTGGTCGCCGAGAACATCACCCGCACGTTCGGCGGCCTGACCGCCGTCGACGTCGACCGGGTCGAGGTGCCGCGGCACAAGATCACGGCGCTGATCGGCCCGAACGGCGCCGGCAAGACGACCTTCTTCAACCTGCTCACCGGGTTCGACCAGCCCGACAGCGGCGACTGGTGGTTCAACGGCCGGTCGCTCAAGGGCGTCGGCGCGCACAAGGTCGCGCGGATGGGGATGGTCCGTACCTTCCAGCTCACGAAGGTCCTCTCGAAGCTCACGGTCCTCGAGAACATGCGTCTCGGCGCCACCGACCAGGTGGGCGAGCGGTTCTGGGCGGCGGCGATCCGCGCGATCTGGCGCGGGCAGGAGGACGCCGTCACGGTCCGTGCTCGCGAGCTGCTCGCGCGGTTCAAGCTCGATCACATGGAGGACGAGTTCGCCGGCGCTCTGTCGGGCGGGCAGCGCAAGCTGCTCGAGATGTCCCGCGCGCTCATGGTCGGGCCCGAGCTCGTGATGCTCGACGAGCCGATGGCCGGCGTCAACCCGGCGTTGAAGCAGTCGCTGCTCGACCACGTCAAGCAGCTCCGCGAGGAAGGCATGACCGTGCTCTTCGTCGAGCACGACATGGACATGGTCCGGAACATCTCCGACCACGTCATCGTGATGGCGGCCGGCAAGGTCGTCACCGAGGGCACTCCCGACGAGGTGATGTCGGACCAGCGTGTGATCGACGCCTACCTCGGCGCACACCACGAGACCGACCTCACCGAGGATCACGAGGTCGAGCGGATGGCCGAGGAGCTGGCCGCCGGCTCGACGCGCAAGGCCGAGGAGGACGACGCATGAGCACCCAGGAGACACCCGCGAAGGACGACGGCCGCGAGGCTCACCTCGCCGCCTCCTCGAACGCGATCCTGCGCGCGGACAACCTGGTCGCCGGATACATCCCCGGCGTCAACATCCTCGACGGCACCGACCTCTACTGCAACGAGGGCGAGCTCGTCGGCATCATCGGCCCGAACGGCGCCGGCAAGTCGACGCTTCTCAAGGCCATGTTCGGCCTGGTGAAGATCCACGAGGGTGCGGTGACGCTGCGCGGCGACGACATCACCAACGAACGGGCCGACGTGCTCGTCCGCAAGGGGATCGGATTCGTGCCGCAGACGGAGAACGTCTTCCCGAGCCTCACCATCGAGGAGAACCTCCAGATGGGGTGCTATCAAGCCCCGAAGAAGTTCAGCTCCCGCCTCAAGGTCGTCGGAGACATCTTCCCGGCGCTCATCGAGCGGCGTCACCAGCGCGCCGGGTCGCTGTCCGGTGGCGAGCGCCAGATGGTGGCGATGGGACGGGCCCTGATGATGGACCCGTCGGTCCTGCTGCTCGACGAGCCGTCCGCGGGCCTGTCCCCCGCTCTCCAGGACGAGGTGTTCGTCCAGACGCGGGCCATCAACAAGGCCGGTGTCTCGGTCGTGATGGTCGAGCAGAACGCCCATCGCTGTCTGCAGATCTGCGATCGCGGCTACGTCCTCGACCAGGGCCGCAACGCCTACACCGGTGCCGGCCGGGATCTGATCAAGGACCCGAAGGTGATCGAGCTGTACCTCGGGACGCTCGAGCGCCGCGCCTGACGCGCCTGACGCGTCGGACGCCTCGGCGCCTCCGCAGCGCCACGCACGAACCCGTACGACGGCCCCGCCGCCCGCTCCCGGGCAGCGGGGCCGTCGTCGTCCCGACACCCCACCACCCCGCGTACGGGCTCCCACCTGCTCCCGACCGGCGGTGAGCTGGTTCCCATCACCGCCGACCGCCTGGGAACTCACCCACCACCCCGCGTACGAGGTGGGCACTCACCCACCACCCGGGTACGACGTGGGAACTCACCCACCACCCGCGTACGACGTCCTGCCTGCGCCGTGACCGTGCGCGCGTACCGAACGCAGGCATCTCCGCACCGCCGCCCCGCACATGCGAACGGCGGGTGACCCGACCCGGAGGTCGAGCCACCCGCCGTCAGCGGATGATGCTGAGTCGATCAGCCGATCAGTTGGGACCGATCCCGGCGCTGATCATCTCGGGCATGATCTTCTTCGTCTCGTCGAACGCGATCACGACGGTGGCGTCGGGGTCCTCACCCGCGATGCCGTCGACCTCCGCCGTGAAGTTCGGCGCGTCCGGCTGGTAGAGCGTCTTCGCGACGATCGTGCCGCCGGACTCGGTGAAGAACTGCTCGACCTGGTCGGCCAGCGCCTCGCCGTAGGAGTCCTGGCGAGCCAGGATCGCGACGTTCTGGTGACCGTCCTGCAGGAGCAGGTCAGCCATCACGCGGCCCTGGAGCACGTCGGACGGAGCCGTACGGAAGTACAGGCCCTTGTCCTTGTAGGTGTCGAACGCCGTCGAGGTGTTCGCCGGCGAGAAGTGGACGACACCCGCGTTCGTGATCTTGTCGATCACGGACAGCGAGACGCTCGAGGACGCCGCGCCGATGACCGCGTCGACGTTCGCGTTGAGCAGACGGTCGGTCTCACCCGGGGCGATGTTCGGCGTGCCGTCACCCGAGTCGGCCTGGGTGAAGGCCACATCCTTGCCCTGGACTCCGCCGGCCTCGTTCATCTCGTTGACCGCGAGCTGGACGCCCGCGACCTCCGGGGGGCCGAGGAAGGCGAGGTCACCCGACTCCGGCAGCAGCGAACCGATGGTCAGCGTGCCGTCGCCGTTGGGGACGTTGCCCGTGATCTCCTGGCCGGCCTGCGCGTCGGTCGGAGCGATCTCACCGGTCAGGAAGTCGACCGGGGAGAAGGTGTTGTCCGCGCCGTACTCGAAGATGCCGATCGTGGCGGCCGTCGGGCTGCCGGTCGGGCCGAAGTTGATCGGGCCGCTGACGCCCTCGTAGTCGATCTCCTCGCCCGACTCGATCAGGTCGGCGCACTCCGAGAAGCCGGAGCACTGGGTGCCCGGGGCGTTCGAGACGCCGGAGAGCTCCGAGCCGATCGCCTTGCCGCTGTCCTTGCCGGCCTGGAGGGCGGCGAGGCCGACGAGGATGGTCGCGTCGTACGACTCGGGACCGTAGGTGAAGCTGTCGAGGTCGGGATCGACCTCGAGCAGGCGGTCGCGGAAGTCGTCACCGATGTCGGCGCCCGGGTAGGTCGCCTTGACGCCCTCGAGCGTGCCCTCGTCGAAGTCCTCGCTGTAGTCGGCGGTGTTGCCGTCGACGAAGTAGACGTTCGCGGCGCTGCTTTCGCTGCCAGAGTCCGAGCTGGTGTCGTCACCGCCGTCGTCGTCGCTGCCGCACGCGCTGAGCGCGAGGGCAGCGGCGGCCGCGGCGGCAGCCAGCCGGAGCGCCCGTGAAGGACGTGTCATGGATCCTCCGTTAGTAGTCATGTAGGGGTTGCCCGAACACGTTCGAGGCTCTGTGACCGGTCGCTGCCCGCGGCGGGTACGCCGACTGAGAGACCGGTGCCACTGAACGTAACGCTCGAATGTCACGGAGACGTGTCGTTCGCACCGATGGGCGACGTTGTTGCACAGTTGTGACCTGCTCCACCGCGCCGACGGGCACCGGCGGACCCCGCCGTACGGGGTTCCGAACGCCGCTCAGACGTCGGGCGTGGCGTCCTGACCGAGTCCGGGACCGTGCTGGACCACGCCCTCGGCGACCGCCCGCATCGGCATCCGCAGGTCCATCGCCGTCTTCTGGATCCACCGGAACGCCTGCGGCTCGGTGATCCCCAGCGCCTCCTGGAGCAGCCCCTTCGCCCGCTCGACGGCGCGGCGGGTCTCCAGCCGCTCCGCGAGGTCCGCGACCTCCGACTCGAGCGCGGCGATCTCGGCGAACCGGCTGACCGCCATCTCGATCGCCGGCACGAGATCCCCCTTCGTGAACGGCTTCACGAGGTACGCCATCGCGCCGGCGTCGCGTGCCCGCTCGACGAGCTCCCGCTGGCTGAACGCGGTCAGCATGACGACCGGCGCGATCCGCTCCGACGCGATCTGCTGCGCTGCCGAGATCCCGTCGAGCTTCGGCATCTTGACGTCCATCACCACCAGGTCCGGCCGCAGCTCCTGGGCCAGTGCGACCGCCTGCTCGCCGTCACCGGCCTGGCCGACCACGTCGATGCCCTCCTCCGCGAGCATCTCGGCGAGGTCCAGGCGGATCAGGGCTTCGTCCTCGGCGATCACGACACGGCGGACGGGAGCGGTCGTACCGGGGGTGCTGTCTGCGGAAGTCACGTGAGAAGGTTATCCCGCGGCGCCCCCGGTGCGTCTGCGCCGGGTTGGCGGAACGGTAGACGCGGTGGTCTCAAACACCACTGTCCGAGAGGACGTGCGGGTTCGAATCCCGCACCCGGCACCTCCGCCGCGCACCCGCGGGACCGCACGGCGGCCGCCCGCCGTCCGGCGCGGCCCGACCGCCCTCGCGCCGCAGGAGCCGCCGGCCCTCAGGGTGACGTGCTAGAACCGAAGGCGTCCGGTCCTGCGTACGGGGACGAGGTCGCCGGGAGGGGTTCACGATGCGCCGAACGATCCGCGCAGCGCTCGTGGCCGCGCTCGCGGGGACGCTCCTCGCCTGCTCCGGCTCCCCCACGGACGACGATCCCACCGCGATGCCGGAGCTGACCCGGATCACACCGCCCGACGGCGCGGTCACAGCCGCCGGCGACGGCTCCGCCCGCTGCCCCGCCGGGACCGCGATCGCCTACGTCGGGGCGGAGACCGGACCGAACGCCCAGCTCGGGATCGACATCGTCAACGGCGTTCGGGTCGCCGTCGCCGAGCACAACGACGCGAACGACGGGTGCCAGGTCACGCTGCGCCGCTTCGACACCGCCGGCAGCCCGGCCACGGCCCCCGCCGCGACCGCGCGCGCGATCGCCGATGCCGGCGTCCTCGGCGTCGTCGGGCTGCCGTTCAGCGACGAGTCCCAGGTGACCGGGACCCGCTTCGAGCGGGCCGGGCTGGTCCACGTCTCGCCGTCCGCGACGAACCCGCTGCTCACCACGAACGGCTGGACGACCTTCTTCCGCGGCACCAGCAACGACAACCTCCAGGCCCAGGCCGTCGCATCGCTGGCGGCACGCCTCGAAGCCGCGTCGGTCGCCGTGGTCTCCGACGGCACGGACTACGGCATCGGGCTGTCCGACGCGGTCGCCCGCGCTCTCGGGTACGCGGCGCAGGCGACCTCCGAGGAGACCGTACGACGCCTCCCGAGGGCACCGGACGCGATCAGGCAGCTGGCGGTGACGATCGCCGACGAACGGCCGGACGCGGTCTTCTTCGCCGGCTACGCGACCCAGGCGGGTGCCCTCGACCGGGCGCTGGCCGACGCCGGGTACGACGGGGTCTTCCTGGCACCCGACGCCGCGATGGACAGCACCTACCTGCGCGCCGCCGGCGACGCGGCCGACACCACGTACTTCACCTGCGCGTGCGTTCCGGGCGAGCTCTACGAAGACTTCGCCGACGCGTACGCCGAGGTGGCCGACGGCGCGGACCCGGGGACGTACTCCGTGGAGGCCTACGACGCCGCCACGGTGCTCCTGGCCGGCATCGACGCGGGCGCGACCACCCGTGCCGACCTCAAGGACTGGGTCCGCGACTACGACGCTCCGGGGCTCGCGCGCCACTACCGCTGGGACGAGATCGGGGAGCTGGAGTCCGGACGGGTCCAGGCGTACGCGGTCCGCGACGGCGAGATCGTCCCACTCGGGCCGCTGGGCTGATCCCGGGTGCGGGTCAGTCGCGGACGAGCGGCGTGGTGTACGCCGGGGAGACGCCCTTGATCGCGTCGCCCATCCGGTGGATCCGCAGCGCGTTGGTCGAGCCGGCGATCCCGGGCGGGCTGCCGGCCACGATCACGACCTCGTCCCCCTCGGCGCACTGCTGGGTCTCCAGGAGCGCACGATCGACCTGGAGCACCATCATGTCGGTGTGCTCGACCTCGGGGACGAGGAAGGTCTGGACGCCCCACGACAGCGACAGCTGGTTGCGTACGACCGGGTCGGGGGTGAACGCCAGCACGGGCACGGGCGAGCGGTAGCGGCCCATCCGCCGCGCGGTGTCGCCGGAGGTCGTGAACGCCGCGAGGTACTTCGCACCCAGGCTCGCCGCGAGCTCGGACGCGGCGCGGCCGATCAGGCCGCTGCGGGTGCGCGGCTCCCAGCGGTAGGCCGCCATCCGGGGCAGCCCGTGCTCCTCGGTGCTCTCGACGATCCGCGCCATCGTCTCGACGGTCTCGATCGCGTACTCCCCCACGCTGGTCTCACCGGACAGCATCACGGCGTCGGCACCGTCGAGCACGGCGTTGGCGACGTCGGAGGCCTCGGCGCGCGTCGGGCGCGGAGCGGAGATCATCGACTCGAGCATCTGCGTCGCGACGATCACCGGCCGCGCGTTGCGGCGGGCCTTCTCGACGACGAGCTTCTGGACGATCGGCACGTCCTCGAGCGGCAGCTCGACACCGAGGTCGCCGCGGGCGACCATCACGCCGTCGAAGGCGTCCATGATCTCGTCGAGGTTGTCGACCGCCTGCGGCTTCTCGATCTTCGCGATCACCGGGCGACGGACCCCCTCCTCGTCCATGATCGCGTGGACGTCGGTGATGTCCGAGCCGCTGCGGACGAACGACAGCGCGATGAAGTCGACGCCGGTCCGCAGGGCCCAGCGCAGGTCGTCCTTGTCCTTCTCCGACATCGCCGGGACGCTGACGTTGACCCCGGGCAGGTTGATGCCCTTGTGGTTGCTCAACGCTCCGCCGATCTCGCACTCGGTCACGACGTCCGTCTCGGTCACGTCGACCGCACGCAGCCGGACCCGGCCGTCGTCGAGCAGGATCGCGTCGCCCGCCTGCACGTCGCCGGGAAGCCCGCCGTACGTCGTCGAGCACTCCGAGGCGTCGCCCGGGACGTCCCGCACCGTGATCGTGAACCGGTCACCGGGCGCCAGCGCGATCGGCCCGTCCGCGAACGAGCCGAGGCGGATCTTCGGACCCTGGAGGTCGGCGAGCACCGCGATCGGCGTCCCGAGGTCCTCCGAGGCGGCGCGGACCCAGGCGTACGACTTCTCGTGGGTGGCGTGGTCTCCGTGGCTGCAGTTCAGCCGGGCGACGTTCATGCCGGCCTGGGCGAGCTCGAGGATCTTCTCCCTCGACCAGACGGCGGGACCGATGGTGCAGACAATCTTCGCTCTACGCACCCCTCCACCCTAGGGGCGTTCCGCCCGGTCCGGAACGTGACCCACCGATTTTGTTGTGAGAATCCCGAAATATCGGGAGCAGGGCCGCGTGAGCGGTCGGGCACGGGCGCGAACGCGAGACGCCCACTCGGCAACACAGACCCGCACCTGGCTACGGAAACCTCCCGCGCCAGGTGACGGACTCCCCAGCCGGCTGGGGAGACCACCACGGCGCCGTACGGGCCCGGAGCCGATCGCTCGGTTCCGGGCCCGTACGGGTGGTGCTGGGCCGGCTGGCAACGCAGACCTGCACCTGGCTACGGAAACCTCCCGCGCCAGGTGACGGTCTCCCCAGCCGGCTACGGAGACCGTCCGGCGCTGCCTCAGACGACGAGGGGGCGCGCCGTCGGCGGGATCGGCGCCGGCAGCGTGGTCGAGCCGTTGAGGTACGCGTCCACGCCCGCGGCGCACGCGCGCCCCTCGGCGATCGCCCACACGATCAGCGACTGACCGCGACCGGCGTCACCCGCGGCGAAGACGCCGGGCACATCGGTCATGTACGCGTCGTCGCGCGCCACGTTGCCGCGCTCGTCCAACGACACGCCGAGCTGTTCGACGACACCCTCGCGCTCCGGCCCGGTGAAGCCCATCGCCAGCAGGACCAGCTGCGCCGGGATCTCGCGCTCGGTCCCCTCGACCTCGGTCAGCTTCCCGTCGGCCATCTCGACCTCGACCAGGCGCAGCGACGCGACGTTGCCGTCGGCATCGCCGACGAACTGCTTCGTCGAGACCGAGTAGACCCGGTCGCCGCCCTCCTCGTGGGCGGAGGCGACGCGGTAGATCATCGGGTACGTCGGCCAGGGCTGGTGACCCGGACGGTCCTCGCCCGGCCGCGGCATGATCTCCAGCTGCACGATCGAGCGTGCCTGCTGGCGGATCGCGGTGCCGAGGCAGTCCGCGCCGGTGTCGCCGCCGCCGATGATGATGACGTCCTTGCCCTCGGCCGTGATCTGGTCGAGCACGGACTCGCCGAGCGCGACGCGGTTGGCCTGCGGAAGGTACTCCATCGCCTGGTGGATCCCACCGAGCTCGCGGCCCTCGGCAGGCAGGTCGCGCCGCACGGTCGAGCCCGTCGCGATCACCACCGCGTCGTAGCGGTCACGCAGGTCCGAGCCCGTCAGCGTCTCGCCGGCGGCCGACCCGCAGCGGAACACCGTCCCCTCGGCCTCCATCTGCGCGACCCGGCGGTCCAGGACGGACTTCTCCATCTTGAACTCCGGGATGCCGTAGCGGAGCAGCCCGCCGGGCTTGTCGTCACGCTCGTACACCGCGACGGTGTGACCGGCACGGGTGAGCTGCTGCGCGACCGCGAGGCCCGCGGGCCCGGACCCGATCACGGCGACCGTCTTGCCGGTCAGCCACTCGGGCGGCTCCGGCACGACGCCGCCGTCGTCCCAGGCACGGTCGATGATCGCGACCTCGACGTTCTTGATCGTGACCGGGTCACGGTTGATGCCGACCACGCACGCCGTCTCGCACGGCGCCGGGCACAGCCTCCCGGTGAACTCGGGGAAGTTGTTGGTCGCGTGCAGCCGCGCCATCGCCTCCGACCAGTCGTCGCGCCAGACCAGGTCGTTCCACTCCGGGATCAGGTTGCCCAGCGGGCAGCCGGAGTGGCAGAACGGGATCCCGCAGTCCATGCACCGCCCGGCCTGCTCGGTGATGATCGGCAGCAGCGCGCGCCCCGGGCCGCCGGGGTAGACCTCGTTCCAGTCGTGGATGCGCTCGGTGACCGGACGACGCTTCGCCACCTCGCGCGGCGTCTTCATGAAACCCTTCGGATCAGCCACGGATCGCTGCCTCCATCATCGCTGCGGTGGTCTCGTCCTCGCCGAGACCGGCCTCCTGCGCCGCGGTCCGCGCCTGCAGCACCCGGCGGTAGTCCATCGGCATGACCTCGCTGAATCGCGCCACCGACGCGTCCCAGTCGGCGAGCAGCCGTTCGGCGACCGCGGACCCGGTCTCCTCGGCGTGCCGGGCCACGATCGCCCGGAGCTCGTCGGGGTCGCCGACCTCGTGCACCTCGACCATCTCCGGGTTCACCAGGTCGGTGTCCAGGTCGAGGACGTACGCGACGCCGCCGCTCATCCCGGCCGCGACGTTGCGGCCCGTACGGCCGAGGATCACGACCGTCCCGCCGGTCATGTACTCGCAGGCGTGGTCGCCCACGCCCTCGACCACGGCGGTCGCACCGGAGTTGCGCACGCAGAAGCGCTCGCCCGCCCGGCCGCGTACGAAGACCTCGCCCCCGGTCGCGCCGTACCCGATCACGTTGCCGGCGATGATCTGGTCCTCGGCGACGAACCGCGCGTCCCGCGGTGGCCGGATCACCAGCCGCCCGCCGGACAGACCCTTGCCGACGTAGTCGTTGCCGTCGCCCTCGAGCCGCATCGTGATGCCGCGCGGCAGGAACGCACCGAACGACTGGCCGGCCGAGCCGGTGAACGTGATGTCGATCGTGCCCTCGGGCAGGCCCGCACCGCGGTAGCGCTTGGTCACCTCGTGGCCGAGCATCGTGCCGACCGTGCGGTTGACGTTGCGGATCTCGAGCTGGGCCCGCACCGGCTCGCCGCGCTCCAGCGCGTCGGTCGAGAGCGCGATCAGCTCGTTGTCGAGCGCGCGGTCCAGCCCGTGGTCCTGGCCGACGACCTGGTGCAGCGCCGCCCCCTCGGGCAGCTCCGGCACGTGCAGGATCGGACTCAGGTCGAGGCCGCTGGCCTTCCAGTGCGCGACCGCCTCGGTGGTGTCGAGCATCTCGGCGTGACCGACCGCCTCGTCGATCGAGCGGAAGCCCAGCGCCGCGAGGTACTCGCGGACCTCCTCGGCGATGTACTCGAAGAAGTTCACGACGAACTCGGGCTTGCCCGAGAACTTCTTGCGCAGCTCGCGGTTCTGGGTCGCCACGCCCACGGGGCACGTGTCGAGGTGGCAGACCCGCATCATGATGCAGCCCGAGACCACCAGCGGGGCGGTCGCGAAGCCGAACTCCTCGGCCCCGAGCAGCGCCGCGATCACGACGTCGCGCCCGGTCTTCATCTGGCCGTCGGCCTGGACCACGATCCGGTCACGCAGGCCGTTCAGCAGCAACGTCTGCTGCGTCTCGGCGAGCCCGAGCTCCCACGGACCGCCCGCGTGCTTCAGCGACGTGAGCGGCGAGGCGCCCGTACCGCCGTCGTGGCCGGAGATCAGCACGACGTCGGCGTGCGCCTTGGAGACGCCCGCGGCGACCGTACCGACGCCGGCCTCGGCGACCAGCTTCACGTGGACGCGCGCGGACGGGTTGGCGTTCTTCAGGTCGTGGATCAGCTGCTTGAGATCCTCGATCGAGTAGATGTCGTGGTGCGGCGGCGGGGAGATCAGCCCGACGCCCGGTGTGGAGTGCCGCGTCTTCGCCACCCACGGGTACACCTTCGGGCCGGGCAGCTGGCCGCCCTCACCGGGCTTCGCGCCCTGGGCCATCTTGATCTGGATGTCGTCGGAGTTCGTGAGGTACTCCGCGGTCACGCCGAACCGGCCCGACGCGACCTGCTTGATCGCGCTGCGCCGCTCGGGGTCGTGGAGCCGCTCCGGGTCCTCGCCGCCCTCACCGGTGTTCGACTTCGCCCCGAGGCGGTTCATCGCGACCGCGAGGGTCTCGTGCGCCTCCTGGCTGATCGAGCCGTACGACATCGCGCCGGTGGAGAAGCGCTTGACGATCGCGCTGACCGGCTCGACCTCGTCGACGCTGATCGCCGGGCGGACGCCGTCCTTCAGCTTGAGCAGCCCGCGCAGCGTCATCAGCCGCTGCGACTGGTCGTCGACACGCTGGGTGTACTGCTTGAAGACGTCGTAGCGCCCCGCCCGGGTCGAGTGCTGCAGCCGGAAGACGGTCTCGGGGTCGAACAGGTGCTCCGCGCCGTCGCGGCGCCACTGGTACTCGCCGCCGACCTCGAGGTGACGGCGCGACGCCGAGATCCCGGCGGTCGGGTACGCCTTGGCGTGGCGCTGCCGGACCTCCTCCGCGATCACGGCGAGATCGACGCCGCCGAGCCGCGAGGTGGTGCCGGTGAAGTAGCGCGCGACCAGGTCCGGCGACAGACCGACGGCCTCGAAGATCTGCGCGCCCGTGTAGGAGGCGACGGTCGAGACGCCCATCTTCGACATCACCTTGAGCACGCCCTTGCCGAGCGCCTTGCGCAGGTTCTGGACGGCCGCGTCAGGAGCCACGCTGTCGACGTAGACACCCTCGCGTGCGAGGTCCTCGGCCGTCTCCAGCGCGAGGTAGGGGTTGACGGCCGAGGCGCCGTAGCCGAGCAGCAGCGCGACGTGGTGCACCTCGCGCACGTCACCGGTCTCGACGACCAGGCCGACCTGGGTGCGGGTCTTCTCCCGGACCAGGTGGTGGTGGATCGCGCCGGTCATCAGCAGCGACGGGATCGGCCCCAGCTCGTGGTTGGAGTGCCGGTCCGACAGGACGATGATCCGGGCGCCCTCGGCGATCGCCGACGACACCTCCGCGCACATCCCGTCGATCCGGGCCCGCAGCGCCTCGGCGCCGCCGTCGACGTCGTACAGCCCGCGGACCACGTACGTCTCGAAGCCCGGCATGTTGCCGTGCCGGTTGACGTGGCGGATCTTCGCGAGCTCGTCGTTGGTGATCACGGGGAACGCCATCTGGAGCTGACGGCACGACGCCGGCGTGGCCTCGAGCAGGTTGCCCTCGGAGCCGATCGTGCCGAGCAGCGACGTGACGAGCTCCTCGCGGATCGCGTCCAGCGGCGGGTTCGTGACCTGCGCGAACTGCTGGGTGAAGTAGTCGAAGAGCAGCCGCGGCCGCTCCGAGAGCACCGCGATCGGGGTGTCGGTGCCCATCGACCCGATCGGCTCCGCGCCCGTGCGCGCCATCGGCGTGACGAGGATCCGCAGCTCCTCCTCGGTGTAGCCGAAGACCTGCTGGCGCCGCGTCACCGACGCGTGGGTGTGCACGACGTGCTCGATCTCGGGCAGGTCGGAGAAACGCACCAGCCCGGAGTACAGCCACTCCTCGTACGGGTGCGCGCCCGCGAGGTCGTCCTTGATCTCGGAGTTCGGGACGACGCGGTGCTCGTCCAGGTCGAGCAGGAACATCTGGCCGGGCTCGAGGCGGCCCTTGCTCACGACCGTCGTCTGGTCGAGGTCGAGCACGCCGGCCTCGGACGCGAGCACGACGAGACCGTCGGCGGTGACGGCGTAGCGACCCGGGCGCAGGCCGTTGCGGTCGAGCACGGCGCCGACCTGCGTACCGTCGGTGAAGACGACGCACGCCGGCCCGTCCCACGGCTCCATCAGCGTGGCGTGGAACTCGTAGAAGGCCCGCAGCGCCGGGTCCATCACCGGGTTGTTCTCCCACGCCTCCGGGATCATCATCATCATCGCGTGCGGCAGGCTCCGTCCCCCGAGGTGGAGGAGCTCGAGCACCTCGTCGAACGACGCCGAGTCGGAGTCGTCGGGGTCCACGATCGGGTACAGCCGCTCGAGGTCGCCGGGGATCACGTCGGAGGCGAGCAGCGCCTCGCGGGCCCGCATCCAGTTGCGGTTGCCGCGTGCGGTGTTGATCTCGCCGTTGTGCGCGATGAAGCGGAACGGGTGGGCCAGCGGCCAGCTGGGGAAGGTGTTCGCCGAGAACCGGCTGTGCACGACCGCGAGCGCCGAGGCGATCCGCGGGTCGACGAGGTCGGGGAAGAAGCGGTCGAGCTGGTCGGTCGTGAGCATCCCCTTGTACGTGACGGTGCGTGCCGACAGCGACGGGAAGTACACGTCGAGCTCGTGCTCGGCGCGCTTGCGCAGCGCGAACGTGCGCCGGTCGAGGTCGATCCCGCTCGCGTCCCCGGCGTCGTCGGCCACGAAGACCTGGGCGAACGTCGGCATCGTCGACCGCGAGGTCGTCCCGAGGATCCCCGGCTCGACCGGGACGTCGCGCCATCCGAGCACGCTGAGCTGCTCCTGCTCCGCGACCGCCTCGACGGCGTCGCGTGCCTTCTGGGCCTCGTCCGCGTCGGCCGGCAGAAAAGCGATCCCCACGGCGTACGCGCCGGCATCCGGCAGTGCGAACGGCACCTCGTCACGCAGGAACGCGTCGGGCACCTGGATCAGGATGCCGGCGCCGTCGCCGGAGTCGACCTCGGCGCCGACCGCACCGCGGTGGTCGAGGTTGCGCAGGGCCTCCAGGCCCTTGGCCACGATGTCGTGGGTCGGCTCGCCGGTCAGGGTGGCGACGAATGCGACACCGCAGGCGTCGTGCTCGTCGCGCCCGGTGTACAGACCCTGAGCAGGGGGGATTGCGCGCATGCAGCCCTTCTCCCGTCGTCTTCGCGTTGGCGCTGTACGGACTCCGGGCACGCGCACATGCGGGGCTCCGGAGTCCGGCAGCAAGACAAAGCAACCAAAGGGACGACCTTGGCCCTCAACATGCTGTGCCCAGGTTACATGATTGTTGCGGGCTCCCCGCCACCGGCGGCCCTGTTCAGACGATCACACCGGGGATGCGGCCGGGTCAACCGTCGCGGAGGTCCGCGGCGGCCACGTCGCGCCGTACGGCCGGTGCGGGGCGAGTCGTACGCGTGCCCGGCGGCGGGGGTCCGGCGCCCGGGCGGTCGGTGAGCTGGTTCCCACCACCGTCGCTCGCGTGGGAACCACCTCACCGCCACCCGTACGCCACCGCCCCTCCCCCGAGCCGCCGGTGAGCTGGTTCCCACCAACGGCGCTCGCGTGGGAACTCATCCACCACCCGACGGAACGCGTGGGAACCTGCTCACCGCCGCCCGGATGACGTGGGAACCACCTCACCGACGAACCACGGTGGGTCCGAGCCAGACGGACGTGCCGGCGAACGCGACCACGGCGACGACCGTTCGCAGGCACGATCCGGCTGACGGGACCAAGGCGGCTCGGGTGCAGGCACGTACGGGAGGGCGCGACGCCGCGCTGCGACGCCGTCGGTCGACGCGGGAGCGAGGTCAGGCGTCGTCGCGGCGATCGCGGTCCGACGGGGCGACCGCGGACTCCGTGCCCGACTCACCCGTGCCCGACTCGCCCGTGCCCGACTCGCCCGACTCCACGTCGTCGGTCGCGGCATCGCCTCGGGATGCGTCGTCCGGGTCGGCGACGCCGTCGACCGCGTCCCCGTCGCCGTCGGGCGTGTCCGCAGCGTCACCGCCGGCCGCACCGCCGGCTGCATCGCCTGCACCGCCGGCGGGGCCCTCGCCCTGCGGCGGCCAGCCCTCGGTCACCTGGACGACCTTCTCCCGCTCGCCGGTCCCGGTGCGCGTGCGCCACACGAAGTAACCGATCGCGAGCGCGAACAGCACCAGCGAGGTCCACTGGTTGAGGCGCAGCCCGAGGAACTCGTGCGCGGTGTCGATCCGCACACCTTCGACGAAGAATCGTCCGAGCGTGTAGACCGCGACGTACAGCGCGGCGACCCGGCCACCGCCCAGGCGCCAGCGCCGGTCGGCCCAGATCAGGACGAAGAAGCCGACCAGGCTCCAGATCGACTCGTAGAGGAAGGTCGGGTGGAACGTCGCCTGGTCGATGTATTCGGCCGGCCGGTGCGCGGGGTCGATCTCGAGTCCCCACGGGCGGTCCGTCGGCCCTCCGTACAGCTCCTGGTTGAACCAGTTGCCCCAGCGCCCGATCGCCTGTCCGAGCAGGATCCCGGGCGCGAGCGCATCGGCGAGCGGCAGGAACCTCACGCCGTGGCGGCGCGCACCGATGTACGCGCCGAGAGCGCCGAGCGAGATCGCGCCCCAGATCCCGAGGCCGCCCTCCCAGATGTAGAGCGCCCGGATCGGGTCGCGCCCGTCGGCGAAGTACAGCTCCGGACTCGTCAGCACGTGGTACAGCCGAGCGCCGACCAGACCGAACGGGATCGCCCAGATGGCGATGTCGGCGACCGCCCCGGGCTTGCCGCCCCGCGCCTGGAATCGCCGGTCGCCGACCCAGATCGCCGCGACGACGCCGGCGATGATGCACAGGGCGTACGCACGCAGCGGGAACGGACCGATGTGCCAGACCGACTCGGCCGGGCTGGGGATGGACGCGACGATCATCGCAGCTGCTCCGTCCGTGCACGCTCGACGCCGCTGCGCAGGTCCTCGGCGAGCAGCCGGACGGCTGCCACGCCGGCGACCGGGTCGTCCGGGTGGTCCAGCAGACAGCCGACCAGCGCCGAACCGACGATCACGAGGTCGGCGAACGCGCCGATCTCCGCCGCCTGGTCGCCGTTGCTGACACCGAGCCCGATCCCGACCGGCAGGTCGGACAGCCCGCGGACCCGCTCGACGAGGCGCGGCGCCGCATCGCTGGTCGCGCCGCGGGCGCCGGTCACGCCCATCACCGAGGTCGCGTAGAGGAAGCCCGACGAGGCCTTCGCGGTCATCGCGATCCGCTCGTCGGTCGAGGACGGCGCGACCAGGAACACGCGGTCCAGGCCGTGCGCGTCCGACGCGGCGACCCACTCCTCGGCCTCGTCCGGGATCAGGTCCGGCGTGATCAGTCCGGCACCGCCCGCCTCGGCCATCCGAGCCGAGAACCGGTCGACGCCGAGCCGCTCGACCGGGTTCCAGTAGGTCATCACCAGCGTCGGGGCGCCGGTCGCGGCGACCGCTTCCACGGTCTCGAAGAGGTCGTCGACGCGGAAGCCGTGGCGCAGGGCCGCGTCGGCGGCCTTCTGGATCGTCGGCCCGTCCATCACGGGGTCGGAGTACGGCAGGCCGATCTCGACCACGTCGACGCCGCCGTCGACCATCGCGACGATCGCGTCGATCGCGGTCTGCTTGTCCGGGAAGCCTGCGGGCAGGTAGCCGACCAGCGCCGGGCGCCCCTCGGCCCGGGTCGCCGCCAGGACGTCGTCGAGCCGGCTCACGCCTCTCCCCCTCCGAGCAGGCCGAAGTACTCGGCAGCCGTGTGGACGTCCTTGTCGCCGCGCCCGGACAGGTTGACCACGATCGTGGCGTCCGGCCCGAGGTCCGCGGCGACCTTGAGGGCGCCGGCGATCGCGTGCGCCGACTCGATCGCCGGGATGATCCCCTCGGTCTTGCACAACAGGTCGAACGCCGCCATCGCCTCGTCGTCGGTGATCGGGGCGTACGTCGCGCGCCCGGTCTCGGCGAGCCACGCGTGCTCCGGCCCGACGCCCGGGTAGTCCAGTCCGGCGGAGATCGAGTGCGACTCGATCGTCTGGCCGTCGGCGTCCTGGAGGAGGTACGAGCGGGTGCCGTGCAGGACACCGACGTCGCCCGCGGTGATCGTCGCCGCGTGCCGTCCGGTCTCGAACCCGTCTCCGCCCGCCTCGAACCCGTACAGCCGCACCGATGGGTCGTCGACGAACCCGGCGAACAGGCCGATCGCGTTCGAGCCGCCGCCCACGCAGGCGACCGCGGCGTCCGGGAGCGCGCCGGTCAGCTCGAGGCACTGCGCACGGGCCTCGTCGCCGATCCCGCGGGTCAGGTCGCGGACCAGCGTCGGGAACGGGTGCGCGCCCGCCGCCGTACCGAGCAGGTAGTGGGTGGACTCGACGTTCGCGACCCAGTCGCGCAGCGCCTCGTTGATCGCGTCCTTGAGCGTACGGCTGCCCGTGGTGACCGGCACGACCGTCGCGCCCAGCATCTGCATCCGGGCGACGTTCAGCGCCTGGCGCTCGGTGTCGACCTCGCCCATGTAGACGATGCACTCGAGGTCGAGGTAGGCGCACGCGGTCGCGGTGGCGACGCCGTGCTGGCCGGCGCCGGTCTCCGCGATCACCCGGTGCTTGCCCATCCGCTTGGTGAGCAGCGCCTGGCCGAGCACGTTGCGGACCTTGTGGGCGCCGGTGTGGTTCAGGTCCTCGCGCTTGAGCAGGATCCGTGCCCCGGCACGCTGCGACAGCCGCGTCGCGTCGTACAGCAGGCTCGGGACCCCGGCGTACTCGTGCATCATCCGCTCGAGCTCACCGGTGAACGTCGGGTCGGCCTGCGCCTCGCGCCAGGATCGCTCGAGCTCGTCGAGAGGCGCGATCAGCGCCTCCGGCATGAACCGGCCGCCGAAGCGGCCGAAGTGCCCACGTGCGTCGGGCACCGAGGACGGCGAGGCCTCGACCGAGGCCGATGAGGTGCTCATGCCCCGATCCTCCCAGACCGCCTCAACGCCACGAGGCCGGGGCGGCGCTGCTCAGCCGCGGTGCTGGAGCGCGGGGTGGGACCCCGCCGCCACCAGGTCGGCGACCGTCGAGCGCGGGTTGCCGCCGGTGACCAGCGTCTCGCCGACGAGGACCACCTCGGCACCGGCGCGGGCGTACTCGATCACGTCCTTGGTGTCCCGGACGCCGGACTCGGCGACCTTCACGACGCCGTCGGGGATCCGGGGCGCGAGCCGGGAGAACGTCGTGCGGTCGACCTCGAGGGTCTTGAGGTTGCGGGCGTTGACCCCGACGAGCGCGGCACCGGCGTCGATCGCGCGCTCGACCTCCTCCTCGTCGTGCACCTCGACCAGCGGGGTCAGACCGATCGAGCGAGCCCGCTCGATCAGCGACACGAGCACGGTCTGCTCGAGCGCGGCGACGATCAGCAGCGCCATGTCGGCACCGGCGGCGCGGGCCTCCCACAGCTGGTACGACGTCGTGATGAAGTCCTTGCGCAGCACCGGGCACGCCACGCGGGCGCGGACGGCCCTGAGGTCGTCCAGGCTCCCGGAGAATCGGCGCTGCTCGGTCAGCACCGAGATCGCGGCCGCGCCGCCCGCGGCGTAGTCGACCGCGAGGGCCGCGGGGTCCTTGATCTCGGCCAGCGCTCCCTTCGAGGGGCTCGCCCGCTTGACCTCCGCGATGACCGAAACCCCGTCCGCCCGGAACGTCGGCATCGGGTCGAGCGCGGGATCCTGCCGGGCCGCGACCTGCTTGAGGTCGTCGAGTGGAAGAGCCGTCATGCGTGCCTCGAGATCCTCCTGGACCCCGGCGATGATCTCGTCGAGCACCGACATCGCGGACCTCCCTTCCACCCGTGTGACCGACGCCCCGTCCCCGGGCCCCGGTGATGCATCCAGGGTAACGAGGCGCGGATCACGGTCGGCGGCGGGTGGGTGTCCGTGCCCGATCGACACCGGTCGTACGGCGGTGCGTCGATGTACGCACGCACGGCTCCACCCTGTGGGCAGGGGCTCGCGGCGACAGGCCGCGACCGCCACAATGGTCGCGCCACGACACCTGCAGAAAGGGATCCCATGAGCTACCCGCCTCAGCCGCCGCCCGACCCGGGTGGAGGCCCCGCGCAGCCGCGCACGTCGCAGAAGGCGGTCTGGGGTCTCGTCCTCGGCGTCCTCGGACTGCTGTGCGGCCCCCTCAGCATCGTCGGGCTCATCCTGGGTCGCCAGGCGAGGACCGAGATCGACCAGAGCGGCGGCATCGTCGGTGGACGGGGCATCGCTCAGGCAGCGGTGATCGTGAGCACCGTGGTCCTGGTCATCTGGGTCGTCGGAACCGTGCTGCGGCTCACCGTCTGGAGCTGAGACCCGCCGGCCTGACGTGCCGGTCCCGCCGCGCCTGCGAGACCGGCCGTCAGGCCCGGACGACGACGGAGCCGACGATCATGTCGTGCCAGGTCTGCTTCTTCTTGTCCCACAACGGCCACAGCACGTCCAGGAAGCACAGGCCGTAGAGGACGACGAGCAGGATCCAGCGCAGCACGCCCCTGCCCGCGCCGAGCGGCTGTCCGGTCGCCATCTCGATCACCCTGATGCCGAGCACACCCTTGCCGATGCTCTGGCCCCGCGAACCCTGCCGGATGCCCTGGTTCCAGAGCTGGAAGAGCAGGGCGAGCAGCCACGCGAGGACGAGGAGCACGATCCCGAGTGCGACGAGACCACCGTTCTCGACGTCCCCCTCGGCATCGGTGCCTCCCCCGGCCGCCAGCAGCACGCCCCCGACGACCGCCGGGATCAGCGCGATGACCGCCCCGATCAACCCGTCGATCAGGTAGGCCCCGACACGCGACCACCAGCCGGCGTACGGGCTGGGCGGGACGTAGTCGGGCGTGGTGTAGCCGGTGCCCGGTGGCGCCGGCTGGCCGTACGGCTGCTCACCGTACGGCGGCTCCTGCTGGTGCGACACGGCTCCCCCGATCGCGCGGTCCGGGCGGTCCCCCGATCCGCCCTCGCCGCTCGCGTGAGCGTACTGCGGCCGCGTCGCCCCGGCACGGGGGTTTCACCGACGGGGCACGATGGTGTCACCGACGGCGGACGGCGTGTCAGGCTGCGAGCCACGCCCCCCAGGGGGTGTTGCGGACGACCGTGAACACCGCGAGCACCGCGAGGATCACCAACCCCGTCCGGGACGAGATCACGATCATCCGCGCGGACGGGTCGGCGAGGCGTCGCGGGATCCAGGCGACGAACGCCACCGCCAGCACCCCCACGAGCAGGACGGCGAACACGTTGCTCGACAGCGCGGCACCGAGATCGAGGTCGGTCAGGGCGTGCACGGCCCGCAGACCGCCGCACCCGGGGCAGTCCCACCCGGTCACCGTCTCGAACGGGCAGAACCCCCAGCTGCCGGGACTGTTGGGATCACGGACGTGCAGGAGGAGCGCGGCGGTCAGGCCGGCGACGCCGACCAGCGCCGGGGCGCGGAGAGCCTGCCGACGCGACCCCAGCTCCGGCGCTGCCGGGTCGGGCGACTGCGTCGGCGGCACGGTCACGCCTGGACCACCACCGAGCTGACGATCATGTCGTGCCAGGTCTGCTTCTTCTTGTCCCACAACGGCCACAGCACGTCGAGGAAGCACGCGTTGAACAGGATCACCAGGAGCAGCCAGCGCAGGAAACCCTTGCCGGCACCCTGCGGCTGCGCGGTCGCGATCTCGATGACGCGGATGCCGACGACCTGCTTGCCGAGGCTCTGCCCCTTCGTCCCCTGACGGATCCCCTGGTTCCACAGATCGAAGCCGATCGCCACGATCCCGGACAGCACGAGCAGCATCATCCCGAAGGCGAAGAGGCCGGCGTTGGTGACCTCGCTCTGCGCGGTCGTGCTCGTGCTCGTGCTCTCGGTCGTCGTCGTCACCGAGACCGCGACGAGGACGACCCCGATCACCGCCGGGATCAGGGCGAGCACCAGGACGATCAGGTAGTCGAGGAGGTACGCGCCGACCCGGGCGATCCAGCTCGCGTACGGGGTCGGCGGGACGTACTCCGGCTGCACGTAGGCAGACCCGTCCCCGCCGTACTGGCCGTACTGCGGAGGCTGCGGCGGCTGACCGTACTGCGGCTGCTGGCCGTAGCCCGAAGGAGGCTGCTGGCCGTAGCCCGGCGGCGGCTGCTGGCCCGTGCCCGGCTCGTCCCCGTGCGGTGGTGGCTGCTGCTGGTCCGACATGCTTCCCCCTCCCGCCGTGCTCAGTGTGCCTTGGCGCCCATGCCTGCGGCGGACATGATCTTGCCGACGACCGCGGAGCCGAGCGTCAGCGCGACACCGACCCAGAACATCACCCAGGCCGGGCCGAGCAGGAGTGCGATCCCCCCGACGGTGAAGCCGACCAGGCAGATGATGACCGCGGTCCACGCGGCCGGGGAGGAACCGTGCATCGTCGAAGAGCCTCTCGTTGAGCATCGTGTCGTCGCACGACAGCCTAGACGGTCGGGTCCTCCCCGCGGTCCAGCGCCTTCCAGGGATCGTCGTCCGCGTCGGCGCGCTGCTGACCGATCGAGTCGTAGCGGCGGCCCATCGACGGCCAGGCCGCCCCGAGCCAGACGGTCGCCAGACCGGCCACCGCCCCGACCGTGAGGCCGGCCGCGGCGCCCCACCGCCACCAGGTCGCCGTGGCCGCATCGGCGAGGCGCTCCTGCATCGCGGCGTCGCCGGCCATGGCGGGAGAGTCGGCGAGCGCACGCGCAAGCGCGTCGTGGACGCCGCCGGGCGCGCTCAGGACCGCGACCAGACCGACGACCGCCGCGAGCGCGACGACCGCGCCGACCGCTCGACGGACCCAGCCCGAGGACGCGAGGACCGCCACCGACCCGGCCGCGACGACCAGGCCGGTGCCGCCGACGATCCCGACGGCGTCGTTGCCGCTGACCGAGACCACGTCGCGAGCCAGCCCCTGGGTCTCGACGGTCACCCGGGCCCAGGGCTGCGACGCGCAGAACACCGCTGCGGCGCCCCCCGCCGTCCCGGCGAGGACCGTCAGCCCGTAGCCCCGCGCGCTCACGCGGACGACCCGAGCGGGAGCAGCCCGTCGTCGAAGCACGTGGTGGCTCCGGTGTGGCACGACGGGCCGGTCTGGGACACCTTCACGAGCAGCGTGTCCCCGTCGCAGTCCAGCCGGACCTCGCGGACGTGCTGGACGTGGCCGGAGGTCTCGCCCTTCACCCAGTACTCGCCGCGGCTGCGGCTCCAGAACGTCGAGCGGCCGGTGGTCAGCGTGCGGCGCAGCGCCTCGTCGTCCATCCAGCCGACCATGAGCACGGCCAACGTGTCGGCCTCCTGCACGACCGCAGGGACGAGCCCGGCCTGGTCACGCTTGAGCCGGTCGGCCACGGCCGGGTCCAGTCGAGGTGCGTCAGTCACGCTCACCATCCTCCCAAACCAGTCCAGGAGCCTCGTTCTCCCACGGGTCCTCCGACGGCTCCTCGCCGGCCTCGTCGAGGCCGCGGCGCTCCTCCCCCGACCGGTCGTGCGCCGAGCGGTCGAGGCCGAGGTGCGTCTGGGCGACCCACGACGCGTACAGCCGTGCGTACACGCCGTCGGCCTCGACGAGCCCCTGGTGCGCGCCGTCCTCGACCAGGACGCCGTGGTCGAACACCAGCACCCGCTCGGCGGCCTGCGCGGTCGACAGCCGGTGGGCGATCACGATCGACGTCCGGCCGGCGAGCAGCCGCTCCAACGCCCGCGACGCGCGCATCTCGGTCTGCGGGTCGACCGCGCTCGTGGCCTCGTCGAGCACGAGCAGGTCCGGGTCGGCGAGGTACGCGCGGGCGAGCGCGACGAGCTGCCGCTCCCCCGCCGACAGCGACTCGCCGCGCTGACCGACCTGCGTGTCCAGGCCGTCGGGCAGCCCGGCGAACCAGTCGCCGATCCCGAGCGACTCGAACGCCGCGACCATCTGCTCACGCGTCGCACCGAGGTCGCCGTACCGCAGGTTGTCGGCCAGCGTCGCGTCGAAGAGGAAACCCTCCTGCGGCACCATCACGACGCGCGAGCGCAGCGTCGCGAACGGCACGTCGCGCAGGTCGACACCCCCGATCCGGACCACGCCGTCGCCGGGATCCACGAGACGCGTGACGAGCTTCGCGAACGTCGACTTGCCCGAACCGGTCTCCCCGACGACGGCGACGCGCTGCCGCGGCTGCACGGTCACGTCGAGGTCGCGCAGCACGTCCGGGCCGCCCGGATAGGCGTAGCGCACCTTCTCCAGGGCCACCTCGAGCGCCTCGTCGGGCAGCGGGCTGCCGGCCGGTCCGGGATCCGGGACGTCCGCGGGCGTGTCGAGGATCTCGATCACCCGGCGCCACGACGAGATCGCGTTCTGGGCCTCGGTCAGCACCTGGGTGGCCTGCTGCACCGGGCCCACGAACAGCCCGACGAGGAAGGCGAACGCGATCACCCCACCGACCGTGAGGCCGCCGGCGAGGCCCAGCAGCACGCCGACCACGATCACCGCGGCGTTCGCGAGCCCGGCGGCCATCCCGGCCGAGGCGAACGTGACGGCGACGAGACGCTGCGCGCGCAGGTTGGCCCGCAGGTTGGTGTCGATCGCGTCGTCGATGCGGTCCTGGGTGCGGCGCTCGATCCCGTACGAGCGGACCACGGCGGCCCCGACGACCGGCTCGGCGATCACGGCGAGCATCGTGCCGACCGTCGCGCGCGCCCGGTCGTACGCCCGGGAGAGCCGGCCCTGGAAGAACCAGAGACTCCCGATCAGTGGCAGGAAGCACAGCCACACGACCACCGTCAGGGGCACGCTGTAGAACGCCATGATGATGGTCGCGACCAGGACCTGGCCGAGGCTGACCACGATCATGATCCCGTTGAACTGGAGGAACAGCGAGACCTGGTCGATGTCGGAGGTGACCCTCGAGACGAGGGCGCCGCGGCGCTCGCGGTCCTGGGTCAGCACCGACAGGTCGTGCACGTGACGGAACGCGCGCTCGCGCAGCTGTGCGAGCCCGCGCTCGCTGGCGGTGAACAGCCGGACCTTCATCCAGGCTGCGCAGACCGCGGTGAGCAGGACGATCCCGGTCGCGACCACGACCCAGCGCACGACGGCACCCTCGTCGGGCCCGGCGTCCGAGGCCAGCCCGTCGTCGATCGCCACCTGGATGACGATCGGCACCACCGCCGCACCGACGGTGGACAGCGCGGCGAGCAGCAGCGTCAGGCCGAGGCCGTCGGCCAGGGCCGGCGACAGCGCGAATCCGCGCCGCAGGACGGCGAGGCCGCTGATCCGCTGCTCGGACGACCCGACGGTGCTCGTCTGCGTGCTCACGTCGCCGCCTCCGTGTCGTAGGCCTGCACGATCTCGGCGTACTCAGGTGAGCGCGCGACGAGGTCCGTGTGAGGACCGCGGTCGACGATCCGGCCGTCGGCCAGGAACAGCACCTCGTCGGCCAGCGCGATCGTCGCCTTGCGGTAGGCGACCACGAACACCGTCGGGCCCGCCCCGGCCGCGGTGGTCGCCGCGAGCGAGCGCAGGATCCGCTGCTCGACGTCGGCGTCCAGCGCACTCGTCGCATCGTCCAGCACGAGCAGCCGCGGCTCACGGACGAGCGCACGCGCCAGCGCGACCCGCTGCCGCTGCCCGCCCGACAGCGACGTCCCGCGCTCACCGAGCCGGGTGTCGAGCCCCTCGGGGAGCGTGGACACGAACTCCGCGGCCTGCGCGACCTCGAGCGCGGACCAGACCCGCTCGTCGTCCGCACCAGCACCGAGCGCCACGTTGTCGCGCACCGTGTCGTCGAAGACGAACGTGTGCTGCGGGACCAGGGCGACAGCGCGCGCCAGCGCCTCGTGACTCAGGTCGCGGACGTCGGTCCCGTCGAGCCGGACCGCACCGGCGTCCGGGTCGACGAGCCGGTCCACGAGGGACGCCAGCGTCGACTTCCCGGCGCCCGTCAGACCGACCACCGCGGTGACCGACCCCGGCTCCACCGTGAACGTCAGGTCGTCCAGGACCGGGCGTGCCGGGTCGTACCCGAAGCGCAGCCCGTCGACCTCCAGCCGCGCACCCCGACCCCGGTTCGTCGAGTTGCGGCGCGAATCGGCGTCGCCGTTCACGCCGGAAGTCGACGAATCGTGGTCGGAAGGGGCCGGGAGGTCGCGGTCGCCGTACGGCATGTCGCCGCGGGCCTGCAGCACGGAGTCGACGCGGTCCCAGCCGACGACCGTACGGGGGAGCTCGCCGAGCACCCAGCCGAACGCGCGCAACGGGAACCCGACCACGGTGAAGAGATAGGCGACCTGGACGACCGCTCCGGCCTCGATGTCGCCCGCGAGCACACGCTCGACGCCGATCACGACGACGAGCAGGACCGCGATGTTCGGGAGCGCCTCGATCACGGGGTCGAAGACCGAGCGGATCCGGCCCGCGGCGATGTTCGCGTCGCGCAGGTCCTCGGCCGAGGTGGCGAAGCGTGCGGTCTCCTCGGACTCGCGCCCCAGGGTCTTGACGACCTGCGCACCGTCGAACGACTCGTGCGCGATCGCACTGACCGTCGCACGCAGCTCCTGGGCCCGTGTGACGCGCGGCGACAGCAGTCGCTGGTAGCCGACGTTCACGGCGAAGAGCAGCGGGAAGACCACGAGACCGACCAGCGTCAGCACGACGTCGGCCATGAGCATCGCGCCCACCGCAGCCACCAGCATCGCGGCGACGCCGACCGCCATCGGCAGCGGCATCATCACCGCCCAGGTGGCCTCGACGTCGGCGTTGGCGTTCGAGAGCAGCCGCCCGGTCGGGTGCGCGGCGTGCCATCGCATCGGCAGCGCAAGGTAGCGGCGCGTCACCCGGCGGCGGTACGAGGCGAGCAGCCGGTAGAACACCGCACCGCCGACCAGCCTGCGGACGATCACGCCCCAGGCACGCAGGATCGCGACCGTCACGAACAGCAGCGACGCCACCACGGCCGCCCCGGTCGCCAGCTCGCCGTCCCGGAACGACGGCGTCACGACGTGATCGGTGGCCCAGCCGAGCACCCAGGCGTCCGCGACCGTCATCGCGCCGTAGACGACCGAGCCGAACACCGCCAGCGAGAACCGGCGGCGCTCCTCGCGGACCCCGGTCGCGACGATCCCGAAGCCCCGCCGGGTCGTCGAGGCGGTCATCGGACGGTGTGCCCGGACGTCCGCAGCGCGTCCTTGACGTCGCCGATCGTCAGAACCCCGAAGTGGAACACGCTCGCCGCGAGCAGCGCGTCCGCGCCGGCGTCGGCGGCGTCGCAGAAGTGCTCGGTGGTCCCCGCTCCGCCCGAGGCGATCAGCGGTACGTGGGTCGCCTGGCGGGCCGCCGCGATCATCTCCAGGTCGAACCCGTCGCGGGTGCCGTCGGCGTCCATGGAGTTCAGGAGGACCTCGCCGATCCCCAGGTCGGTCGCCACGCGGACCCACGCGATCGCATCCTGGCCGGCGGACCGGCGCCCCCCGTGGGTGGTCACCTCGAAGCCCGAGGGCTGATCGGACGACCGGCGCGCGTCGACGCTGAGCACGAGGACCTGGTTGCCGAAGCGGTGCGCGATCTCGGCGATCAGCTCGGGCCTGGCCAGCGCCGCGGTGTTGACCCCCACCTTGTCGGCACCGGCGCGCAGCAGCCGGTCCACGTCGTCCGCGGACCGGACCCCGCCCCCGACGGTGAGCGGGATGAAGACCTGCTCCGCCGTCGTCCCGACCACGTCGTAGGTCGTGGAGCGCTCGTCCGAGGACGCCGTGATGTCGAGGAAGGTCAGCTCGTCGGCTCCCTCCGCGTCGTACACCCGTGCCATCTCGACCGGGTCGCCCGCGTCACGCAGGTCGACGAAGTTGACCCCCTTGACCACGCGACCCGCGTCGACGTCGAGGCACGGGATCACCCGGACGGCCAGGCTCACGGTGCCTCCTGCGGCTCGACCGCCGCGACCGCGTCCAGCGCCTCGGGCAGCGTGAAGTTGCCGGCGTACAGCGCCGTGCCGACGATCGCGCCCTCGACCCCGATCGGCGTCAGACCGGCCAGGGTCCGCAGGTCGTCGAGCGTGGTGATCCCGCCCGACGCGACCACGGGACGGTCGGTGGCCGCGCAGACGTCGCGGAGGAGCTGGACGTTCGGACCCTGGAGCATGCCGTCCTTGGTCACGTCGGTCACCACGTATCGTGCGCAGCCCTCGGCGTCGAGGCGCGCGAGCACGTCGTACAGGTCGCCGCCCTCGCGGGTCCAGCCGCGGGCGGCGAGGGTGCGTCCGCGGACGTCGAGCCCGACCGCGACACGGTCGCCGTACGTCGCGATCGCCCGGGCGCACCACTCGGGCTGCTCCAGCGCGGCGGTGCCGATGTTGACCCGACGGCAGCCGGTCGCCATCGCGCGCTCGAGCGACGCGTCGTCGCGGATCCCGCCGGACATCTCGACCTTCAGGTCGACGGCGTCGACGATCCGGGCCAGCAGCTCGGCGTTGGAACCGCGCCCGAACGCCGCGTCGAGGTCGACCAGGTGGAGCCACTCGGCGCCCCCGGACTGCCAGCGCATCGCCGCCTCGATCGGGTCGCCGAAGACCTTCTCGCTGCCGGCCACCCCCTGAACCAGCTGGACGGCCTGTCCTTCGATGACGTCGACGGCGGGAAGAAGCTCGAGCGTGGACACCCGGCAAGGCTACCCGCGCCCACGGACAGGCCCAGCGGCCGTCCTTCGTTCGGACGGCGTTCACCCGAGCGCCGCCTGCGAACCCTACGTTGACACCGACCGTGACCGAGAACCGAGCCTCGAGGAGTCCCATGATTCGCCGCATCGCCGTCGCGACCGCCGTGGCGCTGGCCCTGGTCGGGCCGAGCGCCGCCGCCGCGTCCGAGCCGCAGGCCACCACCCAGCCCGACCGGATCGTCCTCAACCCGACCGCCCACCCCGCGACCAGCCAGTCGATCACCTGGCGCACCTCCACCGGGGCTGCCGGCGGGCAGGTGCAGTACCGCGTCGCCGGTGCCACCGCCGCCACGCAGATCGCCGCGCAGGAGCGCACGCGCCCCTGGATGATCGGGGTCGAGCCCGCGGCGCACCACAGCGCACGCCTGACCGGACTGACCCCGGGAACGACCTACGAGTACCGGGTCGGCAACGGTGCGGGATGGTCGTCGTGGAGCCGCTTCACCACCCCCGGCGCCAGCGACGAGCCCTGGGACCTGCTCGCCTTCGGCGACGTGCAGAACGGCATCGACACCGTCTGGCCGCAGGTCGCGGGAGCCGCGTACGGCGCGCACCCCGACGCCGAGGTCTCGGTCTTCGGCGGCGACCAGATCAACAACGCCGACGAGTCGCAGGAGTGGACCGACTTCTTCGACGGGCTCGGCGAGCAGGCCCGCAGCCACCAGGTCGTCACCACGCCGGGCAACCACGAGTACAGCGGCGACGTGCTGATCCAGCAGTACCGCGCGCACTTCGCGTACCCCTCCAACGGGCCGGCGGTCCGCGGCGAGGACGTCTGGTACACCGACTACAAGAACGTCCGGATCGTCTCCCTCAACGGCAACGCGCCCCTCGGCGGGCTCGACCAGGCCCTGTGGCTCGACCGGATCCTGTCCGACAACCCGCAGCGATGGACGATCGTGACCTTCCACTACCCGATGTTCAGCTTCACCCCGGGCCGCGACAACATCGCCACCCGCGCGATGTGGCTGCCGGTCCTCGAGCGTCACGGCGTCGACCTCGTCCTGCAGGGCCACGACCACGGGTACGCTCGCGGTCACCTGGTCGAGAACGAGACCGCCGCCGGCGTCGTCGGACCGACCTACGTGGTGTCCGTCGCCGGCAGCAAGTACTACGAGATGGCACCCGCGGACGACAACAACTGGACCCGCAACGGCGCCCGGCGTGCCGTCGCGCTCGAGCAGGCGTCGACGTACCAGGCCATCCGCGTCAGCGAGGACGCGCTGGTCTACCGGTCCGTGGTCGCGGCCACCGGCGACGACCCGACCGGCGGCGTCCGCCCGGGCGACGAGGTGGACGCGTTCACCATCACCAAGACCGCCGACGGGCAGCCGCTGCTGCGCGAGGACTGAGTCACCCGCGGCGTCGGAGGGCGGCCGGCGCGGTCAGAGCGAGCGGACCCAGTTCCGCAGCAGGGCCGCGCCGGCGTCGCCGGACTTCTCCGGGTGGAACTGGGTCGCGGACAGCGGGCCGTTCTCCGCGGCGGCCACGAACCGGTCCCCCTCGTACTCCGTCCAGGTCACCATCGGGGACGGCAGCGGCGGCTGCACGTCGAGGTCCCACCGGCGGACGCCGTAGGAGTGCACGAAGTAGAAGCGCTCGTCTCCGACGCCCTCGAACAGCGTCGACTTCTCCGGCGCGGCCACCGTGTTCCAGCCCATGTGCGGGACGATCGGCGCCTCGAGCCGCTCCACCGTGCCCGGCCACTCGCCGCAGCCCTCGGTGGTCACGCCGTGCTCGATCCCGGTCTCGAACAGGATCTGCATCCCGACGCAGATCCCCAGCACAGGCCGGCCCCCCGCCAGCCGTCGCCCGATCACCTGCTCGCCGCGGACCGAGCGCAGCCCGGCCATGCACGCGGCGAACGCACCGACCCCGGGGACGACCAGCCCGTCGGTGTCCAGCGCGGCGTCGAAGTCGCCGGTCAGCGTCACCTCCGCGCCGGCCCGCTCGACCGCACGGACGGCCGAGCGCAGGTTGCCCGAGCCGTAGTCGAGGATCACGACCCCCGGCTTCCCACTGCTCACAGGGCGCCCTTCGTGCTCGGCACCCCGGTCTCGCGGGGGTCGCGCTCGACGGCCTGCCGCAGCGCCCGGGCGACCGCCTTGTACTGCGCCTCGGCGATGTGGTGCGGGTCGCGCCCGCCGACCAGACGCACGTGCATCGTGATCCCGGCGTGGTGCGCGATCGACTCGAGCACGTGCTGGGTCAGCGAGCCGGAGTACTGCCCGCCGATCACGACCGTGACCTGGCCGTCGGGCTCGCCGGTGTGCACGAAGTACGGCCGGCCGGACACGTCGACCACGGCCTGGGCCAGCGCCTCGTCGAGCGGCACCAGCGCGTCGCCGTACCGCCGGATGCCTGCCTTGTCGCCGAGCGCCGCGCCGATCGCCTCGCCGATGCAGATCGCGGTGTCCTCGACGGTGTGGTGGGCGTCGATGTGCAGGTCGCCCTCCGACTGCACGGTCAGGTCGATCAGGGAGTGCCGCGACAGTGCCGTCAGCATGTGGTCGTAGAACCCGACGCCGGTGCTGATCTCGTGACGGCCCGTGCCGTCGAGGTCCACCTCGACGACGACGTGCGACTCCGACGTCTTGCGCTCGACGCGCGCCCGCCGCTCGCCGGTGATCTCGATCGTGGTCATGCCAGCACCTCCACCAGTGCGTCGCGGAACGCCGCGGTCTCCTCCGGCGTCCCGATGCTCACCCGCAGCCAGCCCTGCGGCCCGGTCTCCCGGATCAGGACGCCACGGTCCAACAGCCCCTGCCAGACGGCGTGCCGGTCGTCGAAGGTGCCGAACAGCACGAAGTTCGCGTCCGAGTCCACCACGTCCAGCCCCTGCGCGCGCAGCCACCCCGCGGTCTCGTCGCGGGTCGCCCGGAGCTCGTCGACCCGGGCGAGCGACTCCTCGACATGGCGCAGAGCCGCCCGCGCGACCGCCTGGGTCACGGCCGACAGGTGGTACGGCAGGCGCACGATCCGCAGAGCGTCCACGATCGCGGGGTCCGCCGCGAGGTAGCCCACCCGGCCGCCGGCGAACGCGAACGCCTTGCTCATCGTGCGGGTGACCACGAGCCGCGGGTACTCCGCCAGCACCTCGAGCGCACTGGGCGTCGACGCGCGACGGAACTCCGCGTACGCCTCGTCGAGCACCACCAGGCCGGGCGCCGCCTCGCAGACCGCGCGGACCGACTCGAGCGTCAGGGACTCGCCGGTCGGGTTGTTCGGGGAGGCCAGCAGGACCACGTCCGGCTGCTCGGCGGCGATCAGGCGCAGCGCCTCGTCCAGGTCGAACGTGAAGTCCTCGGCGCGGCGCCCGGTCACCCAGCGGGTGTGGGTGTTGCGGGCGTACTCCGGGTACATCGAGTACGTCGGGGTGAACGACACGGCCGTACGGCCCGGTCCGCCGAACGCCTGGAGGATCTGCTGCATCAGCTCGTTCGAGCCGTTCGCGGCCCACACGCCGGCAGGGTCGGCGACCCCGAGGTACGCGGCCAGGTCCGTCCGCAGCGCCCACGCCTCGCGGTCGGGGTAGCGGTTCAGGTCCGAGGCGATCTCACGGACCGACTCGGCCAGGTCGTCGGCGGTCGCCTTCGACGGGCCGTACGGGTTCTCGTTGACGTTCAGCAGGACGGGGACGTCGAGCTGCGGCGCGCCGTACGGCTCGAACGCACGCAGGTCCTCGCGGACCGGCACCCAGTCGGGCAGGGTCATGACCCGGCCTCCCGGCCGCCGGCGATGGCATCGAGGCGGACCGCGACCGCCGCACCGTGGGACGGCAGGTCCTCGGCCTCGGCGAGCGTCACGACCTGCGGGCCGATCTCGGCGAGCGCGCCCGCGTCGTAGTGCACGACCTGCATCGTCTTGGCGAACGAACGCACCGACAACCCGGAGGAGTGGCAGGCGCAGCCGGCGGTGGGGAGGACGTGGTTGGACCCGGCGGCGTAGTCGCCCAGCGAGACCGGCGCGAACCCCCCGACGAACACCGCTCCGGCGTTGCGGACCTGCGCCGCGACCGACGCGGCGTCGCGGGTCTGGATCTCCAGGTGCTCAGCGGCGTAGGCGTTCACGACGTCGAGGCCCTGGTCCACGTCGCGCACGAGCACGGCCCCGGACTGCTCCGACGTCAGGGACGTACGGATCCGGTCGGCGTGCTTCGCTGCGGGCACCTGGCGCTCCAGCTCGTGACCGACCGCGGTCACGAGGCGCTGCGACTCCGTGACGAGCACCGCCGCGGCGAGCGGGTCGTGCTCGGCCTGGCTGATCAGGTCCGCGGCGACGAACGCGGGGTCGGCGGTGTCGTCGGCCAGGATCGCGATCTCGGTCGGACCGGCCTCGGCGTCGATCCCGACGGTCCCTTTCACCAGGCGCTTCGCGGCCACCACGTAGATGTTGCCCGGTCCGGTCACGAGGTCGACGGGGTCGCACGGGCCCGCGCCGTAGGCGAACATCGCGACCGCCTGCGCCCCTCCGACCGCGTAGACCTCGTCGATCCCCAGCAGCGCACAGGCCGCCAGCACCGTCGGGTGCACGGCACCGCCGAGATCGCGCTGCGGCGGCGATGCCAGCGCCAGGGATCCGACCCCGGCGACCTGCGCCGGCACGGCGTTCATCACCACGCTGGAGACCAGCGGCGCGAGTCCGCCCGGGACGTACAGCCCCACCCGGTCGACCGGGACGACGCGACGCTCGACCTGCGCCCCGGGGGCCGGCTCGGTCGTCACGTCCCGCTCCAGCTCCGCCTCGCACGTCAGCCGCAGTCGACGGATCGACTCGACCAGTGCGTGGTGCACGGCCGGGTCCAGGCTCTCCAGCGCCGCGGCGATCTCGTCGCGCGGCACCGCGATCCGGTCGCGCTCGACCCCGTCGAATCGAGCAGTCGCCTCCAGCACCGCGGCCTCGCCACGATGACGCACGTCCTCGCACACCGGTCGTACGGTCTCCAGCGCTGCCTCGACGTCGAACGGCGCC
This sequence comes from Mumia flava, assembly GCF_002797495.1. Taxonomy (NCBI): domain Bacteria; kingdom Bacillati; phylum Actinomycetota; class Actinomycetes; order Propionibacteriales; family Nocardioidaceae; genus Mumia; species Mumia flava. Next base: position 218,880 of record NZ_PGEZ01000001.1, read on the forward strand.
CGCGGCACCAGCGCGCGGTAGCGCGCCGCCGAGGTCGCGGCCGGGGTGTCCCGGAGGTCGATGAGACGGATCATGGTCCCAAGTCTACGGAGACGCGCCTGTGCGACCGGCCACGTCCGCGCTCCGGGCACGGTGCGGATCGCTAGTGTGGCTCGCGTGGAGCGAGAGATCCCGATGTTTCCCTTGAGCAGCGTCGTGCTGCCCGGGCAGACGATCGCGCTGCACATCTTCGAGGACCGCTACCGCGAGCTCGTGACCCATCTGCTGAGGCTGCCCGAGACCCAGCGGCGCTTCGGGATCGTCTCGATCCGGGAGGGGTACGAGGTCGGCGACGCCGGCGTCCAGTCGATCCACCGGGTCGGTGTCGAGGTCCGGCTGACCGACGTCACCGAGCACGAGGACGGGCGCTACGACGTCACGGTCGAGGCCGGGTCGCGGATCCGCCTCGACGCCGGCGTGACCAGCGAGTCGTTCATGTGGGGTCACGTCACCGAGCTCGACGAGCCGGTCGGCGACGACGCCGACCTCGAGGCCGACCGGGCGCACGCGATCTTCGACGCCTACCGCACCGAGCTGAACCGCTTCCGCCTCGACGCGTCGGTGGAGGCACTCCCGAACGACCCCGTCGAGCTCTCGTACGTGCTCGCGTCGAGCGCGGTGCTCACCCTCCCCGACCGCCAGGAGCTGCTCGAGGCCGACGACGCCGCCTCGAGGCTGCGCTCCTACCGCGCCCTGGTGCGCGACGAGATCGCCGCGATGCGGGCGGTCCCGAGCCTGCCGGCCGTCGACGTCGCCCGGACGTCCTGGTCACCGAACTGACCCCGAACCCGACCGGACGGACACCGATGGCGAAGCGCAAGAACCGGGGCGCCGGCACGGGTACGCCCGCGACGGCCCTGCTCGAGTCGTCCGGGGCGACGTGGACCGCGCACCCCTACGAGCACGACCCGCGGGCGGCGTCGTACGGGCTGGAGGCGGCGCAGGCGCTGGGCGTCGCGGTGTCCCGGGTCTACAAGACGCTGCTCGCCGACTGCGACGGCGAGCTGACGGTCGCGGTCGTGCCCGTCGACCGCCAGCTCGACCTCAAGGCCCTCGCACGCGCCGTCGGCGCGAAACGGGCCGCGATGGCCGAGCCGGCGCGGGCCGAGCGCTCCACGGGCTACGTCGTCGGCGGCATCAGCCCGCTCGGCCAGCGCACCGCGTTACGGACCGTGGTCGACGACTCCGTGGGGGCGTGGCCGACGATCTTCGTCTCCGGCGGCCGCCGCGGTCTCGACATCGAGCTGACGCCGCAGGTGCTGATCGAGCTCACCGCGGCGGGGTCCGCACCGATCGCCCGCTGACGGCCGGCCGAGTCCGCTGCACGGCCGGCACCGGTCGTACGGCGGGCTCGGGCCGGGTCAGCCGGCACGCTCAGCCGGGCTGAGCCTCGGTCAGACCCGACGGCTTCGCCGGGTCCCAGCGGAGCACGGCGCCGACCCCGTCGAGCAGCGCCTCGGCGCCGTCGTAGGCGATCGTGATGCCGGCGTCCTGCGCCGCGGCGGCCGTACCGAGCGCGAGGTCGGCGCGGCGCGCGTGCGCGTCGCCCGACGACAGCTGTCGGATCTCGTCACGGTGCATCGACAGCTCCAGGGGCTTCTCCCCCATCCACAGCTTGATCTCGGCGAGCGTGCTCACGGGACCGATCGCCTCGTCGGACACCACGAGCTCCTCGACCTGCGCCTTGCGCAGCGCATCGACCACCCGTGCGAGGCCGGTCACCGCCAGCCCGTTGCGGCCGACCTCGGCGGAGAAACGATCGAGCACCAGGCCTCTCCGCCGCTCGCGGAAGGCCTCGAGGACCTCGTCGACCCGCGCCTCGAACGTGCCGTTGACGTCGTTGTTGCGCGCCCCGCCCGGAACCTGCTCGGCCACCTCGCGGGCAGCCGCGCCCAGCGCACCCTGGACCAGGGCGACCGCACGGACGTCGCCGGTCAGCACCAGCAGGTCGGGGCGACGCTCGAGGACGATCCGGTCGAGATCGGCCGCGACCGTCTCGGCGTTGCGCTCCCACGAGTCCTCGACCCGGCTCTCGATCCGCTTGTGCGACAGCCCGCCACCGCGGATCTTGTTCAGGACGTCGTGCGCACCGTCCACGCTCTCACGGTGGGGAGACCCGCCCACGGCGCCGGAGGTCGAGTCGTACAGCACCAGGTCCGCGCCGGTCCGGTCGATCTCGGCGAGGAGATACCGGACGGTGTCGTCGGCCTCGCGAGCGAGGGCGAACACGTCGGGGCCCATCGTCAGCACGGCCTCGTCCTTGCGCGGCGGGGCCAGAAGCAGCCGGTCCATGAGGACCTCGTCCTCGGATGCCACCACCAGGCGGCCGTGCGGCCCGCCGGCCCGCGTCGGGCGCAGCACCTGTTCCTCCAGGACACCGGAGAACGCGGCCCCCGGCCCCTGGTCGTCGAGCGACCGCCGCAGCTCCGACCATCGCATCGCGACGGCCCGGTCACCGCTCTCGGTGTCCCGACTGGCGTCCATCACCACGGTTGCGAGCATTCGATCCGTCGGAAGCTGCTCGGTGAGCCACTGAAAGTGCACGCTCCGCCCCTCTCTCCACGGTTGCAGACCACGGCCGCGGCCGGTCGAGGTTCACGGGCACGAGCGCCCCCGCGTCCTCGTCACTCCGGCGCTGCCCATGGTCCAGCGTGCCTCAGCCTCGGCCCGGATGCCACCGGCGGCGTCAGCGCGGGAGCGGCGGGTCGGTCTCCGTGGGAGCACCGCTCCCCTGCGGCGCACGACCGGGCCCCTGGGCCTCGGCCGACGCGGCCGGATCGACCGGCTCGTCGCGGGGCAGCAGGAAGGTCCAGACCACCATCGCGACCGCGAGTGCCGCCACCGGCCAGACCAGCAGCACGCCCCAGGCATCGACGGCGAGCCGGTCGGCGACGGTGTCGCCGACCGCCGCCGACGTCGCCGCTGCCTCCGGGTCACCCGGGCCCAGCGCGATCCCGGTCAGGGCCGAGACGGCCGCACCCACGGTGCCCGCGACCGCGAGCCACACCACGGTGGCGGCCCCCGCGCGGGGCCCGGTCCGCAGGCACACCACCGACGCGGTCAGCGCAGACGCCACGACAGCGACCGCCGCGTACGTGACGACGACGCCGAAGCGCGCCGAGGCCGCCTCCTCGCCCGCCTGGAGACCGGTGGGGCCGTCGTCGCCGCCGACGACGGTGAACTGGACCGGGTCGGCCAGCCAGGCCCACAGCACGCCCGCGAGAATCCCCGCGAGGACGTAGGCCAGCAACACGGCGGCGACACGTCGTCCTGCGCGTGAGTCGTCCGGTCGGTCGGCCATCGCACCATCATCGCGCGCGTCACCCGGCGCGAACACCGCGCCCCCGACCGACGTCACGACGCGAGGCAGCCCGGCCCCAGGAGCGCCTTGAGATCGGCGATCAGCGAGGACGACGGGCTCACCCGCAGGCGGGCGTCCAACCGCATCACCTTGGTGCTGCGGTTGCCGACCAGCCGCAGGTGCACCTCGGTCGCACCGGGATGGCTCGCCAGCACGTCACGCAGCTGCTCGACGACACCGGCGGTGCAGCGCGACGTCGGCACCGAGATCACGACCGGCCCCTCCGTCCCGACGGACAGGTCGGCGGCGCTCACCTCGGTCGCACTGATCTCAGGGGTGTCCTCCTTGCGGCGCAACCGGCCCTTCACGACGACCACGGCGTCCTCGACCAGCAGATGGCCCGACAACGTGTAGACCGACGGGAAGAGCATCACGTTGATCGCACCCTCGAGGTCCTCGACGGTCACGATCGCCCACGGATCACCCTTCTTCGTCAGCTTGCGCTGGATCCCCGTGACCAGCCCGGCCACGGTCACGTTGCTGTTGTCCGGGCGCTCCTCGTCGGCGATCACCTCGCCGATCGTGCAGTCGCTGACCGCACGCAGCACGTGCTCGAGTCCGAACAACGGGTGGTCGGAGACGTACAGACCGAGCATCTCGCGCTCGTGCGCCAGCAGCGTCGTCTTGTCCCACTCCTCGACGTCGGGCACCGCGACGCTCGCGCCGGCGAAGCCCGCAGCCTGGTCGTCGAGACCCGCGAACAGCGAGTCCTGACCGATCGCTGCGTTGCGCTTGATGTCGACGTACTGGTCGACGGCGTCCTCGTGGACCGTCACCAGCGCGCGCCGGAAGTGCTTCAGCGAGTCGAAGGCGCCGGCCTTGATCAGGGACTCGATCACCCGCTTGTTGCAGACGACCGGCGGCACCTTCTCCATGAAGTCGGAGAAGTCGGCGTAGGCGCCCTCGGCCTCGCGGGCGGCCGTGATGGCATCGACGACGTTGTGGCCGACGTTGCGGATCGCCGACAGGCCGAACCGGATGTCGTTGTCGACCGCGGTGAAGTTGGCCTCCGAGTCGTTGACGTCGGGCGGGAGCACCTTGATGCCCATCCGGCGGCACTCGTTCAGGTAGATCGCGGACTTGTCCTTGTCGCCGCGGACGCTGGTCAGGAGGGCCGCCATGTACTCGGCCGGGTAGTGCGCCTTGAGGTAGGCCGTCCAGTAGGACACCACGCCGTACGCCGCCGAGTGCGCCTTGTTGAACGCGTAGTCGGAGAACGGCAGCAGGATGTCCCACAGCGTCTTCACGGCCGCGGGCGAGTAGCCGTTCGCCTTCATCCCGGCTTCGAAGTTCTCGTACTCGGCGTCGAGAACCTCCTTCTTCTTCTTGCCCATCGCGCGCCGGAGCAGGTCGGCTTGGCCGAGGGAGTAGCCGGCGAGCTTCTGCGCGATCGCCATGACCTGCTCCTGATAGATGATCAGGCCGTAGCTGGTCGACAGGATCTCCTCGAGCGGCTCGGCCAGCTCGGGGTGGATCGGCGTGATCTCCTGGCGGCCGATCTTGCGCAGGGCGTAGTTCGTGTGGGAGTCCGCGCCCATCGGGCCCGGGCGGTACAGGGCGATCAGCGCCGAGATGTCCTCGAAGTTGTCGGGCTTCATCAGGCGCAGCAGCGCCCGCATCGGCCCGCCGTCGAGCTGGAACACCCCGAGTGAGTCGCCGCGCGACAGCAAGGCGTACGCGTCCGGGTCGTCCAGACCCAGGTCCTCCAGGACGACCTGCTCGCCGCGGTTGTTCGCGATGTTCTCGAGCGCGTCGTCGAGCACGGTGAGGTTGCGAAGCCCCAGGAAGTCCATCTTGACCAGCCCGAGCGTCTCGCACGTCGGGTAGTCGAACTGGGTGATGATCGCGCCGTCCTGCTCGCGCTTCATCACCGGGACGATGTCGAGCAGCGGCTCGCTCGACATGATGATCCCGGCCGCGTGCACCCCCCACTGCCGCTTCAGGCCCTCCAGGCCCTCGGCGGTGTCGACGACCTTCTTCGCGTCCGGGTCGGAGTCGTACAGCGCACGGAACTCGCCGCCCTCGCTGTAGCGGTTGTGGGTCTCGTCGAAGATCTGCTTGAGCGGGACGTCCTTGCCCATCACCGCCGGCGGCATCGCCTTGGTGATCCGCTCCCCCATGGAGAACGGGTATCCCAGCACGCGGGAGGCGTCCTTGACGGCCTGCTTGGCCTTGATCGTGCCGTAGGTGACGATCATCGCCACCCGGTCGTCGCCGTACTTCTCGGTGACGTAGCGGATCACCTCACCGCGCCGGCGCTCGTCGAAGTCGACGTCGAAGTCCGGCATCGACTTGCGCTCGGGGTTGAGGAACCGCTCGAAGATCAGGCCGTGCGGGATCGGGTCCAGGTCGGTGATCCGCATCGCGTACGCGCACATCGAGCCTGCACCGGACCCGCGCCCCGGGCCGACCCGGATGCCCTGCTCCTTGGCCCAGTTGATGAAGTCGGCGACGACCAGGAAGTAGCCCGGGTAGCCCTTGCCGATGATGACCTCGGTCTCGTACTCGGCCTGCTTGCGGGCGTAGTCCGGGACCCCCTCGGGGTAGCGGGCCTGGAGTCCGCGCTCGACCTCCTTGATGAACCAGGAGGTCTCGCTCTCGCCCTCGGGCACCGGGTACCGGGGCATGAAGCGGCCCTCGCCCTCGGTGAACTCGACGTTGCACCGCTCGGCGATCAGCAGCGTGCTGTCGCACGCCTCCCGCAGGCCCGCCTGGTCCTCCCAGATCGCCCGCATCTCCTGCGGCGACTTGATGTAGTAGCCGTCCCCGTCGAACTTGAAGCGCGTCGGGTCCTGCAGCGTCTTGCCCGACTGGACGCACAGCAGCGCGCCGTGCGCGGTCGCGTCCTCAGGGTGGGTGTAGTGCGAGTCGTTGGTCGCGACGAGCCTCAGATCGAGGTCCTTGGCGAGGCGGAGCAGGCCGTCGCGGACGCGATTCTCGATCGACAGGCCGTGGTCCATCAGCTCGACGAAGAAGTTGTCCTTGCCGAAGATGTCGCGGAACTCCGCGGCCGACGCACGCGCCTTGTCGTAGTCGCCGATCCGTAGCCAGGTCTGCACCTCGCCGGACGGGCAGCCCGTGGTCGCGATCAGGCCCTCGGCGTACTCGGCCAGCAGCTCGCGGTCCGCACGAGGCTTGTAGAAGAACCCCTCCAGCGACGAGCGCGACGACAGCCGGAAGAGGTTGTGCATCCCCGTGGTCGACTCGGCCAGCAGCGTCATGTGGGTGAACGCGCCGCCGCCGGAGACGTCGTCGTCGCCCCCCTTGTTCCACTGGACGCGCTTGCGCTCGCCGCGGTGGGTGTCGGGCGTGAGGTACGCCTCCATCCCGATGATCGGCTTCACCCCGGCGGCCCGTGCCTTGCTGTAGAAGTCGTACGCGCCGAAGACGTTGCCGTGGTCGGTCATGGCGATCGCGTCCATGCCGAGGTCGGCCGTCCGGGCGAACATGTCCGACAGCCGCGCTGCACCGTCGAGCATCGAGTACTCCGTGTGGACGTGCAGGTGCACGAACGAGTCTCGGCTCGACATCAGGCAGGGGCCTCCTCAAGACGATGCGGACCGGGGAAGGACTCATACTCTAGTCGCGCCCACCGACGGGATTCGGGCGGCACGCGGAGCCGCTCGGGAAAGGTCATCGAGACGCCTCGGTCGGCGCCCCCGGAACCGGTGCGGGAACCCGACCGCGGTAGCCCAGGGCCTCCTCGATGGCCCGGGCAGCGTCACGGACCAGCGGTGCGATCTCGGCCCGCCGCGACGCCGTCATGCGCGCCGCCGGACCCGAGACGCTGATCGCGGCGACCGGGCGCGAGCGCCTGTCGACGACGGCCGCTCCCACACAGCAGACCCCGAGCTCGTTCTCCTCCGCATCCATCGACACGCCCGACGCCCGGATGCGCGCCAGCTCGGCGAGCAGCTCGTCTCGTCCCGTCAGGGTGTGCGCGGTGACGGCAGGGCGGGGCGAGGCCAGGACGGCGTCGAGATCCTCCGGCGGTAGCCGGGACAGCACGGCCTTGCCCATCGACGTGCAGTACAGGGCGATCTGGTGCCCGATGCCTGAGACGAGGCGGACGGAGTGCGAGCTCTCGACCTTGTCGATGTAGGTGATCTGTCCGCCGGTCGGCACGCCGAGGTGCACGGTCTCACCGGTCTCCGCTCCCAGGGTCGCCAGGATGGGCTTGGCGACCGACCGGAGGATGTCGCCGTCGAGCAGCTCGGTCGCGAGGGCGAGCAGACGGGCCCCGAGGTGCAGACGGCCACCGTCGTCGCGGCAGAGGACACCCAGCTGCAGCAGCGTCGTCACGTAGCGGTGGGTCGTGCTTCTCGCCTTGCTGGCTCCACCGGAGAGCGCGGCGAGCGTGATGCCCTCGGACCCGGCCGCGGCGACCTGGTCGAGGATCTCGAACGCGTGCACGACGCTGGTGGAGACGCCGCGGCCGCTCGGTTCGTTCCCCATATTGCGCTTCAGTGTAGGGGGATCGAGTGCCCCGGGAAGCCCCGAGCGCCCGCCCGGTCGGATCCGGACGGGCGCCCGCGGGGGGAACTCCGGGCGACGGGGTCGCAGCTCAGTTCTTCTTCGGCACCATCAGCTTGATCGAATCGATCGTGGCACTCCCTTCACCTGCGTCGGTGTACGGGTCGCCGATGACGGGGAAGTCCGGGTACGCCGAGTCGGACGGCCACTGGTGCTCCCACTCCTGCTGCGCGAACACTCCGTTCTGGACCAGCGAGCGGTCGTAGCGGCCGTCGTACTGGTCGGGGGTGTTGTTGTAGTGCCAGATCGGTGTGGCACCGCCGATGAACGGCGAGTAGAACCGCAGGGTGCGGTACCCGCCGCGCAGGAAGTCACCGGTGACCTCGAGCGTGTAGCCGGTGTCGCTGCGCTCGACCGCGAAGACGTAGTCGGAGTTCGGCATCAGCTCGGGCTGCATCTCCGCCGCGGCGTACGGGGAGATCGGGACCGGCAGCCCGCGCGTGCACGTCGTGGAGAACCATTGCGAGTTGCCGGTGATGCCGCCGGTGCCGGGCGTGAAGTTGGGCAGGCCGTTGAACCACATGTCGATCACGTTGTACGTGCTGTCCCGGTAGGCGTACGACGAGTTGTCGCTCGGGTCGCACACCCGGCCGCCGCTCCCGCTCCCGATCCGGTCCGGGTGCTGGGCGAAGGAGTCCATGAGGATCTTGCGGCGGTAGTGCCAGAAGTGCAGGTTGGCCGGCTTCGGGTCGGCGAAGTCGACGATCCCGAGCAGGTGGAAGGCGTTGTAGCCGAACGGGCCGTCGACCACGCTCTGCCAGCTGCAGGGGTCCGGGTCGGTGGGGTCGTTGTCCCAGCCCGGCGTGCCGATTCCCTCGGCGTACGGGAACTGGGTCTTGCACTGCTCGTCCTCCGGCGTGTACCCGTTCTCCTTGCCGTCGTACAGGATGCTGCCGTTGCGCTGGCCGCCGAAGTCGAGCGTCTTCAGGTGGTACTCGAGCCGGTACTCCGGCGGCAGCTTCTCGCTGGTGGTGACGAACGCACCGCCGTAGGAGTCCGGCGAGTCGATCCGGAGCGCCTTCTCGCTCGTGGGGAGCCTCGTGGTCGAGATCCGCGGCGGGTTCTGCGGCGCGCCCGAGCCGTCCCAGTCGCGCGCGGACAGCGTCGCGGTCAGCCAGTCGTCCTTGCCGAACCTCACCTCCTTGCGGTAGGTCGTGAAGGTCTTGAGGACGTCGTCCTCCCAGGTCGGCCCGTAGTCGTTCTTCCACCAGTCGCCGGCGTCGTCCATGATCGTGTCGAACGGCTCGTCGTAGTCGTAGCGGACCCACGGCGCGCTGTCGGTGTCGACCGCCCGGCTCTGCGCCTGGAAGTTCTCCGAGTGGAGCACCTTCCACTTCGTCGACGGCGCCGCCTCGCCCGCCGCGCACGGCAGCGTCACACCGTCGTCGTCCTCGATGATCGTCAGCGAGATGCTGTGGATGGCCACGCCGGCCGAACCGGCCGCCAGCCGGAAGTCGGTCCCGCCGTTCTCCCGGTTGGCGAAGCGCCCGTCGACGACGTTGAAGGCTGCGGTCTGCCACTCCTGGGTGTCGGCACGGACCACGGTTCCCGCCGACGCGTACGCACCGGCCTGCGAGTCGTACTGCAGGCTCAGCCCGTCCTTCCCCTCGTCGTAGTACTCCGCGCGGATGCAGGCGACGTACGGGCTGTCGTACGCGATCGCGTCGTCGATGTCCACGTACAGGTACTTGGCGCCGGTCCCGACCGTACGGCGCGCGCTCTGCCCGCCGATCACGACCGGTGTCGTCTGCCCGTCCCCTTGCTCGACCTGGGTGAGCCCGGCCGGCTCGTTCGTCTCGCCCAGGACGATCGATGCGTCCGGCTCGTCCACGGCGGCTGCGGTCGACGTGCTCGCGACCCCGGGCGGGGCGGCGAACGCGCCGACGCACAGGGCGGCCGCGGCTGCGGAGGCCGCAAGAGTCGCGCTCTTGTGCCCAGTCCTCATGGCGTGCTCCTTCGTGCAGGTCGGTTCGGAGTGTCGACCCGAGAGCGTTCGACATATCCGAACAGATGTCGAATATTTCGAGACGCAGAGACCGTAGAGCCACGATGTGACGGAGTCAACACAGGACGCGCACGAAAACGTGAGGGTTGGACGGGGGCATGACGGCATCGCGACAGGTCGGTCCGTCGCTCAGCCCTCGCCGCCGCCCGTGCCCCGAACGGGCCGTCCGGGACGTCAGTCGGCGCCGCGGATGACCTCGAGCGCGTGCTCGAGATCCTGCGGGTACGGGCTGGAGAACTCCATCCAGTCGCGCGTCCGCGGATGCTCGAGACCCAGCCGTACGGCGTGGAGCCACTGCCGGTCCAGCCGCACACGACGCGCGAGCGTCGGGTCCGAGCCGTACAGCGGGTCACCGACGCACGGATGCTTGAGCGCAGCCATGTGGACACGGATCTGGTGCGTCCGACCGGTCTCCAGCTTGATCGTCAGCAGGCTGGCGAAGCGGTGCGCCTCGAGCGTCTCGTAGTGCGTCAGGCTGGCACGGCCGTCGGCCATCACCGCGAACTTCCAGTCGTGCTTGGGATGCCGGCCGATCGGGGCGTCGATCGTGCCCTCGAGCGGGTCCGGGTGGCCCTGGACGAGCGCGTGGTACGTCTTGTCGACCGTGCGGTCGCGGAACGCCTGCTTGAGCACGGTGTAGGCGTGCTCTGACTTCGCCACGACCATCAGGCCGCTCGTCCCGACGTCGAGCCGTTGCACGATGCCCTGCCGCTCGGGGGCACCGGACGTGCTGATCCGGAACCCCGCGCCGGCGAGATGGCCGACGACGGTCGGGCCCGTCCAGCCCACGCTCGGGTGGGCGGCGACGCCCGCCGGCTTGTCGACGACCACGATCTCCTCGTCGTCGTGCACGATCCGCACACCCTCGACGACCTCGGGGACCACCGCGGTGTGGTCGCGCTCCCGCGGGATGGTGACCTCGAGGAACGCCCCGGGCTCGACGCGATCGGACTTGCCGGCGGCGTGATGGTCCACCTGGACGTGGCCGGCAGCGACGAGCTCGGCCACCCGGGTGCGAGACAGCCCCAGCAGACGAGCGAGCGCGGCGTCCAGCCGCTGCCCGGCGAGCCCGTCGGGCACGAAGTACACGCGGTGCTCGGCGCCCGAGAGATCGGGGCCGGTCATCGCTGGTCGGGCTCGTCGGGCTCGTCGACCTCCCCGCGAGCACCCGACGGGTCGGGGTCCGACGACGGCTCCGCCTCGTGCCGTCCGGCTCGCGTACCGTCCAGCCCGACACCGCGGACGGTCTGGATCACGATGATGACGGCCGCCAGGTTGATCATCACGTCGGCGATGTTGAACACCGGCCAGCTCGGCGGCCAGTCCGGGAACTGGAGGAAGTCCACGACGTGGCCCCGCAACGGCGCCGGGTCCCGGAAGATCCGGTCGGTCAGGTTGCCCAGCGCCCCGGCGAGCAGCAGACCGAGCCCGACCGCCCAGCCCGGGTCCCGCAGGCGCGGCGCCATCCGGATGACGACGACGCAGACCGTGGCGGCGATGAGCGTGAGCACGATCGTGAAACCCGTGGCCATCCCGAACGCCGCCCCGGGATTGCGGACGAACGTGAGGTGCAGGACGTGGGGGATCACGACGACGGAGTCGGCGCCCTCGAGCCGGGCGACCGCGATGATCTTGGTGATGACGTCGGTGAGGTACCCGATCACCGCGACCGCCACGAAGAGGCCGAGCCGCCGTCGGCGGCTCGGCGTGGTGGGGTCGTCGTTCGACGGGGTCAGCGACGTTCCTCGCGTTGCTTGCATGTCATGCACAGTGTCGCACGCGGGAACGCCATCAGCCGCATCTTCCCGATCGGCTGCCCGCAGCTCTCGCAGATGCCGTACGTCCCGGCGTCGATCCGCTTGATCGCCTTCTCGACCTGGACGAGGAGCTCCCGGTGGTTCGCGGCGAGGGACATCTCGGCGTCACGCTCCAGGGAGTTCGAGCCGACGTCCGCCTGATCGTTGCCCGCTCCGTCCACTCCCCCGCTCAGCAGATCGGCGAGACCGCGCTCGGCGATGCCGATCTCGTCGTACAGCCGCGAGCGCTCGCTCGTCAGCACGTCCAGCACCTCGGCGAGCTCCGCCTGGGTCCACGGTGACTCGTCCGCCTTGACGGCGAGCGCCGCGGCCTTGGCGGAGGTCTTCTTCGCGGCAGTCTTCTTCACGGGCGCTCTCTTCGCGGTCGTCTTCTTCGCTGGTGCCTTCGTGGCGGTCTTCTTCGCTGGTGCCTTCGTGGCGGTCTTCTTCGCCGCGGTCTTCTTCGCGGCCGTCTTCTTCGCCGCTGTTTTCTTCGCCGCGGTCTTCTTCGCGGCCGTCTTCTTCGCCGCGGTCTTCTTCGCGGCCGTCTTCTTCGCCGCGGTCTTCTTCGCTGCGGTCTTCTTCGCGGCCGTCTTCTTCGCGGCCGTTTTCTTCGCCGCGGTCTTCTTCGCGGCCGTCTTCTTCGCGGCCGTCTTCTTCGCGGCCGTCTTCTTCGCCGCGGTTTTCTTCGCCGCGGTCTTCTTCGCCGCGGTTTTCTTCGCCGCGGTTTTCTTCGCCGCGGTCTTCTTCGCGGCCGTCTTCTTCGCGGCCGTCTTCTTCGCGGCCGTCTTCTTCGCCGCGGTCTTCTTCGCCGCGGTCTTCTTCGACGGACCCGCGCGCGTCGCGGCCTTCGTGGTCGTTGCTGCGCCTGCCATTGCTCGGCCCCCTCGGTCGTGCACACGACTCGCACACCGCCGAGCGCCGGGTGCGTTCGCGATGTGCAACAGTGCCGGAAGAGTAGGCCCGCCCGGGGTCGCAGACAAGCCGAGATGCACGTGTCGCCCGGGGCAGCCGCTCCGATCGCCCCTTCACCGGCTGCACTACACTCGGAGAAGCCGCAGGTGACGACGGGGACAGGGACGTCGCGATCCGCGCGCCAGAAGCGACCCGGGGACGGTGGGAGCCCGGGGGCACGCCGCGTCGTTCATCACCCCTGAGCCGCCGGAGGAACGACCCTCGGGTCCAGTAGAACCGTGCAGCGGCGAGCAAGAGAGGGTGTGCCCGACGGCACGCCAAGAAGGGTGGTACCGCGGGGCCCGACGCCTCGTCCCTTCGTCAGCAAGCACCAACCAGGTCTTTCTGTCGGAGGAGTCACGTGACCGCCGCCTACCGCCCCGTCCCAGCCCACGTCGACCTGCCCGCGCTCGAGCGTGAGGTGATCGAGCTGTGGCAGCGCGACGACACGTTCGCCCGCTCGCTGGCACAGCGTGACGGCGCACCCCGCTGGACGTTCTACGAGGGCCCGCCGACGGCCAACGGCACGCCGGGCGTGCACCACGTCGAGGCGCGCGTCTTCAAGGACGTCTTCCCACGCTTCCGGACCATGCAGGGCTACCAGGTCGACCGGAAGGCCGGCTGGGACTGTCACGGGCTGCCGGTCGAGATCGCGGTCGAGAAGGAGCTCGGGTTCAACGGCAAGCCTGACATCGAGGCCTTCGGGATCGCGGAGTTCAACGCGCGGTGCCGTGAGGCGGTGCTCCGCAACGTCGATCTCTTCGAGGAGATGACGGACCGGATGGGCTACTGGGTCGACATGTCCGACCCGTACCGCACGATGGACACCCCGTACGTCGAGAGCGTCTGGTGGGCGCTGAAGCAGATCTACGACAAGGGTCTGCTGAACGAGGACCACCGCGTCGCCCCGTACTGCCCGCGCTGCGGCACCGGCCTGTCCGACCACGAGGTCGCCCAGGGCTACGAGACCGTGGTCGACCCGTCGGTCTTCGTCCGCTTCCCGCTGACCTCCGGGCCGCTCGCGGGCCGGGCCGCCCTGCTGGTGTGGACGACCACACCGTGGACGCTGGTCTCGAACGCGCTCGTCGCCGCGCGCGCCGACGTCTCGTACGTCGCCGCGACCAACGGCGAGGAGACCTTGGTCGTCGCGGAACCGCTGCTGGAGCAGGCACTCGGCGAGGGCTGGGACATCACCGACCGCTTGACCGGATCCGAGCTGGAGGGGTGGCGCTACGAACGACCGTTCGATCTCGTGGCCTGGCCGGACGACAACGCGCACTACGTCGTCACCGAGGACTACGTGACGACCGAGGACGGCTCCGGCCTCGTCCACCAGGCCCCGGCCTTCGGTGCGGACGACTTCGCGTCCGGGCGACGCCACGGGATCGCGATGGTCAACCCCGTCGACGGCACCGGGCACTTCGCGGCCGACCTCGACCTGATCGGCGGTGCGTTCTTCAAGAAGGCCGATGCGGCCCTCGTCGAGGACCTCACGGCACGAGGCCTCCTCTACAAGCACGTCCCGTACGAGCACGCCTACCCGCACTGCTGGCGCTGCCACACCCCGCTGATGTACTACGCCTCCCCTGCCTGGTACGTCCGCACGACGGCCGCCAAGGACGCGCTGCTGCGGGAGAACGAGGACACGAACTGGTTCCCCGAGACCATCCAGTGGGGCCGCTACGGCGACTGGCTGCGCAACAACGTCGACTGGGCGCTGTCCCGGAACCGCTTCTGGGGCACGCCCCTGCCGATCTGGCGCAACGACGCCGACCCCACCCGTACGGTCTGCGTCGCGTCGCTCGCCGAGCTGTCCGAGCTCACCGGCCGGGACCTGTCCGAGCTCGACCCGCACCGCCCGTACATCGACGACGTCACCTTCACGATCGACGGCGAGGAGGGGACGTACCGCCGGGTGCCGGAGGTGATCGACGCCTGGTTCGACTCGGGCTCCATGCCGTTCGCGCAGTGGGGCTACCCGCACGTCGAAGGGTCGGCCGAGAGGTTCGACCGCGCCTTCCCCGCGCAGTACATCTGCGAGGCGATCGACCAGACCCGCGGCTGGTTCTACTCGCTGATGGCGGTCTCGACGCTGGTCTTCGACCGCAACTCCTACGAGAACGTCGTCTGCCTCGGCCACATCCTCGCCGAGGACGGTCGCAAGATGTCCAAGCACCTCGGCAACATCCTGCTGCCCGTCCCGCTGATGGACACCCACGGCGCGGACGCGGTCCGCTGGTTCATGGCCGCGTCCGGCTCACCGTGGCAGGCACGACGTGTGGGTCACACCGCCCTCCAGGAGATCGTCCGCAAGGTCCTGCTGACGTACTGGAACACCGTCGCCTTCCACGTCCTGTACGCGCGCAGCGCCGGCTGGTCTCCCGCCGACGGCGCTCCGCAGGTCGCCGACCGGCCGGTGCTCGACCGCTGGCTCGCCTCGCAGACGCAACGACTCGTCGCCGACGTGACCGCCAGCCTGGAGCGCTTCGACACCCAGCGTGCCGGCACCGCGATCTCGACCTTCGTCGACGACCTGTCCAACTGGTACGTCCGGCGGTCCCGCCGCCGGTTCTGGGACGGGGACCCCGCCGCGCTCGCCACCCTGCACGACACCCTCGACGTCCTCACCCGGCTGATGGCGCCGCTGACACCGTTCGTCACCGAGCAGGTCTGGCAGGACGTCGTACGCCCGGCCGATCCTGCGGCCGCCGACTCCGTGCACCTGGCCGACTGGCCGGTCGCCGATCCCGCGCTCGAGGTCGCGGGCCTCGACGATCAGGTGGCGCTCGCCCGCCGGATCACCGAGCTCGGACGGGCGGCGCGCGCCGAGGCGAAGGTCCGCACCCGCCAGCCCTTGCGCCGTGCGCTGGTGCCGTCCCGTGCCTGGTCCGGACTCGGCGACGAGCTCCGTACGGAGGTGTGCGACGAGCTCAACGTCACCGCGCTCGAGTCCCTCGCCGACGTCGGGGGCGATCTGGTCGAGCACAGCGCGAAGGGCAACTTCCGTACGCTCGGCAAGCGGTTCGGCAAGCAGACCCCGGCTGTCGCTGCCGCGATCGCCGAGGCGGACGCCGCAGCGCTGGCCGGTGCACTCGCCGCGGGCGAGACGTTCACCGTCGACGTGGCCGGTGAGAAGGTCGCGGTGGGGGCGGACGAGGTGATCGTCTCCGAGCGCCCCCGTGAAGGCTGGGCCGTCGTGAACGACCAGGGTGAGACCGTCGCGCTCGACCTCGAGCTCGACGACGAGCTGCGTCGCGCCGGTGTCGCGCGGGAGGTCGTGCGCCTCCTCCAGGACACGCGCAAGAACGCCGGTCTCGAGGTCACCGACCGGATCCGTGTCACCTGGAGTGCCGACGGTCAGGTCGGCGACGCCGTACGCGCCCATGCCGACGCGATCGCCGGCGAGGTGCTGGCGCTGGAGTTCGCCGAGTCCGCGGCCCCCGACGGTGCAACCGTCGCCGCGGACGACGACCTCGGTCTCACCGTCTCCGTCGTCCGCGCCTGAGTCCCGCCGCCCCGGCCGCGCCAGCGCACGGCCGGGGCCCGGAGACTCCGTAGCCAACTGGGGAGACCCCCACCGGCCGCGCCACCGCACGGCCGGGGCCCGGAGACTCCGTAGCCAACTGGGGAGACCCCCACCTGGCTCGGAGAACCATCCGCGCCCGGTGCGGGACTGCCCAGCCAACTGGGGAGACCCCCACCGGCCGCGCCACCGAACGGCCGGGGCCCGGAGACTCCGTAGCCAACTGGGGAGACCCCCACCTGGCTCGGAGAACCATCCGCGCCCAGTGCGGCACTGCCCAGTTGGCTACGGAGACCGTCAGGCCGGGAGCGGCGGGCCGGGATGCGGGTGAACACGCGAAAGGGCCCGCCGAGCTGGTGCTCGGCGGGCCCTCGCGTGTGTCCTGAGGATCAGCGACCGTCGTCGTCGCCGAACAGCGACTTCAGGCGGCGCGGCGCGTGCTCCGGCGGTGCGCTGTGCACGGCGGCCGGGGCCGGCGCGGACTGCTGCGTCGGCAGGGCCGCGGCCACCGACTGCTCGCCCTCGAGGTGGGAGAGCTGGGCCTGGAAGTAGCTCTTGAGGCGGCTGCGGTACTCGCGCTCGAAGGTGCGGAGGTGCTCGATCTCGCGGTTGAGGTCGTCGCGCTCCTTCTCGATGTTGCCGAACGCCTGCTGGCGGCGCTCCGCGGTCTCCTGGTCGAGCTTCTGCGCGCGCATCCGAGCCTCGGACTCCATCCGCTCGGCCTTGCCGCGCGCTTCGTTCTCGACGCGGTCGGCCTTGGTCCGGGCCTCACCGAGGATGCGGTCGGCCTCGTTCTTGGCGTTCTCGACGAGCTCGTCCGCGTTGTTGGTCGCGATCTCGAGCAGGCGAGCCGCAGCGCTCGACGCGTCGCCGACGGAGGTCGGCGCGGGCACCGGGGCCGGCGTGGGCGCCGGAGGCGGCGCCACCGGCATCGGGGCCGGCGCAGGCGGCTGGAAGGTGTCGAAGGACGACGTCGACGGACCGGACGACGCAGCGGCAAGCTTGGAGCGCAGATCCTCGTTCTCCAGCGTCAGGCGCTCGAGCTCGGCCTCGACCTCGTCGAGGAACTGGTCGACCTCCCCCATGTCGTAGCCCTCACGGAGCCGGACGGGGGTGAATCGCTTGTTCCGCACGTCCTCTGGCGTCAACGGCATGGTTTCACCTCGGAGTCATGATTCTCGGACACTTGCTGACAACCGTACTCGGTCACAGGGAGGCGCCGACCGGCGCCCCGAGACCACCATAGGCGAGAGGTGGTCGTGGGTAGAAGATCCCCGTCATCTGAAGAAGATGTTCAGGTTGACGATCTGCAGGAGGTACAGGCCGATCAGGAGCACCATCGGCGACAGGTCCAGCGCCATCCCCCCGAACCGTACGGGCGGGATCACGCGACGGACCGCCCGCAGGGGCGGGTCGGTCACCGAGTAGATGGCCTCGCAGAGCACCAGCACGAAGCCCTTGGGCTGCCAGGAGCGAGCCAGGAGCTGGACCCAGTCGAGGATGAAGCGGGCCAGCAGCAGAAGGATGCAAGCCCACAGGACGAAGTTGATGATCTCACCGACAGCTCGCATATCAGCTCTGGTTGAAGAACCCGCCCTGGACGAGCCGCTGACGGTCCTCGGCCGTGACCGTGACGTTCGGCGGCGACAGCAGGAAGACCTTGTTCGTGACCCGCTCGATGGTGCCGTGGACCGCGAAGATCAACCCGGCTGCGAAGTCCACGAGCCGCTTGGCGTCGTCGTCGTCCATCTCCGTGAGGTTCATGATCACGGGGATCCCCTCGCGGAACTGCTCGCCGATCGTGCGGGCCTCGTTGTACGTCCGCGGGTGCAGCGTCACGATCCGCGAGAACTCGGCGACCGGAGCCGGCACCGGCGTCGGTCGCCGGCGCTCGTCGAGGCGCGCGACCGTGCGCACCTCGGACTCGCGGGGCGCCGGGCGCGCCGAACGGCGCGACGAGTCCTGCTCGGCGTAGTCGTCGTCGTAGTCGTCGAACTCGTCGACCTGCTCGACGAGGCCGAGGTACTCACCCATCTTGCGCATCGCGCCAGCCATCGCCTGACCTCCCTGGAACTGCTGCGAATCCCCTGCTCGCTGTCGTTGCGACCCTACCCGAGCGCAGGGCGCTCACCGAGCACCGAACGCCCGATCCGCACGTGTGTCGCGCCGTGCGCCACGGCCTGCTCGAGATCACCGCTCATCCCGGCGGAGATCGCGACCGCGCCGGGGTGCTCCGCACGAACCTCGGCGGCCACCTCGGACAGCCGGGCGAACGCGTCGTCCGGGTCCGCGTCCAGCGGAGCGACGGTCATCACACCGGCGAGGCGCAGGTGCTCGGCGGATGCGATCGCGTCGGCGACGGACCGTACGTCCGCCGGTGCCGCACCCGCCCGACCGGCGGGCTCGTCGTCGCGTCCCTCGAGGTTCACCTGCACGTACGCGTCGATCCGCCGACCCGCCGCGGCCGCGCCGGACTCCAGCGCCGTGACGAGGCGGAGCCGGTCCACGGAGTGCACGGCGTCGGCGTAGCGGGTGACGGCGTTGGCCTTGTTGGTCTGGAGTCCGCCGACGAAGTGCCAGCGCAGTCGCGCCCCCGCCTCGGCGGCCTCGTCTCGTTTGCGCCCGGCCTCGGGATGGCGGTTCTCGCCGACATCGGTGACCCCGAGCTCGGCGAGCAGGGCGACGTCGGAGGCCGGGTACGTCTTGGTCACGACCACGAGCGTGAGCTCCGCCGGGTCGCGCCCGGCCGCCTCGGCGGCGGCGGTGATGCGGCCGCGCACCCGCTCGAGGTTGGCTGCCAGCTCGCTCCTGCGCTCGTCGCTCACGGTCGCAACCGTACGATCCCGCCGAGCCGGCCGGACCGTACGCCCTGGCGCCGGTAGGAGAAGTAGTCCTCGTGCTCGATCGTGCAGGCGGGGTGGTGGTCGGCGAGATCGTGCACCAGCACCCCGTCGCGGCGCAGCTGTGCCCCGACGCCGGCCGCGAGATCGAGCGCGGGGGTCCCCCACGACGTCTCCGACCACGTCGCGGGCTCGAGGTCCGCGACCTCGTCGCGCATGCCCTCGGGCACCTCGTAGCAGCGCCCGCAGGCACGCGGACCGATCCACGCCTCCGGTGCCCGGGCACCGAGCTCCCGCATCGCTGCCACCGCGGCGCCGCAGACGTCGAGCTCGACGCCACGGCGCCCGGCGTGCACCGCCGCGACCACGCCCGCCTCGTCGTCGGCGATCAGCACCGGGACGCAGTCGGCGACCCGGACCAGCAGAGCCACGTCCGGCCGGTCGGTGACCAGGGCGTCGGCGTCCGGCGGCGCATCCACGTCCTCGGCTCCGACGACCGCGACGTGGGCGCTGTGGTGCTGGCGCATCAGCACGAGCCGGGGACGGTCGGTGTCGAGAGCGGCGGCCAGGACGGCGAGGTTGCGCTCGACGACCTCGCCGTCGTCGCCGTTGCTGGAGCCGAGGTTGAGGCTCGCCCACGGTCCGCTGCTCGCGCCGCCGTGGCGGTCGGTGAAGGCGAGGTCGGCCCGCTGCGTCCGATGGTGGAAGGCGAGCACTACTTGAGGAAGTCGGGGATGTCGAGGTCGTCGTCGAACGCGTCGGGCTGCCGCTTGGCGGTCGAGCCGTCCCTGCGCCGGACCACCTCGGTCTCGCCGTCCGGGCGCTCCTCGCGCGGGCGGTCGGGCTCGGTCCGCGAGCTCGCGGCCGTCGTGCGCTCCGACGGCGCGGGGCCGCCCGTGCTGCCGTTCGTCTTCGCGGCGGCGCCCACCGGCTGCGGGTCGCGCTCGCGCTCGACCGACGGCGAGGACGGCGTCTCGCGCTGAGTCGGGCGGGCCGGAGCGGCGTCACGGCGCAGCGCGGGCCGCGACGCGTCGCGTCGCTTGGGCATACCGCCGTCGAACCCGGCGGCGATCACGGTGACCCGCACCTCGTCGCCCAGTGCGTCGTCGATCACGGCGCCGAAGATGATGTTGGCTTCGGCGTGCGCGGCCTCGCTCACCAGCGCGGCCGCCTCGTTGATCTCGAACAGCCCGAGGTCCGAGCCGCCGGCGATCGACAGCAGCACGCCGTGCGCCCCGTCGATCGACGCCTCGAGCAGCGGACTCGAGACCGCCATCTCCGCGGCGGCCACCGCGCGGTCGTCCCCGCGCGCCGAGCCGATCCCCATCAGTGCGGAACCGGCGTCGGACATCACGGACTTCACGTCGGCGAAGTCGAGGTTGATCAGTCCCGGGGTGGTGATCAGGTCGGTGATGCCGGAGACGCCTTGCAGCAGCACCTGGTCGGCCTGCTTGAACGCGTCGATCATCGTGACCCCGCGGTCGCTGATCGACAGCAGCCGGTCGTTCGGGATCACGATCAGCGTGTCGACCTCCTCGCGCAGCGACTCGATCCCGTCGTCGGCCTGGTTGGCGCGGCGGCGGCCCTCGAAGGAGAACGGACGCGTGACCACGCCGATCGTCAGGGCACCGAGCGAGCGGGCGATCCGGGCGACGACGGGCGCGCCGCCCGTGCCGGTCCCGCCGCCCTCGCCGGCCGTGACGAAGACCATGTCGGCCCCCTTGAGGACCTCCTCGATGTCGTCGGCGTGGTCCTCGGCCGCCTGGCGGCCGGTGCCGGGGTTGGCGCCCGCGCCGAGTCCGCGGGTCAGCTCACGCCCGATGTCGAGCTTGACGTCGGCGTCGCTCATCAGGAGGGCCTGCGCGTCGGTGTTGATCGCGATGAACTCGACGCCCTTGAGACCGGCCTCGATCATCCGGTTGACGGCGTTCACGCCGCCGCCGCCGATGCCGACCACCTTGATCACGGCCAGGTAGTTCTGCGCTGCCACGATGGTGCCCCTCACGTGCTTGGGTGTGCTTCGAGTTCTGCGGGAAACCGCTCTCCCCGGCGAGCCGACGAACCTTAACCCTCTACTTGAGGGTTATAGTTATGTCAACCCCTGCCATGGGAAGAAACTACGTGGCCGGGCACGCCGATCCGCGACGACACGCCGCCACGGCGTGTCACGGGACGATCGTGGGCCGCCCCGGCGTGCTCACGTCGTAGCGGGCGGCCTTCTGCGCGAGCAGGACGCCCAGCACCTCGGCCTTGAGCTCGGGCTGGTCCGCGCTCCCCCACTCGACGACCGCCCCGTCGCGCAAGGACAGCGTGATGCCGTCACGGCTGCGGACCTGGACCTCGCTCACCCGGCGTGCCACCGACTCCTCCATCGCCGAGATCGCTGCGGCGACCTCGCTCAGCGCGGCGTCACGGTCGCGCACGCGATCCGCCACCTCGACCGCCGGCAGCCGCCCGGGAACCCGCCCCGCCGGGGGATAGACGACGCCGTCGTCGGCCAGCAGCAGCGTCTCGCCCGCGATCGTCACCTCGGCGACCGGGGTCCGTTCGACGACGGTGACCACGACCGTTCCGGGCAGCCGCCGCCGTACCTCGACGGAGGCCACCTGCGGCACCGTGGCCACCCGCTCCCGGATCGCGTCGGTGTCGAGCCGGACCAGCGGCGTGCCGGTCACGACCTCCGCGGCGTCCACGACGACCTGGGCGTCCACGGTGCGGTTTCCGTCGACCTCGACGTCGTCGACCCCGAGGACCGACGTGCCGGCGACCACCCAGACGGCCACGGCGACGAGACCGAGGCCGAGCAGGGCGAGCAGCCACGGCCGCGCCCGCACGAGCCGCGCCCGCCATCGCCGGGCGGCGAACCGGTCCGTGGTGGTCGTCACGGCTGCGGGTGCTCCTCGAGCGTGTGCAGCAGACGCGGACCGACCGAGGTGATGTCGCCGGCGCCCAGCAGCAGGACGAGGTCGCCGGGCCGCGCGAGCGCCGCCAGCTGGCGGTCGAGCTCGTCGAGCGGGACGCCCGCGTGCACCGCCTCCGGGGGCAGCGTCACGGCCGAGCGTACGAGCGCGCCCGTCACCGCGGGATCGGGCTCCTCACGCGCGAGGTAGACGTCGGTCACCACCACCTCGTCGGCTGCCGACAGCGCGGCACCCATGGCTGCGGCGAAGATCCGCGTCCGGCTCACCAGGTGCGGCTGGAACGCGACCACGACCCGGCCGTCGCCGGCCAGCCCGCGGGCCGCCTCGAGGTCGCCGGCGATCTCCGTCGGGTGGTGGGCGTACGAGTCGTAGACGCGGATCCCCCCGACCTCGCCGAGACGCTCCATCCGCCGGCTCGCCCCGCCGTACGACGCCAGTCCGGTGGCGGCGTCGGCGAAGCTCGCACCGGCCTCCAGGGCCGCCGCGAGCGCAGCGAGCGCGTCCAGCACGTAGTGGCGCCCGGGCACCTGCAGCCGGACCCGGCCGAGGTCGGACTCCCCGCGCAGCACACGGAACGTCGTCCCCCCGTCCTCGACCCGCAGGTCCACCGCCCTCAGGTCGGCGCCGTCGGCCGTGCCGACGCGGATCACCCTCAGGCCCCGCTGCCGCGCGGGCGACCCGAGCGCGTCGGCGCCGGGGTCGTCGGCGCACAGCACGACGAACCCGTCCGGGTCGATCCGGTCGACGAACCGGACGAACGCGTCGCGGTAGGCCCCCTCGGTCTCCCAGATGTCCAGGTGGTCGGCCTCGACGTTCGTCACCACCGCGCCGTAGGGGCGGTAGACGAGGAACGCGCCGTCGCTCTCGTCCGCCTCGGCGACGAACCACCGGTCCGTGCCGGCGTGCGCGTTCGTGCCGAGCGCCGCGACGGTGGCACCGATCGCGTACGAGGGGTCGAGGCCGGCGGCCAGCAGCGCCACCGTGAGCATCGAGGTCGTGGTCGTCTTGCCGTGCGTGCCTGCCACCGCGAGCACCGAGCGGCCCGCCATCACCGACTGGAGCCCGGCCGAGCGCGGGTACAGCCTCAGGCCGCGCCGCTGCGCCTCGACGACCTCGGGATTGTCCTCGCGGACGGCGGTCGAGACCACCAGCGTGTCGGCATCGCCGAGGTTGTGTGCTGCATGGCCGACGAAGACCGACGCGCCCTCGTTGCGCAGCGCGGTCAGCGTCGCCGAGTCCCGCCCGTCGCTGCCCTGCACGGCGATCCCCCGCTGCGCCATGATCCGCGCGATCGCCGACAGGCCGGCACCGCCGATCCCCACGAAGTGCACACGGCCGAGATCCTCCGCGGCCTCGATCCGCTCCGGGACGTCGAGCCTCACCGTGCGACCGCCTCGAGCACGGCCGACGCCAGGACCGCGTCGGCGTCGCGCGGCATCAGCCCGGCGGCCGCCCGCGACATCGCCCGCAGCCCGTCGCGGTCGCGCAGCAGACCGACGACGTGGTCGGCCATCCAGGTCGCGGTGGCCGACTCGTCCTCGAGCAGGATGCCGCCCCCGGCCGTCACGACCGGGTGCGCGTTGAGCGCCTGCTCGCCGTTGCCGATCGGCAGCGGCACGAAGATCGCGGGCAGCCCGACCGCCGCCACCTCCGAGACCGTCCCGGCACCCGCGCGGCACACGATGAGGTCGGCGGCGGCGTAGGCCAGGTCGATCCGCTCGATGTACGGCACCGTGACGTAGGGCGGCTCGCCGTCGGCGCGCTCGACCGTGGCCTCCTCGACCCGGCCGGCGGCGTGGAGCACCTGCACCCCCGCCTCGGCGAACGCGTCGGCGGCCCCGGAGACCGCCTGGTTGATCCGCCGCGCGCCCTGCGAGCCGCCGGTGACGAGCAGCGTCGGACGGTCCGGGTCGAGACCGAAGTGCGCCCGCGCCTCGGTCCGGGTCGCATCGCGGTCGAGCCCGGCGATCGAGGTGCGCATGGGCAGACCGATGTAGCGACCGTGGGCGATCGGCGTGTCGGGGAAGCTGGTGAACACCCGCTCGGTGAAGCGGGCGCCGAGCTTGTTCGCGATCCCCGGGAGGGCGTTCTGCTCGTGGACGACGATCGGGACGTGGCGCTTGCGCGCCACCAGGTACGCGGGAACCGACACGTACCCGCCGAAGCCCACGACGACGTCGGGGCGGACGCGGTCGAAGACCTCGCCCGTCGCACGGACCGTGCCGGCGAGCCGCCCGGGCACCTTGAGGAGGTCCGCGCTGACGCGGCGCGGGAGCGGCACCGCGGGGACCTGCTCGAGCGGGTAGCCCGCCTGCGGCACCAGCGTGACCTCGAGCCCTTTCGGGGTGCCCAGGGCCGTGACCTCGACGTCGCCCTCGGCGCGGCGCAGCGCCGCCGCCGTCGCGAGCAGGGGCGAGACGTGACCGGCGGTTCCTCCGCCGGCGAGCAGGACGCGTCGCGTCACCGTCATCCTTCCTCTCCGGCGGGCACCCCACCGGTCCGTGGTCTGGGATCGGCGACCCGCCGTACGGCCGGTCGCCGGGTCGCCGCACCCGTCGGGGGTGCGACGGCGTCGTGGGAACGGCGCCGCTGACGCCGCTCGCGCTGGGCTCGCAGCGCCGCCGCCGCTCCCGGCTCGGTGCGCGCGAAGTTCGCGAGCAGCGCGAGCGCGACGACCGTCGGTGCGAGCGCAGACCCACCGTAGGAGATCAGTGGGAGCGGGATGCCGATGACCGGGGCGACACCGATCACCATCCCGACGTTGATCAGGGTCTGGACCAGGATCCACACGGTGATCCCGGCGGCCGCGAACCGGGCGAACGGGTCGCCGGCGCGGCGCGCGATCCGGAACCCGGCGTAGGCCAGCAGGCCGTAGAGCACGAGGACGCCGAGCGCGCCGATCAGGCCGAGCTCCTCCCCGATCACGGCGAAGACGAAGTCGGTGTGCGCCTCGGGCAGGGCGCCCCACTTCTGCCGGCTCCCGCCCAGCCCGACGCCCCACAGGCCGCCGGTCGCCAACCCCATCAGTCCGTGCGCCGCCTGGTAGCCGGCCCCGGTGGGGTCCGCGAACGGGTCGGTGAACGAGGTCAGCCGACTGATCCGCTCCTCGTCGGCGCGGACGAACGCCAGCGCGACCGCGGCGAGCAGCAGGAAGGCCACCAGGAAGTGCCGCCCGGGCAGCCCGGCCGCGAACAGCATGCCGAGGATGATCGCGAACAGCACCACGGCCGTGCCGAGGTCGCGCTGCAGGACGACCACCATCGCCACGCCGAAGGTGACCGGCATCATCGGGATCCACACGTGCTTGGGCCGGTCGAGCAGCCGGAGCTTGCGGGCGAAGAGGTCCGCGCTCCAGACCACGACCGCGAGCTTCGCGATCTCCGACGGCTGGATGAGGAACGGCGCCCCGACGTCGATCCAGTTGCGGTTGCCGTTCACGTCCGACCCGAGCGGGGTGAACGTCGCGGCCAGCAGGGCCAGCGCCACGAGCAACAGCGGGTACGCGAACGCGCGGATCACCCGGATCGGGAGGCGCCACACCACGACCGACGCGAGCAGCGCGACCACCAGGAAGATCGCCTGCCGGCTCGCGATGGTGTACGGGCTGCCGTGCAGGTCGTACGACGTGACCGAGCTCGAGCTCAGCACCATCACCATCCCGAAGCCCACCAGCAGGGCCGAGACGGCGAGCACCAGGTAGTACGACGTCAGGGGGTGCGTCCCGAGGCGGGGCACGGAGTCGGACGGGCGCGTACGGTCTGCGGCTCGAGCCACCTCGCGCCTCCCGCCCTGGTCGATTCCGAGGGCGGTCCTCACCGCCCGGACGCCGCGTACCGGGCGACCGCGGCGGCGAAGGCATCCCCACGCGCCGCGTAGCCCGAGAACTGGTCCATGGATGCGCACCCCGGCGCGAGCAGGACGGTGTCGCCCGGCTGGGCGAACCCGGCTGCCGCGTCGACGACGCGATCCATGGGGTCATCGTGGCCCGAGTCGACCTCGACCACCGGCACATCCGGAGCGTGTCGCCGCAATGCGTCGGCGATCACGGCCCGGTCGCGACCGATCAGCACCGCTGCCCGCAGCCGGTGGCGGGCCGTACGCACCAGGTCGTCGAAGGTCGTTCCCTTCGCGAGCCCGCCCGCGACCCAGACCACCGACGGGTACGCCCCGAGCGAGGACAGGGCGGCGTGCGGGTTGGTCGCCTTGGAGTCGTCGACGTACGCGACGCCGCCGACCTCGTCGACCTGCTGGATCCGGTGCGCGCCCGGTCGGTAGGCGCGCAGCCCGTCACGGACCGCGCGCGGCTCGACGCCGTGTGCGCGTGCGAGCGCGGCCGCCGCGAGAGCGTTCGCGACGAGGTGCGGGGCGGGCGGCTCGCCGGCCGGGCCGGCGAGATCGGCCGTGGTCGCCAGCTCCGCCGCGCTCGTGGCGCGCTCGGCGACGAACGCCCGGTCGGCGAGCGCGTCCTCCACGACGCCGACCTGGCCCGGACCGGGGATGCCCAGGGTGAACCCGATCGCCCGCGCACCCTCGACCACGTCGGCCTCGCGGACCAGCGCCTCGGTCGCCGGGTCGGCCACGTTGTAGACGCACGCGCGCTCGACCCGCTCGTAGACCCGGCCCTTGTCACGACCGTAGTCCTGCGGGTCGTCGTACCAGTCCAGGTGGTCCGGCGCGACGTTCAGCACGGCGGCCGACTCGCACGCGATCGAGGCGTCGAAGTGGAGCTGGAAGCTCGAGAGCTCCACGGCGAGCACGTCGAAGCCGGTCGGGTCCATCACCGCCTCGGTCACCGGGACGCCGATGTTGCCGACCGCGGCGCTGCGCAGCCCGCCCGCGCGCAGGATCCCGTCGAGCATCTGGGTGGTGGTGGTCTTGCCGTTCGTGCCGGTGACGGCGATCCACGGTGCGGCGTCGTCGGCGCGCAGCCGCCACCCGAGCTCCGGCTCGGACCAGACGGCGGTGTCCGCAGCGAGCGCCTCGGCGACGATCGGGGTGCGTGGCGGCAGCCCCGGGTACGGGACGAGGAGGTCGGCGCCGTCGGGCAGGGAGGCGGTCGCTCCCGGGCCGAGGCGCACCTGCGCCCCCAGCACCTCGAGGATCTGCGCCCGCTCGCGCACCGTCTCGGAGTCGGCGTCGTCCAGGATCGTGACGGACGCGCCCATCTGGACGAGGGCGTCCGCGGCTGCGTACCCGCTGACGCCGAGGCCCGCGACGACCGCCCGGACCCCCTCCCAGGAGTCGCCGCGGCCCAGGAGTGCGAGGTCGGGCCGCGTCATGCGCCGCTGACCCACTCGGCGTAGAAGATGCCGAGCCCGAGCGCGACGCACAGCCCCGAGATGATCCAGAAGCGGACGACGATCGTGATCTCCGCCCACCCGAGCAGCTCGAAGTGGTGCTGCAGCGGTGCCATCCGGAAGAGCCGTTTGCCGCCGGAGAGCTTGAACCAGCCGACCTGGAGGATCACCGACAGCGTGATCAGCACGAACAGGCCGCCGATCGCGAGCAGCAGGAGCTCGGTGCGGGTCATGATCGCGAACCCGGCGATCGCGCCGCCGAGGGACAGCGAGCCGGTGTCGCCCATGAAGATCTTCGCCGGCGAGGTGTTCCACCAGAGGAACCCGAAGCACGCCCCCGTCAGCGCCGCCGCGACCACGGCCAGGTCCAGCGGGTCGCGCACGTCGTAGCACTTCGGTCCGGGGTTGATCGCGCACGACTGGTTGGACTGCCAGATGTTGATCAGCATGTAGGCGCCGAAGACCATCACCGAGGCGCCCGTCGCGAGCCCGTCGAGCCCGTCGGTGAGGTTCACGCCGTTGCTCGTGCCCCAGACCATCAGCAGCACCCACACCACGATCACGGCGGCCGGCAGACCCCAGGAGGGCAGGTCACGGATGAAGGAGATGGACTCCGAGATCGGGGTCCGGCCGTTCGCATCGGGGAAGTTCAGGGCGAGCAGGGCGAAGGTGAGCGCGACGATGGCCTGGCCCGCCAGCTTCGCCTTCGAGCGCAGGCCGAGGCTGCGCTGCTTGACGATCTTGATGTAGTCGTCGAGGAACCCCACGAGCCCGAGGCCGACGAACAGGAACAGCAGCAGCAGCGCGGAGGCCGACGGCTCGTTGCCCGTGATCAGCTCGGCCAGGAAGTACGCGACGACGACCGAGATCATGATCACCAGACCGCCCATCGTGGGCGTGCCGCGCTTGGTGTGGTGGGAGGTCGGCCCGTCGTCGCGGATCAGCTGTCCGTAGCCCTTGCTGACGAGCAGGCGGATCGCCAGCGGTGTGCCGAGCAGCGTGCCCAGCAGGCCGAAGCCGCCTGCCATCAGAATGGCCCTCATCGAGCGTCGTCCCCTTCGTCGAAGTCCCGCGGTTCCAGGAGCGCGGCCGCCACCCGGTCCAGCCCGCTGGCCCGGGACGCCTTGACCAGGACGACGTCGCCGGGCCGGATGCGCGTGCGCAGCCAGCCGACCGCCTCGGTCACGTCCGCGACGGCGACGGACGCTGCCCCGGCCGCCCGCGCCGCGTCGTGCACGCCGTGGGCTCCGGCGCCGACCGCGACGACGTGGGTGAGTCCGAGTTCCGCGGCGAGACTACCAACGTCGGCGTGCGCGCGCGCTGCCGCACCGCCGAGCTCGAGCATCTCTCCCAGCACCGCGTACGAGGCGGCGTCGGTGGGCGTCATCGCGGCGAGCGTCCGCAGGGCGGACGCCGTCGACTCCGGGTTGGCGTTGTAGGCGTCGTTCACGACCACGACACCGTCCGGGGTCACCGCACGCTCCATCCGCCAGGCCGACCGCGGCGAGGCGGCGCCGAGCTCGCGGACGATCACGTCCGGGGTGATCCCGACCGCGAGCGCCGCCGCGGCCGCGGCCGCGGCGTTGGTGGCCTGGTGCGCCCCGAGCAGACCGAGCCGCAGACGCGACCACCGCCCGGCCAGGCGCAGGTCGGCCTCGACCGTGCCGTCGCGGCGCAGCACGACGTCGCGCACGGCCACGTCGGCCTCCTCGTCGGCACCGAACGTGCTCACGCGGGCGGCCGTCCGGCTCCGCATCGCCACCACGGCCTCGTCGGAGGCGTTCAGCACCGCGGTGCCGTCGGCGGACAGGGCCTCGACCAGCTCGCCCTTGGCCTGCGCGATCGCCTCGCGGGACCCGAACTCCCCCACGTGGGCCGACCCGACGTTCAGCACCACGCCGACGTCGGGACGAGCGAGCGCGCACAGCTCGGCGATGTTGCCGACGTGCCGGGCGCCCATCTCGACCACGAGGTAGCGGGTCGAGGCGTCCGCCCGCAGCAGGGTCAGCGGGACACCGATCTCGTTGTTGAAGTTGCCGGCGGTCGCGACCGTCGCCCCCTGTGCCGCCAACACCTGCGCGAGGAGGTCCTTGACGCTGGTCTTGCCCTGGGACCCGGTGATCCCGATCACCGCGCAGCCCCGGAGTCGTCGCCGCACCTCGGCCGCGAGCAGCGACAGCGCAGCCGCCGGGTCGTCGACGAGGACGTACGGTGCGCCGACGGGCCGGGCCGCGAGGACCGCCGCGGCACCCCGGTCGGCCGCGGCGCCCACGAACGCGTGCCCGTCGGTGTGCTCGCCCGCCAGCGCGACGAAGAGCCCGCCGGGCTCCACGACGCGCGAGTCGATCGCTGCCGGCGCCACCACCTCCACACCGGCGTGCTCCGGCTCGACGCGACCCCCGACCACGGCGGCGATCTCGGCCAGGCGCATCGGGATCACCGGCCACCCCCGAGGCGGTCCTCGATCGCGGCGGCGAGGACGTCGCGGTCGTCGAACGCGAGCACCGAGTCCCCCACGATCTGCCCGCGCTCGTGGCCCTTGCCCGCCACCACCACGACGTCGTCGTCACCGGCCAGCGCCACCGCACGCGCGATCGCCTCGGCGCGGTCACCGATCTCGACCACCTCCGTACCGGCGTCCTGCGCGGCCGCCCCGGCGAGGACGGCGGCACGGATCGTGGCGGGATCCTCCGTACGGGGGTTGTCGTCGGTGACCACGAGCACGTCGGCGAGCTCGGCTCCGACCGCCCCCATCAGCGGACGCTTGCCGGGGTCGCGGTCGCCGCCCGCCCCGATCACGAGGACGAGGCGGCCGGGGCTCAGCCCGCGCAGCGAGTCGAGGACGGCCCGCAGCGCGTCCGGCTTGTGGGCGTAGTCCACGATCGCGGTGAACCGCTGCCCGGCCTCGACCCGCTCCATCCGTCCGGGGACCCCCGCGCAGGCAGCGATGCCCGCGGCCAGCGCCTCCGGGTCGTAGCCGACCTCGGCGAGCGAGGCGAGCACGACCAGGGCGTTCGCGACGTTGAACCGTCCGGGCAGGTTGACGACGAGGTCCAGCTCGCGGCCCCCCGGCGCGACGACCCGTGCCGTCGATCCGCGCGGGCCCTCATCGAGGGTGCGCACGCTCCACTGCGCGCTTCCCGCCAGGTCGACCGTCCGCACCGGCAGCGTGGTCTGCTCGACCAGCCGGCGCCCGTACGGGTCGTCGACGTCGACGACCGCCCGCGCGGCGTGCTCGGGGGTGAACAGCGACGCCTTCGCGGCGAAGTAGTCCTCGAGGTCCGTGTGGAAGTCGAGGTGGTCGCGCCCCAGGTTGAGGAACGCGGCGACGTCGAAGACCACCCCGTCGGCGCGGTGCAGCGCGAGCGCATGGCTCGAGACCTCCATCGCGACCGCGCCGACCCCCCGCTCGGCCATCACGGCGAGCAGCGCGTGCAGCGCCGGGGCCTCCGGTGTGGTGAGCGCGGAGGCCACCGGCGTGCCGTCGACGAGCGTCCCGGTGGTGCCGATCAGTCCGACCCGCTCCCCTGCTCCCGCCAGGGCGGAGGCCGCGAGATAGGTGCAGGTGGTCTTGCCCTGGGTCCCGGTGACCCCGAACGTCGTGAGTCGCTCCGCCGGGTCGCCGTACACCTGGGCCGCGAGCGCACCCAGCCGCGATCGCGGATCGTCGACGGTCACGACGGCCACGCGGTCCGCCCCGGTGTCTGCCGTCTCGGCGAGGATCGCGGCCCCGGCGGCGTCGGTCAGGACCGCGACCGCGCCGCGCGCGATCGCGTCCGCGGCGAAGCGGGCGCCGTGCGTACGGGCCCCCGGCAGCGCGGCGTACAGGTCGCCCGGGCGGACGTCGGCCGAGGCGAGCGTGACGCCCGTCACCGTGACGTCCGCCGCGGCTGCGAGGTCGGGCGAGCCCGGGTCCCGCGAGCCGAGGACGTCGAGTGCGCCGAGCCGCACCGGGCGCACGCGCTGCGGGCGGGTGTCGATCAGGTCATCAGGATCAGCGGCCATCGCGGCCGAGCGTATCGGCACTCACCACTCCTGCGGAGTCCTGGGAGCCTTGCTGCCGGTCGGTGCCACGCCGTAGCGCTGGAGCGCCTGCTGCATGATGTCGTGGAAGACCGGACCTGCGGTCCCGCCGCCCGAGGCCGACCCCGCAGGGTCGTCCAGCACGACGTACGTCAGGAACCGCGGCGCGTCGGCGGGCGCGAACCCGACGAACGAGACCGTGTTGCGGCCGCTCTGGTAGCGGCCGGTCTCGGGATCAACCCGCCAGGCGGTGCCGGTCTTCCCCGCGACGCGGTAGCCGTCGACGCGGGTCTGCGGTGCGACGCCCTCGTCGGAGGTGACGGCCTCCATCATCCTCGTGACCATCGACGCCGCCTCCGCGGAGACGACGCGCCGCGACTCGGGCACCTCGAGGTCGTCCGCCGGCTCACCGCCCCCTTCGACGTCGGCGACCAGCCGCGGCGCCTGCCAGACGCCGCCGTTCGCGATCGTGGCGATCGCCGCCACCTCCTGCATCGCGGTCACCGAGATCCCCTGTCCGAACGAGACCGTCGCGTGCGCCGCCTCCGACCAGGCGTCCGCGTCGTGCAGGATCCCCCGCGACTCCGACGGCAGACCCAGCCCCGTCTGCCGGCCGAACCCGAAGGCGACCAGGTAGTCGTGCAGGTCCTCGCTGCTCATCTGCTGCGACAGCGCGATCGTGCCGACGTTCGACGACTGGGCCACCACCCCGGCCGCGGTCAGACGGATCGTGCCGTGGTCCCACCAGTCGCCGATCGTGAACCCGTCCAGGCTCACGTCGCTCGGGACCTTCACCTTCGTCCGGGGCGTCACCAGTCCCGCGTCCGCGAGCGCCGCCATGGTGACGACCTTCTGGACCGAGCCCGGCTCGTAGACGTTCTGCACGGCCCGGTTGTTCAAGGCTCCCGGCGTGACCGTCGAACGGTCCCCGGCGTCGAAGGTCGGCAGCTGCGACAGCTGGAGCACCTCCATGGACTTCAGGTCCACCGTGACCGCGACGCCCCAGCCGGAGTCGCTGCTGCGCACGGCCTTGGCGAGCCGGCGGTCCGCGTACCACTGGAGATCGCGATCGATGGTCGTCCGCACGTCCCGCCCGGGCACCGGCTCCTTCGTCGTCTGGCGCGCGAGCGGGATCCGCACGCCGTCCGGCGACGTCTCGTAGACCGCCTTGCCGTCGACCCCGGCCAGGACGTCGTCGAAGGCCTCCTCCAGCCCGCTGGTCCCGTCGCCGCTGTCCTCGGCGACCAGGCCGACGACCGTGGCGGCCAGCGTCCCGCCCGGGTAGCTGCGCAACGGGTCGCGCTCGGTGCTGATGCCCGGCAGCTCGGCGGCGCGCAGACGCTGCACCGCCTTGTCGGCGGTGAAGGTCGGGACCTTGCGGGCCAGGTAGACGAACCGTGTGTCCTCCCGACGGAGCCGGTCGACGGTGTCGAAGTAGTCGAGGTCGACGACGTCCGCCAGGACCTCGGCGATCGCGGTCGCGTGCTCACGGGTCAGCAACGGGTCGGCGATGATCGCGCGCGCGTCGATCGTGGTGGCGAGCGCGTCGCCGTCACGGTCGAGGATCTCGCCACGCTCGGCGTGCAGCACGGACGGGACCGAGGTCTCGGCCAGCGCCCTCGCGGCGTACGCGTTCGCGTCGACGCCCTGGATCTGGATCAGGCGGACGGAGAAGAGAACCAGCAGGAGCGCGACGACCGCGAAGCAGAACCGCGCGCGGTTGCGCACCCGCGCCGTCATCCCCGCGCCCCCACCTCGGCCGGCGAAGGACCGCCGAGGCCCGAGGGCGGCCCGTCCGCCGAGGCCGGCTCCGGGTCGCCCACGACCGTGCCGTCGGACAGCCGGAGGAAGACCGGGCTCTCGTTCGGCACCATGCCGAGCTTCGACGCGCGGCGTGCCAGCGCCTGCGGGGTCTCCCGCTTCTCCACCTCCATCGTCAGCTCCGCGCGGCGGCTCTGCAGCGCCTCGGCCTTGTCCTCCAGCGTCGCGAGCTCGAACGCGGAGTCCTGCATCGACGTGTTGAGGAGGAGCAGACCGACCAGCCCGCCCGCCAGCAGGCTGACGACGAGCAGGACGAAGGGGGTCCGCGGCGTGCGCTGCACGCGGTCGGGAACGGCCCGCAGCGGGTTGCGAGGACCGGGGCGCGGCGCGGTGCCGGCGCGACGCACCGGGTTCACGATGCTCATGCGTCCTCCCTGATCCGCTCCACGGCACGCAGCCGCACCGGCTTCGCCCTCGGGTTGTCCTCGACCTCGTCCTCTCCTGCCTGCTCCGCACCCCGGGTCACGGAGGCGAAGCGTGGCTGGAGCTCGTCGGGCACCACCGGGAGGCCCGGGGGCGCGTCGGTGGTCGTCGCGGCGGAGAAGGCCTGCTTGACGATCCGGTCCTCCAGGCTGTGGTAGGCCATCACGACGACCCGCCCGCCGACCCCGACCACGTCCAGGGCCGCCGGCACCGCCCGGCGCAGCGCACCGAGCTCGTCGTTGACCTCGATCCGCAGCGCCTGGAAGGTCCGCTTGGCGGGGTTGCCTCCCGTCCTCATCGCGGCGGCGGGCAGCGCCTCGCGCACCAGGGCGACGAGCTCGTCGCTCGTGGCGATCGGCGTGCGCTCGCGGCGGCGTACGACCGCGTCGACGATCCGCGTCGCGTGCTTCTCCTCGCCGTACGTCCTCAGGATCCGCACGAGGTCCCCGGGCGGATAGGTGTTGAGCACCTCGGCCGCGGTCAGGGGGTCGTCCTGGCTCATCCGCATGTCGAGCGGCGCGGTCCGGGCGTAGGAGAACCCGCGCTCGTCCACGTCGAGCTGCATCGACGAGACCCCGAGATCCATCAGCACCGCGTCGACCGACGTGAGCCCCTGCTCCTCGACGACCGCCACCAGGTCGTCGTAGACCCGCTGGACGAGCCGGGCCCGGTCGCCGAACGGCGCGAGCCGTGCCGTCGCGTGCTCCAGCGCCTGCGGATCACGGTCGATCCCGATCACCCGCGCACCGCCGAAGCGGCGAAGCGCCGCCTCGCTGTGCCCGCCCAGACCCGACGTCGCGTCGACCAGGATCGCGCCGTCGTGGTCGAGGGCGGGCGCCAGCACCTCGAGCGTCCGCTCGAGCATGACCGGCACGTGCTGCGGCTCAGCCATGCGTCCCGGCCCCCCTGGGACGTCCCACCACCATCTCGACCCCTCGTTCCGTGTGGTTGCTGCGTCGTACTCGTTCGTCCGGACCCGTCCGGGCGAGCTCCTCGGTTCGTCCGACCAGGTCCCTGGCCGCTCGATGGTCACGGTCTGGCACCGGGGAAGGTGCGCCAGCGCGTGTGCCGAGCGGCCGAGAGACCTCGCCGCACGAGCCTCGCTCGCCGCCGAGTCTCAGAACAGGCCTTCGATCACCTCCTCCGAGAGCTGAGCGAAGCTCTCCTCCTGTGCCTCGGAGTAGTCGGCCCAGCTCTGGGCCTCCCAGATCTCGACCCGCTCGCCCGCCCCGACGACCACGCAGTCGCGCCCGAGCCGCGCGTACTCCCGCAGCGGTGGCGGGATCGTGATCCGGCCCTGCTTGTCCGGGGCGTCGTCCGAGGCCCCGGCGAAGAGGACCCGGACGAAGTCGCGGGTCGCCTTGTTGGTGAACGGCGTGTTGCGGATGCGCTCGGTGAAGGCCTGGAAGTCCGCGGCGGTCCAGACGTAGATCGCCCGCTCCTGGCCCTTGGTCAGCACGAGACCCTCCGCGAAGCGCTCCCGGAACTTCGCCGGCAGGAAGAGCCGGCCCTTGTCGTCGAGGCGAGGCGTGTACGTGCCGACGAACATCGCACCGCGACCTCCCCCCTCCACGAAGCGGACCTTGCGGCCCCCGACCGGTTCCCGAGCGGACCGGCTAGTCCTCCACTTTGCGCCACTGTACCCCACTTCGCCCCACCGTCAACCACATAGCGCCTCCTCGCGCCCCACTTCCCCCTCCACACCGCCCTGGAACCCCGCGACGAGCTCGTGCGCCGGCCCGGTGGAGCGGAGTGGAGCGACCGGACCGCACAGGCCTGGTGTCGCGGGTAGGCTCGATCACCAGGACGCGCCGAGCCGCGCCGTCACGCCACCGGCTCCGACAGGAGGACCGTTGACCACCTCACGACGCGACCACCCAGCGCCCCCGGAGCCGCAGCGCACGACCGAGATCCAGCAGACCGCCCACCGCCTGGTCACCAACATCGAGACGGTGGTCGTCGGCAAGTCCGGCGCGGTCCGCACGGCGGTGATCGTGCTGCTCGCGGGCGGGCACCTGCTGCTCGAGGACGTGCCCGGCGTCGGCAAGACGATGCTGAGCAAGGCGTTGGCACGCTCGATCGACGGCACGGTGCGCCGGATCCAGTTCACCCCGGACCTGCTGCCCAGCGACGTGACCGGGACGTCGGTCTGGGACCCGCAGGCACGCGCGTTCGAGTTCCACCCGGGCGCGGTCTTCGGCAACATCGTGGTCGGCGACGAGATCAACCGCGCCTCCCCCAAGACCCAGTCCGCGCTGCTCGAGTGCATGGAGGAGCGTCAGGTCACGGTGGACACGACGACCCACACCCTCGAGGACCCGTTCATGGTCGTCGCGACCCAGAACCCGCTGGAGATGGAGGGCACCTACGCCCTCCCCGAGGCTCAACGGGACCGCTTCACGGCGCGGATCAGCCTGGGATACCCCTCGGCGGAGGCCGAGGCCCAGATGCTCGCCGGGCACGGGTCGCTCGACCCGATCTCCGAGCTCGTCCCGGTCACCGACGTCAAGGAGATCGCGGACCTGGTCACCACCGTGCGCGGCGTGCACGTCGCTCCCGCCGTCGAGCAGTACGCCGTCGCGCTCAGCGCCGCGACCCGCACGCACCCGCGACTGCGCCTCGGGGCCTCACCCCGCGCGACGCTGCACCTCGTACGGGCCGCGCGGGCGCTCGCGGTGCTGGAAGGACGGGCGTACGTCATCCCCGACGACGTGGCCACCCTGGCCGGCCCCGTGCTCGCCCACCGGCTGCTGCTCGCGGCGGACGCCGCGGTCGCCGGCACCCGGCCCGACGACGTCGTCGCGGAGG
Source organism: Mumia flava (assembly GCF_002797495.1). Lineage (NCBI taxonomy): Bacteria > Bacillati > Actinomycetota > Actinomycetes > Propionibacteriales > Nocardioidaceae > Mumia > Mumia flava. The sequence continues at coordinate 255,224 of NZ_PGEZ01000001.1, forward strand.
TCGTCGCGGACGTGCGCGTCCCGTCCCCGGGGTCGTGATGCGCGCCGCCGTCGACGCCCTCACCACACGCGGGCGGGCGTTCCTGGCGAGCGGTGTCGCCGTGCTGGCCGCGGCGGCGGTCCTCGGGCTCGAGCCGCTGCTGCGGATCGGCGTGCTCGCCCTGCTCTGGCCGGTCCTCACGGTCCTGCTGGTGCTCCGCGCACGCACCACCGTACGAGCCCGGCGCACGCTCGCGCCGGCACGCGTGAGCGCCGGCGACCTGATCGACGTCCGGCTCGTGCTCGACGGCACGGGACGGGGCGCGGGCGGCACCACCGGGGTGACCGAGCGGATCCCCGACGCGATCGGGAGCGACCGTCGGTTCCGGATCCGCGGCGGGCGACGCCGCTGGACCTGCACCATCGACTACCACCTGCGTCCCCGGCGCCGCGGCGTCTACCAGATCGGCCCGACGTCGATCCGGGTCACCGACCCGTTCGGCTTCCTCGCGTTCTCGAGGACCTTCCGCAGCACCTCCCCCCTCGTCGTCACCCCGGTCGTGCACCCCCTCGGGACGCCGCACACCTCGGGCTCGGGCAGCGACGAGGGCGAGCACCGGATCCGGCTGGCCGCGGCGGGCCGCTCCGACGACGCGACCGTGCGCGAGTACCGCCGTGGCGACGACCTGCGCAGGATCCACTGGCGCTCGACCGCCCGCGCGGGCGAGCTGATGGTGCGGCGGGAGGAGGAGGGCCGCGACTCCGACCTGGTCGTCTATCTCGACACCCGGCGCGCGGCGCACACGCTCGGCGACGACGGCAGCTTCGAGTGGGCGGTCTCCGCCGCGGCCTCGGTGGTCAGCCACGTCGCGGCCCGCGGATGGGACGTACGCCTGGTGACCGACGCGACGCGCTCCCACGATGCCGCCCCCGAGACCCTGTCGCTCATCCTCGACGAGCTCGCGGCGGTCCGGCCGTCGGTCCACCGTGACCCCGTGCCGATCGATCCCGCGCTCGTCGCCGGGCGCGGTGCTGCGCTCGCGATCGTCTCCGCGACGGACGCCGACATCCTCGACCGGCTGCACACCGTGACCCACGGGGCCCGCGACCGGCTGGCCTTCGTGCTCGACCCGGCGGCGTGGCGGGTTCCGTCCGGCCCGACCGCGTCGGCCGCGGACGTGGTCGAGTCCGCACGCGCCGGCGGGTGGGCGTCGGTCGTGGTCGGGCCGCGCACGACCGTGTCGGAGGCCTGGCGGTCGGCTCGGGTCGGCGCCCTGACCCGGGAGCAGCGATGAGCACGGAGCGGCTGGCGCGCGCTGCCTGGGTGGGCCTGTGGGTGTGGGCGAGCGGACTCGCCTCCGCGATCGTGCTCGCACCGCTGCTGGCCGACGACCTCTTCGTGGGCCGGGCGGCGACGTTCGCCGGGTTCGTCGTCGCTCTCGGCGTGCTCGCGCGCGGCGTCGGCCTCGGCGACGGGACCGCGGTCCTCGCCGAGGCCGCCGGCGCGGTCGCGTGCGTCACCTACGCGCTCACCCCCGGGACGGGCATCCTGGGGGTGATCCCGACCCCGGCCACGTTGGCGCAGATCGGAGAGATCCTCAGCGGAGCGGGCACGCACGCTCAGCAGTACGCCCCGCCGGTGCCTCCCAGCCCCGACCTCGACGCGATGCTGATCGGCGCGGTGCTCGCGCTCACGCTGCTCACCGACGCGGTCGCGGTCTGGCTCGGGCAGGCCGTGCTGCTGGGGCTGGTCTGGATCGCGCTCTACGTCACGCCGGCCACGCTCGTCGGCGACGACCTGGGCATCGCGGGGTTCGTGGTGTCCGCGATCGCGTTCGGCGGCCTGGTGGTCGCGACCGGACCGGGCGCCCGCAGACGCGCCACGTCGCTCGCCGAGCTCGACGACGACCCGCCGACGCCCGCCGGTCACCAGGCGACCGCGGCCGCCGTGACCGCCGTCGCGATCGTGGGCGCCGTCGCGCTCGCTCCTGTGCTGCCGGCCGCCACGGCCAACCTGCTGTCCGGTACGGGCGGCTCCGGTTCGGGACCGGGCTCCGGCCTGACGAACCCGGTGCTGGACATGCGCCGCAACCTCCAGGAGCAGTCGAACAGCCGGATGGTCACGGTCACCGCACTCGACTCCGCCCCGCGGCCGCGCTACGTGCGGCTGGCCTCGCTGCCCTCGCTCGAACCCGACGGCTGGACGCTCGGTGACCGCGTCGGCGCGTCCCAGCCGGTCAGCGACGGCATCCCCGCGGCGCCGGGCCGCGACGACGAGCTCGAGGCCGAGCGCGCGCGCTACACCGCGACCGTGGACCCCGCGTTCGCCACCCGGTGGCTCCCCCACCTGTACGCGCCGGTCTCGGTCTCCGTCGGGGAGGCCGAGGACGTCCAGGTCGACCGCCGGATGCTCGACATCAGTCGTCTCCCCGACACGGGGACGTTCGCCGGGGACACCTACCAGTTCGCCTCGGACCTCTCGTCGCCCACGTCGACCCAGCTGCGGCTCGCGCCGTCCTCAGCCATCACGATGTCGGCCTACACCCGCCTCCCCGAGGACACCCCCGGCGTCGTCACCGACCGGGCGCTGGAGGTGGTCGGCAACCTGCAGGACCCGTTCGACCAGGCGCTCGCGCTGCAGGGGTGGCTCCGCGAGGACGGCGGGTTCGTCTACGACGTCCAGAGCGCCCCGGGGTCGGGGATGGAGACCATGGAGGCGTTCCTGACCGACGAGCGCGTCGGCTACTGCGAGCAGTTCGCGTCGGCGATGGCGATGATGGCGCGTGCGCTGCGGATCCCGGCCCGCGTCGCGATCGGCTTCCTGAGCGGTGAGCAGGGATCGACGGACGACAGCTGGATCTTCCGTGGCACCGACATGCACGCGTGGCCGGAGCTGTACTTCGCCGGCATCGGGTGGGTCGGCTTCGAGCCGACGCCGGGCGGCAGCGGGTACAGCCCGCCGTCGTTCGAGGGCGGTCAGGGTGGCGACTCGTCGTCGGACGAGTCCGGGGACGCCGCACAGCAGCCCGACGAGGCCGAGGCGACCACGGCCCCCGGTCAGGTCTCCGACTCGGGTGCCGCACCGGACGGGACGGCGGCGGACGGGCGGCGCTCGTACGCGCTCCTCGGCCTCGCCGCTCTGGCGCTCGTCCTCCTGCTCGTCGCGCCGGCCTCGATCCGGGTGCTCCGCCGACGGCGGCGCACGCAGACGCGGGGCGCGGGCCCCCGGGCAGAGGCGGCGTGGGCGGAGATCGCCGACACGGCGGAGGATCTCGGCCTCGGCTGGGACGACGGCCTCTCGGCGCGCGCAGCCTCGGCGCCCCTGCGCGCCCGGCTCTCGTCCGCGCCCGACGCCTCAGCCGCTCTGACCCGCATCGTCACCGAGCTCGAACGTGCCCGCTACGCGGCGGAGGCCGGCGACGGGACGCCCTGGGAGGACGTCGTGGTCGTGCGGGACGCGCTGATCGCGGGAGTCGACCGCCGGCGTCGCGTCCGCGCGACCGTGATGCCGCGCTCGGTGCTGCGGACCCGGAGCCGCGACCGTGGGGGCGACGACGAGCACTCCGAGGTGCTGAGCCTGCAGGAGTAGTCGCCCACCGGATGCCGGCGCGTCCCGGGACCTGCCGACGCTGTGCGACCCGTCGACACTGTGCAATCCGTCGACGCTGTGCAATCCGTCGACGCTCGCGGAGCGCGGTCAGCGACCGTCGGAGTCGCGCCGACGACGCCAGCGCTCCTCCATGCGGTTCATGAAGGAGTCGTTGCTGCTCGGACGTGCCTGGCCGCTCGCGCCGCCGCGCGTCGGCGGCTGGGCCGTCTGCTCGTCCTCGTCGGTGCCGCGCGAGCGCCACGCGGTGAGGAAGAAGTAGGCGCCGGCCACCATCAGCACGAAGCCGACGACGCCCAGCACGGTGGACGTCGTGATCACGCCGGCCATGAGGAGGCCGACACCGAGCACGAACCCGACCGAGGCGAGGACCACGATCCTTCGGGCGCGGGCACGCAGACGCGACCCACGCAGCGTCGATGCCAGGCGGGGATCCTCGGCAGCGAGCGCCTGCTCGAGCTGCTCGAGCATCCTCTGCTCTTCCTCTGAGAGCGGCACGTCAGGCCTCCCTTGGCTTCGCTGGTCCGGCGGGGGTGCTGGCCCGTCGGGTCCAGTCTAGGCAGCCGACCTCGGCGACGCCACACTACGGGCTATCGTTTGTCCGTCGCCGCTCGGGAGGGGCTCGGGTGTGCCTGGGGGAAGGAACACCCATGATCAGGTCCTGTGCGCTCGCGAGCGCCCTCGTCGTCGCCGCCTCGGTGGTCGTGGTGGCGCCGCCGGCCTCGGCGGCGTCGGCGGCGGAGGTCGTGTCGTCCGCGCCCGCGACGGTGGCCTCGGCGGCCCCGGCCGGTCCGGCCGTGTCCGCCTCGGGCGCCGACTCCGCGCGTGCCGCCGCCGAGGTCGCCCGGCGCAAGAATCTGCGCCGCTTCGCCCGGACGATCACCCGTCCCGGGCAGCGAGACGCCTCGCCGACGTCGATCAAGCACGTCCGCGAGCTGCAGTACCGCCTGCGCTGGGCGGGGGCGTACGGCGGCCGGGTCAGCGGCTACTACGGGAAGTCGACGAAGAAGGCCGTCAAGCGGTTCCAGAAGCGCGTCGGTCTGCGGCGGACCGGCAAGGCCAACCCGCGGACGTGGGCCAAGCTGATCCCGAAGACGACCCGGGCACGCAAGAAGATCCCGAAGGCCTGCAAGCGCAAGGGCTGGGTCGCCTGCTACGACCGCAAGCGCCACCAGGTCACGCTCTGGCGCAGCGGCCGGATGTGGAACGCGTGGCTCGTCCGCGGCGGATCGGCCTCGACGCCGACCCGCACGGGCCGGTTCTCGGTGTTCCTGCGCAGCCGCCACCACGTCAGCTCGCTGTTCGAGTCCAAGATGCCGTACGCGCAGTTCTTCTCCGGGGGCCAGGCGTTCCACGCGTCGTACCTGATGATGGACCCGTTCGACGGACACAGCCACGGGTGCGTCAACATGTCGATCCCCGACGCCCGCCAGCTGTGGAACCTGACCGCGTCGGACCCGATGCGGGTCGTCGTCTACGGGGCCTGGGACTGAGCCGCGTCCGGACGTGACGCCAGCGCGTGCAGGCTCGAGCCCAGCACGCGCAGCGTCTCGTCGGCCGCGGCCGCGCGCTCGAACGCGGTCACCGTGCGCCGGCCGACGGCACCGTCGGGGTCGGCCGGCAGCAGCGCGGCCGCGATCCGCAGGCCGTCCAGCTGCTCGAGCCGGAAGCCGGCGCCCCGCACGAGCCCGGTCAGCTCGGCAGCGTCGAAGCGGCGCGGACCCGACCGGCCGTCGCCTGCCAGCACCGCGGTCGCGCCCTCGACGTCGCCGGCCCGCAGCCGGGCGAGCACCGCCGCCGGACGACCGGCGACGACCACGCTGAGCAGACCCTGGGGCCGCAGGACCTGATGGAGGGACGCGAGGGTCTGCTCGACATCGTCGACGACCTCGAGCAGACCGTGGCACAGCACGAGATCCGCGTCCGGGCCGACCACGCCGACCATCTCCGTCGCGCGCGCCTGGACGGTCTCGACCTCGACGCCGGCCGACCTCGCCCGCCGGCCGAGGGTCGCGAGCGCGTCCGCGCTCGGGTCGACGACCACGACGGCGTGACCCTGCTCGGCCAGGGCGACGGCCTGACCGCCGGTGCCTCCTCCGACGTCGACCACCCGCAGCGGCCGGGCGGGGCCTCCCCCGAGCCGGGCGACGGCGTCCGTGACGACCTCGTGGACCTCTGTGGCTGTCTCCTGCACGCGGCCCACTCTGCCAGGCTCCGCGGTCGGGACGCGAGCACGGCCGTGGGGCCCGCCGGTACGGTGCTCGGGTGACCGATATGCCTCCCCGGGTCCGCCGGGTCGTCGACGTCCTCGCGGCGCACGGCCAGGACTCCGACGTCCGGTTCCTGCCCGAGTCCGTCCGGACCGCGGCCGCGGCGGCCGACGCGCTCGACGTCGAGGTCGGCGCGATCGCCAACAGCCTCGTCTTCGACGCCGGCGGCTCCCCGGTCCTGGTGCTGACCTCGGGAGCCCACCGGGTCGACGTGGCCGCGCTCGCTGCTGCGTGGGACCTTCCGCCGCTGCGCCGCGCGAGCCCGGACTTCGTCCGCGACCACACCGGACAGCCGATCGGCGGGGTCGCGCCGGTCGGGCACCCGGAGGCCCTGCGGACCTACGTCGACGTCGCGCTGGCCGACCACGACGTGGTCTGGGCGGCGGCGGGACATCCGCAGAGCGTCTTCGCGACCAGCTTCGACGGGCTGGTGCGGCTCACGGGCGGGACGCCCACGATCGTCACCGGCGCCTGAGACAAGCGGGCCGTTCGTCCGGCTCGACCCCCGACGCGAGCCGGACGAACGGCGCCTGCACGACCCAGTCTCGCTCCCCTCGGTCGCGAACGGAATGAGCGAAGGTACTCAGATTCCGACGAGTACCTCACCGGGCACACGGTCGCTACCCTGGCCGGGTGGCGGACGTGGTGGTGGTCGGCGGCGGGCTCGCCGGGATGGCAGCGGCCGTCCGCATCGCGAAGCTGCGTCACCGCGTCGTGCTGGTCGAGGACGCCGACCGGGTCGGCGGACGTCTGCTCCCCCTCGTCCACGACGGGTTCTCCTTCGACCACGGGTCGTCCGAGGTCACGCTGCCCGCGACGCTGCGCGACCTGTTCCGCAAGTCCGGCCGGCCGCTGGACTCGGAGCTCGAGCTCGTCCCGCTCCCCGTCGCCCGCCGGCACGTCCTGGGGGACGGAGACGTCCTCGATCTGCCGACCGGGAGCCGCGCGGCGCAGACCGACGCGATCGACCAGGTCCTCGGACGCGGGAGCGGCGCCCGGTGGACCCGGTGGCTGGACGCCTACACCGACGTCTGGGAGGTGCTCCGCACCCGTGCGCTGGAGCAGCCGTTCGAGGGCCGCGCCGCGTTCGACAACGCCCAGTGGCGGATGCTGCGCCCGCGGGCGGGGCTCCAGCGCGCGGCGCGTCGCGGGCTGCGGGACCCGAGGCTGCGAGCCCTGGTGATCGACCGGCACCGGTTGGACGGGGAGCAGCCGGGCCTGCTCCCCGCGTTCCTCGGCGTGCTGGACCTGGTCGAGCGGTCGTTCGGCCGCTGGCGCGTGGTCGGCGGCACCTCGGCTCTCGTGACCGCGCTCGAGCGACGGCTCGCGCAGCGCCGCGTCGACGTGCGCACCGGCGTCCGTGCCCTGGACGTGGTCGGCACGGACCGCGTCGAGGGCGTGCGGACCGCCGACGGCGTCGTCAGCGGTGACGTCGTGGTGTGGGCGGCACCGGCGGCACCCGGGGGTCGTCGGGAGAGCGACGCGCTGCCCCGGGTCCCCGCGGCCCGGACCTACCTCGGGCTGGGACCCGACGCTCCTCGGCTCGAGCAGGAGACGATCGTCCACGACCACGCCCCGCTGAGGATCAGCCCGAGCGCCACCCACGACGGTCCCGGCCAGGCCTGGACGGTCGAGCACCTCGGCGCGGAGGATCCCGTCGACGCGCTCGCACGCCACGGTCTCCGTCTCAGCGCGCACGTCCGGGCGCGTGTCGACGTCAGCGCACTCGACGCGGTGCGGGACGGCGGCGCGCGGTACGGCTGGTGCTGGTCGGGATGGCGCACGGGCTGCACGCTGCCCGGCGTGGGTCGACCTCGACCGGCCGGCCTGCTGAGGATCGGCGCCAACGCCCACCCCGGGGCGTCGCTCGAGGCGGTCACGCTCGGCGCCGCGTCGGCGGCCGAGACCCTGCGCCCGCCGACGTCAGCCGCGGGGTGAGTGGGTCCACTCCTCGCGCAGCCCGCTGACCAGGGAGCCCAGGTAGCGAGGACGCTCGATCCCGTCGTCCTCGACCCGGCAGACCTCGACCCCGCACAGGCACGAGGCCAGCCCGGAGAACCACCACAGCAGCACCACGAGGTCGGAGCGCACGCCCCCGGCGAGGTGCAGATAGGCGCAGGTCAGGAACACGGCGGCCGCGAGGACCATGCCGAGCAACCACAACCGGTGCCTGCGGTGCTGCTCCCGAGTCATGTGATCAGGATGACACCGGCCAGTGTCCGTTGCGGGCCTTTTGGACCGTTCGTGCGTGTCGCGCCGGGAGCCTACACCGGGGTCGCGGCGAGGCTCTCGTAGATCTGTCGCGTCGCCAGCGAACGGTTGAGCGTGTAGAAGTGCAGACCCGGCGCGCCCGCGGCGAGCAGGCGGTCGCACAGCTCGGTCGCGATCGTGATGCCCTCGGCCCTGAGACCCTCGGGGTCGTCGACCCACGGCTCGAGCCGCGCCACCACGGAGCGCGGGACCTGGTGGCCCGACAGCTGGGCCATCCGGGTGATCTGCGCGAGGTTCGTGATCGGCATGATGCCCGGCAGGATCGGGATCGCGCAGCCGAGCCCGCGGACCCGCTCGACGAGGCTCAGGTAGTCCTCGGCCAGGAAGAAGAAGTCGGTCACCGCGAACGACGCCCCGGCGCGCGCCTTGGCGGCCACGACCTGGGCGTCCGCCTCCAGCGAGGCGGCCTCGCGGTGGCCCTTCGGGTACGCGGCAGCACCCACGCAGAACGACCCCGTCGACGCGACGAGCGCAACGAGCTCGTCGCCGTGGTCGAGCCCCTCCGGGTGCGAGCTCCACGGCGCTCCCGGGCCGCCCTCGGGGTCTCCACGCAGCGCGAGCACGTTGCGCACGCCCGCGTCGGCGTACTGCCTCAGGACGGTGTGCAGCTCGTCCCGGCTCTGACCGACGCAGGTCAGGTGGCCGACCGGGTGCAGGGTCGTCTCCGCTGCGATCCGGCCGGTGATCCGGACCGTACGGTCACGGGTCGTGCCGCCGGCGCCGTAGGTCACCGAGACGAAGGTCGGCTGCAGGGGCTCGAGCTGGCGGACGGCGGTCCAGAGCGCCCGCTCGCCCGCGTCGCTCTTCGGGGGGAAGAACTCGAACGAGAACGTCGGGTCGGGACCGGTGACGAGGTCACCGACACGGGCTACGGACATGGCGTCACGATACCGAGGCCGGGCGTCGGTCGGCCCGGCTCCCACACGCCGAGACGATCACGGGACGGTTAGGGTGACGGGCGTGACCGACGCAGATCTCCCCGCCCGGGTCGATGACGCGCTCGCGTCGTTCCTCGGCGACCGCCGCACCCAGCTCGAGCCGCTGGGACCTCGCGTCGAGCCGCTCCTCGACGCCGCCGCGGTGGCCGTGGCGGGCGGCAAGCGGCTGCGTCCGGCGTTCTGCGTCGCCGGCTGGCGGGTCGGTGGCGGCGCCGGGGTCCCCGACGACGTCGTGCGTGCCGCGAGCTCGCTGGAGTGGCTCCAGGCCAGCGCGCTGGTCCACGACGACGTGATCGACGACTCGGCGACGCGGAGGGGACGCCCGGCGGCCCATGCAGCGTTCACCGACGCGCACCGCTCGTCCGGCTCGCGCGGCGACGCCGAGCTGTTCGGGGTCGGCGCTGCGGTGCTGCTCGGCGACCTGATGCTGTCGTGGGCCGACGAGATGTTCCGGACCAGCGGGTTCTCACCTGACGAGCTGGCGCGCGCGACCGGCTTCCTGGACGCCTGCAAGAACGAGGTCGTCGCGGGCCAGTTCCTCGACCTCGCCGTCCAGGCCGGCGGCGGCGCCTCGCTCGAGGACGCGATGCGGGTGGTCCGCTACAAGGCCGCGAAGTACACCGTCGAGCGTCCGCTGCACCTCGGCGCGGCACTGGCCGGTGCGGGCCCGCGCACGATCGATGCGCTGAGCGCGTACGCCGTGCCGCTCGGCGAGGCCTTCCAGCTCCGTGACGACGTCCTCGGCGTCTTCGGCGACCCGGCGGTGACCGGCAAGCCGGCCGGCGACGACCTGCGCGAGGGCAAGCGCACCGCCCTGGTGGCGCACACCGCCTCGGCGGCCCGCCCGGCTCAGCGCGAGCGCCTCGAGGCAGGCCTCGGCAACCCGGCGCTCGGCCCGACCGATGTCGCCGACCTCCGTGCGCTGATGATCGACGTCGGCGCGCTCGCCCGGGTCGAGGCCGACATCACCGCGCTGGAGGAGCAGGCTCGCGACGCGCTCGACGACGACGCCCTGCGTCCCCACGCCGACCTCCTCGCGGACCTGGCCGGGCGCGCCGTACGGCGCAACGCCTGAGCGACGCCCTCAGAACCCGAGCGCCTGCGCGCGCCGGCGGATCTCCCGTGCCCGTCCCTCGCGCAGCGCGTCGACCGGCCGTCCCGGCAGGGTCGGGTCCGGGGTGAACAGCCAGACGAGCGCCTCGTCCTCGGTGTAGCCGGCGTCGGCCAGGAGCACGAGCGTGCCACGCAGGCGGTCGACCGGCGCACCGTCGACCAGCAGCTCGGCCGGCACGCGCGGCTGCCGCGAGGATGCCGTCGCGACGGCCACCAGGTCCCGGTCACGGACGCGCTGTCGGACCCGGCTGACGGTCGTCCCCATCGCCTCGGCCGCCTCGGGCAGGGTCAGCCACACCTCGACCAGCTCGTCCAGGAGGGCGCTCGTGTCGTCGGACATGGCTCCAGCCTGCCAGCACCGGCGCCACCGACCAGTCGAGGCCCCTCGGGCCCGGCCGCGCCTCGCCCTGCCACGCAGCACCGTGAGCATCCCACGCCCCTGTGACACGCTCACCTAGAATGGGCGCCCGGGAGCCCGCGATCCCCGGCTTCCACGTCCAGGTGAGCGCTCGAGCGACGACGAGGAGGTGACCGTGACGACCACCAGCACCGACCGGCTCGTCGGGCGGCTCCTCGACGGTCGGTACCTGCTCGGTCAGGTCCTCGCGCACGGCGGCATGGGCACCGTGATGCTCGCCACGGACACGCGTCTCGAGCGCACCGTCGCGGTCAAGGTGATGCAGAACGACGTCGGCGGGGACGCCGACTTCACCGCGCGGCTGCGGACCGAGGCCCGCGCTGCGGCCCGCCTCAGCCACCCGAACGTCGTCGCCGTGTACGACCAGGGAGACGACGACGGCCTGCTGTACCTCGTGATGGAGTACGTCCCCGGCCGTACGCTGCGCGACGTGGTCGCCGACGAGGCACCGCTGCCGCCGCGTCGGGCTCTGGCCCTGATCGAGCCGCTGCTGATGGCGCTGTCCGCCGCGCACGACGCCCGGATGATCCATCGCGACGTCAAGCCGGAGAACGTCCTGATCAGCCCCGACGGGCAGGTGAAGGTCGCCGACTTCGGCCTCGCCCGCGCGATCACCGCGCGCTCGCAGGCGACCACCGGGGTGCTGATCGGCTCGGTCTCGTACCTCGCGCCGGAGCTGGTGCTGAACGAGGGCGCCGACGCCCGGTGCGACGTCTACGCCGTCGGCGCCGTGCTGTACGAGCTCCTGACCGGACGCAAGCCGCACACCGGCGAGACCCCGATCCAGGTCGCCTACCAGCACGTGCACGCCGACGTGGCGCCGCCGTCGCAGTCCGTCGCCGGGATCCCCCCGTACGTCGACGCGCTCGTGGCGCGGGCCTGCGCCCGTGACCGCGACCACCGCTCGGCCGACGCCCGCGTGCTGCTGCACCAGGTCCGCCGCGTCCGCTCGGCCCTGGAGGCGAACCTTCCCGACGATCCCGACCTGACCGACGACCTCCGCCTCCATCACGTCGCCGCCACCGGCACCGAGGACCCGCCGCCGGTGGCCGTGGCCACGGCGACCCTCGCCGCCGAGCGGGCCGCCGACGCCGGTCTCGGCGCCCTCGACGTGACCGCGGCGGCCGGCCCCGGCGGGTACGAGGCGACGAGCGCCACCGGCTACGAGGCGACCCGGGCGGTCACCGCCGTGCCCTCCGGCCCCCCGCCCGCCGACCCGGGCCCACCCGGGTCCTCGGCCGCGGGACCACCCCGGTCACCGGCGGACGGCTCCGGGTCCGCTTCGCCGGGGGCGGCGACCCGCAACGAGCGTGCGCGTCGGCGCGGCCGCGCGCTGCTGATCCTGGCCGTGGTCCTCGCGCTGGGCGCCGCGGCATTCGGCTGGTGGTTCGGGGTGGCACGGTACGACTCCGCGCCCGACCTGGTCGGCCTCAGCATGAAGGAGGCGCGTGCGGCCGCTGCGGACCAGGGGTTCGCCGTCGAGATGGTCGGCAGCGAGTTCAGCGAGACGGCGTCCAAGGGCACGGTCAGCTCGTCGGAGCCCGCACCGGGCGACCGGCTCCTCCCCGACAGCACCATCGAGCTGCTCGTCTCCAAGGGCAAGGAGCGCTATCCGTTGCCCGACCTGACCGGGATGACCGAGCAGGACGCCGAGGAGGCCCTCGACGAGGTCAAGGCCGTGCCGGGCACCGTCGAGCGACGGTTCAGCACCAAGGTCGACGACGGCCTGGTGATCCGGACCGCGCTCGACCCCGGGACCCAGGTCCGCCCGGGCACCGAGGTCGACATGGTGGTGAGCAAGGGACCGAAGCCCGTCGACGTCAAGGACTACACCGGCAAGTCCGCCGACAAGGCCACCGGGAAGCTCGAGAAGGCCGGACTCGAGGTCGAGGTGGCCACCGAGTACTCCGAGGACGTCGAGGCCGGCGACGTGATCAGCCAGGACCCGCCCGCGGGCCGGGTCTTCGAGGGCGACACCATCACGCTCACGGTCTCCGACGGCCCCGAGCCGATCGAGGTTCCGGGCGTGGTCGGCCGCAACGTCGACGACGCCCGCCAGATCCTCGAGGACGCCGGGTTCGAGGTCGAGGTGGAGAAGGAGCGGATCCACTTCGGCAGCAACCTGGTCTCGCGCCAGTCCCCCGGCGGCGGGGACCTCGCGCAGCCGGGAGACACGATCCTTCTCCGGATCGTCTGACCTTCTCCGGATCGTCTGGCCTTCTCCGGATCGTCTGACCCGCGACGGCCGACCCGCCGTCGTGCGCCCCCGGAGGCGCGCGCGGCCGCCCCGTCCGGGCCGCCTACGATGGCCGGCGTGCCCGTCTCCCCCACCCGCGTCCGCAACCCGCTCGGGAGCCACGTCGCGGTCGGCAAGGGGCTGATCGCGGGTGCCCTCGCGACCGCGACCGGTCTCGGCGCCGGCGCGCTCCAGATCTTCGCGGGCAACCCGCGCGGCTGGGCGGCCTCCGCCGGCGACCCGGCCACCGACGCCGCGTTCGCCCAGCGGTGCGCGGACGACGGCCTGCTCGCCTTCGTGCACGCTCCCTACCTGGTCAACCTCGGCTCACCGAACCCGCAGACCTACCGGCGCTCGGTCGACGCCGTCACCCACAACCTCGCCCGCGCGGCCTCGCTCGGGGCGCAGGGCCTGGTCGTGCACACGGGATCGTGCGTCGACGACGGCGGGTACGAGACCGCGCTCCGGCAGGTGCGCGAGGGCCTGCTCCCCCTGCTCGACGCACTCGACGGCAGCGGGCTGCGGCTGCTGCTCGAGCCGACCGCCGGGCAGGGCCGCTCGCTGTGCGCACGGGTGGACGACCTCGCGCCGTACCTCGCCGCGCTCGAGGACCACCCGGCCGTCGGGATCTGCCTCGACACCTGCCACGCCTTCGCCGCCGGTGAGCCGCTGGGGTCCGCCGACGGCGTGGACGACACCCTGCGCCGCCTCGTCGCGGTGACCGGACCCGACCGGCTCGCGCTGGTCCACGCCAACGACTCGAAGGACGTGCGCGGGAGCCTCAAGGACCGGCACGAACGGATCGGGCAGGGCCATCTCGGCACCGACGCCTTCGCAGCCCTCCTGCGCCACCCGCTCACCGACGGGGTCCCGTTCGTCCTGGAGACCCCGGGCGGCGTCGCGGCCTGGCGAGAGGATCTCGCGCTGCTCGCCTCCCTGCGCGACGCCTGACGCAGCCAGGCGGCTGCCCTGCGGGCTCCCGCCCCTCAGACCAGGCGCTCGACGGCGAACTCCGTCGGCGGGTTCGCGATCACGTCCTGCGCCGCCACCAGCTCCATCTCGGCAGCGTCGGTGCGCCGGGTGTGGTCGAGCACGCCGAAGATCGACGAGGCGACCCTCTCGAGCGAGCCCGGCAGGTCCATGCCGGACTGCAGCATGCGGCCGAGGAACATCGCGGTCGTCGCGTCGCCCGAGCCCGCGACGACCTTCATGGTGAGCATCGGCGTCGTCACGACGTACGCGCCGCTGGGGTCGACGCCCACCATCGAGATCGTGTCCCCGCCGGGATCGAGCACCTCGACCGACGTCACGAGCACGGTCCGCGGACCACGGGCCCGCAGCGCGGCGACCGCGTCGAGCAGCTCGTCGAGCGTGCCGACCGGACCACCGGCGAGCAGCTCGAGCTCGAACTGGTTCGGGGTCGTCAGGTCCGCCGCGGGTACGATCCGGTCGCGCATCAGCTCGGCGATCCCGGGCCGCACGTACACCCCGCGCCCGCGGTCGCCGATCACCGGGTCCGCGCAGTAGACGGCCCGCGGGTTCGCGGCCTTGACCTGCTCCACCGCGTCCAGGATCACCTCGCCGATGTCCGGCGAGCCCTGGTAGCCCGACAGGACCGCGTCGATCCCCGGGAGCACCCCGCGCTCGGCGACGCCCGTCACGACGTCGGCCACCTGCGACGCCTCGTACACCGTGCCACGCCACACGCCGTAGCCGGAGTGGTTGGAGAACCCCACCGTGTTCACCGGCCAGACGTCGACCCCGAGACGTTGCAGCGGGAAGACGGCCGAGCTGTTGCCCGCGTGACCGTAGGCGACCTGGGACTGGATCGAGAGCACCTGCACGTCCGTCAGCCTAACGGCGCCACGATACGGTCGGCGGATGGCACCGGGCCCGGACACGCACACGTACTACCCCGCGGACGGCCACGGCCTGCCGCACGACCCCTTCAACGCGATCGTCGCGCCGCGGCCGATCGGGTGGGTCTCGACGCTCAGCGCGGACGGCGTCGTCAACCTCGCCCCGTACAGCTTCTTCAACGCCTTCAACTACGTGCCCCCGATCGTCGGCTTCGCGAGCCTCGGCCACAAGGACAGCGTGACGAACGCCGAGACCACCGGCGGGTTCTGCTGGAACCTCGCCACCGAGGACCTCGCCGAGCAGATGAACGCGACCTCGGCGACCGTCGCCGCCGACGTCGACGAGCTCGCGCTCGCCGGGCTCACCCCGGTGGCGGGCGACGTCGTCGACGTGCCGTACGTCGCCGAGACCCCGGTCTCGTTCGAGTGCCGGACCTCCCAGGTCGTCCGCCTCACGACCGCCGCCGGCGACCCGGTCGACACCTGGCTCGTGCTGGGTGAGGTCGTCGCGGTGCACATCGCCCGCTCGGCGCTGACCGACGGGATCTACGACACGGCCGCCGCCCGCCCGCTGCTGCGCGGCGGCGGACCGTCGACCTACTTCGGCATCCGCCCGGAGCACCGGCTCGAGATGCGCAGGCCGCGCTAGCGGCACTCGCTACCGCAACCGCCGTGACGCCGTCGCGTCGGGCTCAGCGCTCCCGCAGCATCTGGGCGACGAGGAAGGCGAGCTCCAGCGACTGGGCGCGGTTCAGGCGGGGGTCGCACAGCGTCTCGTAGCGATGCGTGAGGTCGGCCGCGGACAGCCTGCTCCCTCCGCCCACGCACTCGGTCACGTCGTCGCCGGTCAGCTCCACGTGCACGCCGCCCGGCCAGGTGCCCACGCTGCGGTGCACCTCGAAGAAGCCGCGGACCTCGTCGATCACGTCGTCGAACTCACGGGTCTTGTAGCCGTTCTCGGTCGCGAACGTGTTGCCGTGCATCGGGTCGCAGACCCACGCGACCGACACCCCGGCTCCGTCGACCTTCGCGACCAGCTCCGGCAGCAGGTCGCGGATCTTGCCGGCACCGAAGCGGGTGATGAACGTCAGCTTGCCCGGGACGTTGTGCGGATTCAGCTTGCGGGCGTAGGCGAGCGCGTCGTCCGGCGTCGTCGTCGGCCCGAGCTTGATGCCGACCGGGTTCGCGATCCGGCTGAGCAGCTCGACGTGCGCGCCGTCGAGCTGGCGGGTCCGCTCCCCGATCCACAGGAAGTGGCCCGACACGTCGTACAGGTCACCGGTCCGCTGGTCGGTGCGGGTCAGTGCGTGCTCGTACTCGAGGATCAGCGCCTCGTGGGAGGAGTGGAAGTCGACCGTGTGCAGCTCGTCGGGATCCACCCCGATCGCATCCATGAACGCCAGCGCCTTGTCGATCTCGGCACCGATCGACTCGTACCGCGCCCCGACCGGGCTGTTGCGGACGAAGTCGGTGTTCCAGGCGTGCATCTGCCGCAGGTCGGCGTACCCGCCCTGCGTGAAGGCGCGCGCGAGGTTCAACGTCGCCGCCGAGGCGTGGTAGACCTCCATCAGCCGCTGCGGGTCGTGGCGCCGGGCCTCGGGCGTGAAGTCGAAGCCGTTGACCGCGTCGCCGCGGTAGGCCGGCAGGGTCACGCCGTCGCGGGTCTCGTCGTCGCTCGAGCGCGGCTTGGCGTACTGACCCGCCATCCGGCCGAGCTTCACGACGGGGACGCTCGCCGCGTACGTCAGCACGACCGCCATCGACAGGAGCACCCGCAGCTTGTTGCGGATGTTGTCGGCGTTGACACCGGCGAAGGTCTCGGCGCAGTCGCCACCCTGGAGCACGAA
Organism: Mumia flava; assembly: GCF_002797495.1. Taxonomy (NCBI): domain Bacteria; kingdom Bacillati; phylum Actinomycetota; class Actinomycetes; order Propionibacteriales; family Nocardioidaceae; genus Mumia; species Mumia flava. The sequence continues at coordinate 271,761 of NZ_PGEZ01000001.1, forward strand.
CGCCTCGCCCCGAGCCACGGCCGCCAGCTTCTCGCGGAGCTGGTCGGCCTCGCCGGCGAAGACCAGCGGCGGCATCGTCCGCAGCCGGTCGACCACCGCGTCGCGGGCAGCCGGATCGGCGTACGTGGGCTGCTGGGCCGGGCCGAGAGCGTGCAGCTCGGCCAGCGTGGGCAGGGTGAGGTCGGCGTTCGTCACCCGTCCAGACTACGCGGCCGGCCACCGGGCCCTCGCGGGTCCCGCAGTGCGGACCGGACGGCACCGCCGAGCGCCCCGTACGGCGCGCAGCGCGGCGTCATCGCAGCAGCGGCGCGATCGCGTCGTACTGCTGGGCAGGAACGAGCTTCAGCTCCCGGACCGCGTCGGCCAGCGCGACCAGCTCGACCTGCTCCCCGCGCAACGCCGCCATCGATCCCCAGCTCCCCTGCGCCACGGCGTCGACGGCTGCCAGACCGAGCCGCGTGCCGAGCTCGCGGTCGAACGCGCTCGGCGGTCCCCCGCGCTGCACGTGCCCGAGCACGACGGCACGGACGTCGGCGTCGTTGCGCTCGTCGAGCCGCGCCGCCAACCACTCCCCGACCCCGCCGAGCCGGATGTGGCCGAACGCGTCGGTCTCACCCGAGGAGACCGTCTCGGCACCGCCTGCCGGCAGCGCACCCTCCGCGACCACCACGACCGGAGCCCGCCGCCTGGCCAACGACGCGGCGACCCGGTCCTGGACCTCGTCGAGGTCGAACGGCCGCTCGGGGATGAGCGCCGCCTGGGCGCCCCCCGCGATCGCCGAACGCAGCGCCAGCCAGCCGGCGTGCCGTCCCATCACCTCGACCACCACCGGCCGCAGGTGGGACTGCGCGGTCGTCCGTACCCGATCGACCGCCTCGGTCGCGATCCCGACGGCCGTGCTGTGCCCGATCGTCACGTCCGTGGCGCCGAGGTCGTCATCGATCGTCTTCGGGATGCCGACCACGGACACGCCGGTCCGAGCGAGGGTGTTCGCCACCCCGAGCGTGTCCTCCCCACCGATCGCCACCAGGGCGTCGCAGCCGTGCGCCGCGAGGCCGGCCCCGACCCGCTCGAGCCCGCCGTCCACCCCCACCGGGTTCGTCCGCGACGACCCGAGGATCGTCCCACCCCGGTCCAGCACGTCGGCGACGTCGTCGATCCCGAGCGGACGGGCATCGGCGTCCATCGGGCCGCGCCACCCGTCGGCGAACCCGACGACGTCCCAGCCCCGCGCGTCCGACGCCATCACCACGGCACGCAGCGCCGCGTTCAGGCCCGGGCAGTCACCTCCACCGGTCAGCACACCGATCCGCATCGATCTCCCGTCCCGTCGACCGCCTCGGCGCGGCCGGACGCGTGCTCGTGGTCGTGGGCGCTACTCGTCCAGCCCGCGCTCGATGGCGTAGCGGACCAGCTCCACGCGGTTGTGCAGCTGGAGCTTGCGCAGGGTGTTCTGGACGTGGTTCTGCACCGTCCGGTGGCTCAGCACCAGCCGGTCCGCGATCTGCTTGTAGGTCAGGCCCTTGGCGACCAGACGCAGCACCTCGGTCTCGCGCTCGGTCAGCTTCGGGGCGTCCGGCTCGTCGGCCGGCGGAGCCTCCGACAGGCGGCGGTACTCGCCGAGGACCAGTCCGGCCAGGCCCGGGGTGAAGACCGACTCGCCGCGCGAGACCGACTGAACCGCGTCCAGGAGGGTCTCCCGCGACGCCGACTTCACGAGGTAGCCGCAGGCGCCGGCCTTGACCGCGTCCAGGACGTCCTGCTGCTCGCCCGACGCGCTCAGGACCAGCACGTTGGTCTCCTGGGCCCGCTGGGCCAGCGTCGCGGTGACCTCGACGCCGTCCGGCGCCGGGATGTTCAGGTCGAGGAGCAGCACGTCGGGCCGCGTCGCGAGCGCGCGGTTCACCGCCTCCGTACCGTCGGCCGCCGTGGCGACCACCTCGAAGCCGGCCTCGTCCAGGTCCCGTGCGACCCCTTCCCGCCACAGCGGGTGGTCGTCGACGACCATCACGCGCACCATGCCGCGCACCTTATCGCTCCGAGGCGTCCTCGCCTAGCCCGCTCGCCGGGACGCGCAGCTCCCACTCGCAGCCCTGCGCGCCGTCCTCGAGCAGGGTCGCGACACCGCCGAGGTCGCGGATCCGACCCTGGATCGACTGCGTCACGCCGAGCCGGCCCTCGCCGACGGCCTCGACGAGGCGGCCGGGCGGGATCCCCGGCCCGTCGTCGCGGACGCTGACCACGACCTCGTCGCGGCCCTCCTCCAGCAGGATCCAGACCAGCGCCCCCGGCCCCGCGTGCATCCGGGTGTTCACGCAGCAGGCGCGGACGGCGGCGACGACCTCCTCGACGACGTCCGCGGGCAGCAGCACCGGGCGGCTCGGGGTGGCGACGGTGACCGCGGCGGTCCCGAGCTCGTCGAGCGCACGGCCCAGGTCGACGAGACCACCCGAGCCCGCGACCGTCGGGTCGGGACCCAGCGACCGCGACTGGATCAGCCGGCGCAGCTCCACCTCCTGCTCCCCCGCGAGACGCCCCAGCTCGGCCGCCTCGCCCCCGAGCTCGCGGCCGCGCCGCTGCACCAGGGCGAGCACCTGGAGGACCCCGTCGTGCACCGCGCGCGCGAGCCGCTCACGCTCGGCCGCCACCGCGGCCGCGCGCTCGGCCTCCACACGACCCACGGCCGCCACCCGCAGCACGTGGGCGCAGTAGCCCACCAGCATCGCGGCCAGCACCATGAGGAAGATGTTGCCGACGGTCGACGAGTCGATCCCGGGCCGCAAGGTGACGTCGACGCTCTGCACGATCGCCGTGCCGAGCAGTCCACCGGTGACGCCCCAGTGCACCGCCCAGCACAGCACGACCGTGGTCACCCAGTAGGTCGTCAGCGTGTTCGTGCTCGAGGCGAGCATCTCGTCGGTGTGGACGTACTCCGTGGAGCGCAGCAGCGTGACGGTCACGACCATGTCCGCGATGAACACCCAGCCCCGGCGGCGGCGCGGCTCGTACAGCCACGTCACGAGCCCCGACCAGACCACCATCACGCCGATCAGGACCCACGCCGCCGTCGGGTGCTCGAAGTCGCGCCAGCGGGCGGCGTTGACCCCGACGGCGTACGCGAGCGTGATCGCACGGAGCACGGTGAAGACCCGGTAGAACTGGTCGTCCACCTGCTGCGCGGCCCGTGCGACCCGGTCCACGCTAGGAGGCCTTCGGCAGGTCGCTCACGTCCGGGCCGGGCTCGGTCGGCTCGACGTTCTTCGACCGCGACGCGTAGCGGTCGACGTACTCCTGCCCGGACAGACGCATGATCTCGTACATGATCTCGTCGGTGACCGCGCGCAGGATGTAGCGGTCGTCCGCCATCCCGTCGTACCGGCTGAAGTCCAGCGGCCGACCGAACGTCACGCCCGGCCGCGCGAAGCGTCCGAACACCTTGCCCGGCGGTGCGATCACGTTGGTGTTCGTGACCGCCACCGGGATCACCGGCACCCCGGACTCGAGGGCGAGGCGCGCCACGCCGGTCCGCCCGCGGTACAGCCGGCCGTCGCCCGAGCGCGTGCCCTCCGGGTAGATGCCGCACACCTCGCCCTTGCGCAGCAGACGCAGCTGCGTGCGCAGCGCACCCTCGGACGCGCGGCCACCGGTCCGGTCGATCGGGACCTGCCCCGTCGAGGAGAAGAACGTCTTCTGGAAACGCCCCTTGATCCCGGGCGTGTGGAAGTACTCGGCCTTCGCCACGAACGTCACGCGGCGCGGCACCACCAACGGCATGAACAGCCAGTCGGCGTAGGAGAGGTGGTTGCTCGCCAGAATCACCGGTCCCTCGAGCGGGACCTTCTCGGCCCCCGAGACCCACGGCCGGAAGACGAGCTTCAGCAGGGGTCCGAGGAACACGAACTTGAGCAGCCAGTAGGTCAAGACATCCCCTCCTCGATCAGCGAAAGCGTACAGGCGCGACGCCTCGCCGGCCCGACCGACCGTACGGGACGGCCCCTCACCGCCCGGTCCTGGCTCCGCTGGGTCGTGTGAGTCAAGATGGGGACATGTCCCTTCGTCGTACGCCTGCCGCGGCACCCGCACCCGGGAGCACGCGGTGAGCCCGTCGCGCGAGGACGACGAGTTCGAGCGGATCGTCGCCGGTCTCGAGCTCTCCGTGCCCGACGAGGACGACGAGCCCGCCCCGGCCCGCGCCGAGCCGGACGTCTTCGAGCCCCGGTGGTCCGACCCTCTGGAGGAGTCCGACGCCGACCCCGACGACGTGTTCGTCCCGCCCGAGCCGCCGCCGGTCTCCGTCGGCGACCGGGTCAGCCGGATCGCCTGGACGGTGCTCGTCGGCGGGCCCGCGCTGCTGCTCGTGCTCGCGCTGGCCGGCGTCCGGCTGTCAGGGCCGGTGCTCGCCGTGATCGCCCTGGGGATCGTCGCGGCGTTCGTGACGCTGATGGCACGCAGGAGCGGCACGGACCGCGGCAGCGACCCGGACAACGGCGCGGTCGTCTGAGCCGGGCGTCCCGCGCCGCCGCACCCCCGGCTAGCGGGTCGGGCGGCGGGACCGCACGGGACGACGGCGGGTGCGCGCGAGATCGGCGGCCCCCACCAGCCCCGCGTCGTTGCCGAGGTGGGCCCGGACCACCCGGGCGTCCGGCCGGTAGCCGCGACCGGTGAGCGTACGCCGCAGCGTCTCGCGGGCCGGCTCCAGCAGCAGGTCGCCCGCGACGCTGACGCCCCCGCCCACCACGAAGACCCCGGGGTCGAGAGCCGCGGCCAGGCTCGCGAGCCCGACACCGAGCCAACGGCCGACCTCGGCGAGCACCTCGACCGCGTCCGCATCGCCCTCGGCGGCCAGGCGACCCACGGTGGCCCCGCCGGGGGCCGCGGGTGCCGCAGCCTCGACGAGCCGGCGCCCGAGCGGCAGGTCGTCGGCGACCGCCCGCCGCGCGGCGTACGCCAGCGCGTTGCCGCTCGCGTACTGCTCGAGGCAGCCGCGGTTCCCGCACTCGCACGGTCGTCCGTCCGGGACGACCTGCATGTGCCCGAACTCACCGGCCACGCCCCAGCGCCCGCGATGGAGCCGACCGTCGACGACGATCGCGCCGCCGATCCCGGTGCCCAGCGTCAGGCAGACGAGATCCGGCTCGTTCTGCGCCGCGCCGAAACGCCACTCGGCCCAGGCCGCGCAGTTGGCGTCGTTGTCGACCAGCACCCGCCGCCCGGTCCGCCGCGTCACCGCGTCGCGGAGCGGCTCGTGGCGCCACGGCAGGTGCGGAGCGAACAGCACCGTCGAGCGGGTCGCGTCGACGAAGCCCGCTGCGCCGATCCCGACCCGGGTCGACCGCGGCAGGCCGGCCGCCAGCGTCTCCACGACCTCGCCGATCACGTCGAGCACCTCCGGCGTCCCGAGCGGCGGTGTGTCGACCTCCGTCCGCTCCACGACACGGCCGTCCGCGTCCACGACCCCGGCCTTGACCCGGGTGCCGCCGACGTCGACTCCGATCGCGGGGCGAGCGCTCACGCGTGCGACCGGGCGAGGTCCGCCGCGCCGATCATGCCGGCGTCGTTGCCGAGGGTCGCACGCCGGATGGCGGCCTGGGGACGGTTCAGAGCAGCCGGGAGGGTGCGCCAGAACGCTGCGCGCGCCGGGTCGAGGAGCAGGTCGCCCGCCTTCGCGACGCCACCGCCGACGGCGACGACGCTCGGGTCGAGGACCGCGACGAGCGAGGCGATCCCCTCCCCCAGCCACCGGCCGACGTCGGCGATCAGGTCGATCGCGAGCGGGTCGCCGCGGCGTGCCTCCTCCGTGATCAACGGGCCGGTGATCCGCGACGGGTCGCCGTCGACGAGAGCCGACAGCGCAGCGACCTCCTTCATCCCCGCCTGGATCCGGTCCTGCGCCTGACGGACGAGGGCACGACCCGACCCGTACTGCTCCCAGCAGCCGTACTGGCCGCACCCGCACTTGATCCCCGCCGGGACGACCCGCAGGTGCCCGATCTCGGCCGCGACGCCGTTCGCGCCACGGTTCAGCTGACCCGCCTGCACGATCCCGCCGCCGATCCCGGTCCCGACGGTGACCAGCAGGAGGTCGTCCACGTCCGCGCCGGCGCCGAAGCGGAACTCGCCCCAGGCGGCTGCGTTCGCGTCGTTCTCCACCACCACCGGGAGATCCGTACGACGCTCGAGCTCGTCCGCGATCCGCTCGTCCTCCCACTCGATGTTGGGGGCGAACAGGACCGTACGCCGGGCTGCGTCGACGAACCCCGCGGCGCCGACCCCGACCGCCTCGATCTCGTGTCGCTCCTTCAGCCCCGCCACGGCGCGTGCGACCGCGTCGGTGATCAGCCCTGGCTCGGTCGCGGGGGTCTCCAGCCGGTCCTGGGCGACGATCGTGCCGTCGACGTCGACCACCCCGATGGCGATCTTGGTCCCACCGATGTCCACCCCGACGGTCAGTCCCATCCGCCATCCTCCAGATCGATGTCCTGCACTCCACGATCACGCCCGTGCTCACCCGCACCGGAACCAGGGGGCTGCGAGAACGAGTCCACCACACCACGCAGCGCGAGGGCGAGCGAGGCCGCCGCCGACGCCAGGTGATCGGCGACCTCGGGCCTGGCCTCGCGCAGGAGCGTGATCAGCTGGCACAGCGGGCAGAGCGCGCAGCTCGACGCGGTGTGCGGACCCGCGGGCCCGCCCCCGCCACCGGCCTCCTCGGCGCTCGTCCCTCGCTCGTGGGCACTCGCAGTCCCGTCGGTCCGGCCCGTGTCCTCGGTCCCGGCCCTCCCGGCGTCCTCGGCGAGCACCCGCGCGAGCTTGACCGCCTCCTCGAGCAGACTGCCGACGGCGTCGCCGCCCGGCGGTGCCGTCATCGGACCTCCTGTGGTCGCGCACGGGCAGGCTCGCCCGGCTCGTTCCTGCGTCGCTGGATCCTATCGAGACGGGGCCCGGGTGCCCGCACGCCCGGGGGGCCGGACCGGCTGCGACCGGGGCGCGACGTCGGTATCGCGTGCGACCTCGGACCGTTCGCGCGCGGCGAAGCGGACGACGACCCGCCCGTCGGCGATCCGCGCTCGCGCGACGTCGTAGCGGCCGAGGAGCGCGGGCAGGGCGATCAGACGTCTCCACGAGCCCACGGTGACGATCAGCTCGTCGCCGTGCCGCGCGACGGACACGTCACCGCGGGCTGCGAACGGGAGCGCCAGCGCCACGTCGACGTGGTCCTCGTGGCGCTGCACCTGCAGAGCGGGCTCCCCGGTTGCTCGCGCCAGCGGGTCGTCGCGGCCGTAGGTGTCCTCGGCCACCGCCGCCAAGGCGTCCATGCCGACCGGCTCGGCGGCCGCGAACCCGGTCTGCCAGACCGACAGCGGCGCGAACGATGCGATCACCTCGTCGAGCACGCCACGCTGTGCCCGCGCCCAGCCCGCCCTCCACCCGTCGGCCCCGTCCTCACCGAAGACGCGGTTGGCCACGACGCCGTCGACGGCGTACCCGAACAACGACAGCGTCGTCAGCGCGCGGCGGGACTCGGCCACGACCACGCGCTCGGGCGTGAGCACGAGACGCACCGAGCCGGACGGGCCGGTCAGCAACGCCCGCACCTCGGCGAGGTCCCGGCACAGGGCCCGGACGGCGTCGAGGACGCCCGGACCGATCGGACCGAGCCCGGTCGCCCGCGCGAGCGCGGGGACGGCCATGCGGGTCACGCGCTCCTCCAGCGGGGACAGCCGCTCGGCGTACCAGCCGAGCGCCTCGGGCAGCGCGAGGAGGCGCAGCGTCTCGGCCGTCGGTGCCGCGTCCACGACGACGACGTCCCACCGCCCGGACGCGGCCTGGGCGCGCAGCTCGAGCAGGACGAGGACCTCGTCGGCGCCGGGCAGCACGGTGATCTCCTCGGCGGCCAGCGGGTCCACGCCGGCACCGTCGAGCAGCGCACGCAGCGTCGACCGGAGCTGCGCGGCCGACTGCTCCATCCGCCGCTGGGTGTCGACGAGCTGCACCCACAGGTGGTCGGAGACCTGCGCCGGCTCGGGGCCGGCCGCGACGTCGAGCGTGTCGGCCAGCGAGTGGGCGGCATCGGTGGAGAGGACCAGGGTGCGCCGGCCCCGGCGAGCGGACGCGACCGCCACGGCGGCGGCGGACGTCGTCTTTCCGACGCCGCCCTTGCCGGTGAAGACGACGATCCGCGGGACGGTCTCCACGGCCGGCGTCACGACGAGGTCGACTCCACCCGCTTCTTCAGGCCCTTGAGCGCGGTGTCGATGATGACCTTCTCGGCTTTGCGCCGCAGCATCCCGAGCAGCGGGATCCCGACCTCGACCGCCAGCCGGTACGTCACGCGTGCCGACCCGTCGGGCAGCTCCTCCACGACGTACGCGCCGTCCATCGCCTTGAGCATCGACCCGGGCTCGTCGATCGCCCACTCCACGTGGTCCTCGGCCCACGTGTAGGCGAGCGTGTAGCTGTCGCGGATCGGCGACGCGTCCAGGACGAACGCGACCTTGGTGGCACGACCGTCGGGACCGGGCTCGACGACGTCGCACTGCTTCACCCCGGTGGCCCACTCGGGATACGAGTCGAAGTCGGCGATGACGGACATGATCTGCGACGGCGACGCGTCGATCACGATGTCACTCGTCGTCTGGTTGGTCATCGAGTCCTCCTGCTCGCTCGCTGCGTGCAGCGACACTATCGCGCTCCGGCCCTGTCCCGGACGCGGGAGCAGGCGCGGCGCGTCCGGCTCGCGGCACCGGTGCCGCCCCGACCGGCCGCGACCCGTCGAGCTCGTCACGGACCGACGTCACCCAGCGCGACAGCGCCTGGTGGTAGCGCTCCTCGACCCGTCGGCGCGCCCGAGCGGACCGCGGTGAGCGTGACGGGTCCGCCTGGACGAACACATGGACCACCGTCCCCTCCGCCAGCTCCTCGAGCCACACCTCGGCGGTGCCGTCGAGCGCGCCCGACAGGCGCCAGCGCTTGCCGCGCCGACCTCGGTCCTCGAAGCAGCGCACGGCGAGTCCCGGGCCGAGGACGGCCGCGAGGGCGACCTCGTCGCAGAGCCGCGCGCGCAACCTCTCCGGGCCGACGGCGACGTATGTCTGATCGACCACATCGACGAGAGGCATCGTCCCTCCTGAGTCGGGCCCGCGGTGCGCCATGACTGTAACCTGCCGTGAGGGGACGCCGTCCTGGATCTCGTCATCTTCGCCGATCGGAGGCACTGTGCGCACCTACGCGACCCCCACGACCTATCGGGTCCCGCCGTCGGGAAGCATCACCGACGACGTCGTCGCCCGGGTCGACGAGGACCCGCAACGGGTCGCCTTCCTGCGGCGCACCGAAGACGGGTGGACCGACGTCACGATCGCGCGGTTCCGTGACGAGGTCGAGGCGCTCGCACGCGGCTTCGTCGCAGCCGGTGTCGGCCACGGCGACCGCGTCGGGCTGCTCGCGCGCACACGCTACGAGTGGAGCGTCGTCGACTACGCGCTGTGGTGGATCGGTGCCGTCGTCGTCCCGATCTACGAGTCCTCCGCCCCGGAGCAGATCGCGTGGGTCCTCAGCGACGCCGAGGCGGTCGGGTGCGTCGTCGAGTCCGCCGCGCTCGAGGCGCGCGTCACCCAGGTGCGTGACCAGGTCCCCACCGTGCAGCAGATCTGGACGATGGACGACGGAGGACTCGAGGACCTCGTCGAGCGCGGGTCGTCGGTCGACCCCGGCACCGTCCGCAGCCGGCGGGAGGCGGTCGCCCCCGACGACTTCGCGACGCTGGTCTACACCTCGGGGACGACCGGCCGCCCGAAGGGCGCGGAGCTGACCCACGCGAACTTCATGTACGAGCTCGGCGCGGCGATCGACACGCTGCCCGAGCTGTTCGACCGCGACGACGCCACCACCCTGCTGTTCCTGCCGCTCGCCCACGTCTTCGCGCGGATCATCGAGGTCGGTGCGATCCGCGCCGGAGTCCGGCTGGCGCACACGCCCGACGTCAAGAACCTGCTCGAGGAGCTCGGGGAGGTCCGGCCGACCTTCATCCTCGCGGTGCCGCGCGTGTTCGAGAAGGTCTACAACGGAGCGAGCCAGAAGGCGCACGCCTCCGGACGGGGCAAGGTCTTCGACGTCGCGACCAGGACCGCCATCTCCGTGTCCCGGGCCCGGCAGTCCGGCCGGCGTCCTGGCGCCATGCTGCGCGCGCGCCACGCGCTGTTCGACCGGCTGGTCTACGGCAAGCTGCGCGACGCCATGGGCGGGCGGGTCGACTACGCGATCTCGGGGGGCGCTCCGCTCGGCGAGCGGCTCGCGCACTTCTTCTCGGGAATCGGGCTCGACGTGATCGAGGGCTACGGCCTCACCGAGACGACCGCCGCCCTGTCCGCGACCACGCCCGACGGTCTCAAGATCGGCACGGTCGGGCGGCCGTTCCCGGGGACCGCCGTGCGCGTCGCCGACGACGGCGAGCTGCTGTTCCGTGGTCCGCAGGTCTTCCGCGGCTACTGGAAGGCCCCGGAGGCGACCGCGGAGGTGCTCGACCCCGACGGCTGGTTCCACACCGGCGACCTCGGCGAGATCGACGACGAGGGCTTCGTCTCGATCACGGGCCGCAAGAAGGAGGTCATCGTCACCGCCGGCGGCAAGAACGTGATCCCGGCCGTCCTCGAGGACGCGGTCCGGGCGCACCCGCTCGTCGGCCAGGTGCTCGTGGTCGGCGACGGGAAGCCGTTCGTGGGCGCGCTCGTGACGCTCGACCACGAGGCCGTCCCCGGGTGGCTCGAGCAGCACGGGCACGACCCGGACACACCGGTCGCACGCCTCACGACCGACGACGAGGTGATCGCCTCGGTCCAGGCTGCCGTCGACGAGGCCAACACCCACGTCTCGCGCGCCGAGTCGATCCGCAAGTTCCGGATCCTTCCGGGCGAGTGGACCGAGGACAGCGGTCACGTCACACCGACGCTGAAGCTCAAGCGCAACATCGTCCTGCGGGATCACCGCGACGACGTCGAGGCGCTCTACACCTGAGCGGCGCTGGGCGCGTGACAGCCCGGGCCTGACCCGGGGGCAGCCCCGCCCGTGGGGCCTCGCACGCGAGAGCCGGCCGTACGGTGCTCCGTACGGCCGGCTCTCGGGACGGTGAGGTCAGCCGACGCGACGGACCCCGGTCAGCGGCATGGTGTTGACCGAGACGATCTCGACGCTGCGACCGGGACGGGGCGCGTGCACGATCTGCCCGTCGCCGATGTAGATCCCCACGTGGCTGACCGGGCTGTAGTAGAACACCAGGTCGCCCGGGCTCATCGACGAGGTCGACACGGACGTCCCCATCCCTGCCTGCGCCGAGGACGAGTGCGGGAGCGAGACGCCGGCGGCGCCGTACGCAGCCATGGTGAGCCCGGAGCAGTCCCAGCTGCTCGGCCCGGCGGCGCCGTAGGAGTACGGCTCCCCGAGCTGCGCCAGGGCGAAGTCGATCGCGGCCTTGGCCCGCCCGGAGGCGTCGACCTTCGGCGCGCTCGGCCGGTCGCCGTCGCGGCTCGTCTGGGTGTCCCCGCCGTAGACCTGCTCACGCTCGACCGGCGTGAGCCGCTCGACCAGCGCCTCGGCCTCGGCCACCTTCTCGTCGAGCTTCTCCTGCTGCTCGTCCATCTCCTCCTCGGCGTCGGAGATGACCGCGAGCTTGGACTTCAGCATCTTGGTCCGCGACTTCAGCCGGGCCGTCTCGTCCTCGAACGACGAGAGCTGGTCGGCCTGCGTCGCGTTGTAGCTCTGCAGGACGGTGAGCCCTTCGAGGAAGTCGTCGGCGTCGTCGCTGTTCAGCAGCTGCGTGGTCGTGCCCATCGGGGAGCTCGTGAGCTGGTCGGCGATCACGCCGGCCACCTCGGACCGGATCTCCTCGACCTGCGCCTTCTGGTCGGCGACGTCGGCCTTCAGGTGCCGGATCTGCTTGCGAGCCGTCTCCACCTCGTGCGCGAGCTCGAGGTAGCGCTCGTTGGCCTGCTCCGCCTGGTGGCTGAGCTTCTCGACCTGTCGCTTGGCATCGGCGAGGTTCGTCGCGTCAGGATCCGCAGCGCTCGGGGACGCAGTGAGCGTGGCCATCATGACCACGCCGGTCCCGGCGACGACGGCTGCACGCAGCGTCATCGTTCGACCGTTCCGCACGTCGAGGGGTCTCCTTCGGTCTCGCACGCCTCCCGGGTGGGGGGATCCGGGAGGTGGAGGCCTCCCGAGGCGGCGTCCCTGCACTCTTCCGTACGAAGAGCTCCTCAGGCACGCGACCCTCACCTTATGCGGCCGCCCCGGCACGAATCAATGAGGGTCTGTGACATTTTCGTGACCTGGCGCACCGCAACCGGCCTGCGAGGCCCGCGAAGGAGGCGCGCGACGGACCGTGCCTGCCCGATCCGTCACGGCGGAGGAGGGTCGGCACGGGAGTCGGTGGGGGTGACCAGCCGGAGCGGTGGGAGCAGCCCCGCCGAGCTCAGCGCGTCCAGGGCAGCGGTCTCGTCTGCGTCCATCTCGAGGTGCGACGGCGGCCCGAGCAGGGCCGTGACGACGCAGTCACCGCACGCCTGTGGACGGGCGAGACAGGATGCGCAATCGATGGTGAGGACCTCGTCGCCGGCCACCTCCGCCGGCGGCCGAGGAGGCCGGTGTGCTGCGTTCGTCTCGTTCATGTCGACGACGCTAAGGATCCGCACTGACAACTCTGCCTCCGGCGTGTCGCGTGTCGGACCCGGCGTGTCGCCGCCGTGGTGCCGGTGTGTCGGCCGAGAGGTGTCAGTGCGGATCCCTAGCGTCGTGCCCATGGTCGCCGCTGCTCCACCTCCCCGCTCCGGTCCGGCTCCCGGCCGCCGGGACCCGTCGCCCGGCGTCCAGCTCGGGATCGACGACCTGGGCCGCCCCCTGGTCGACATCACGTTCTGCGTCGTCGACCTCGAGACGACGGGCGCGGGAGCCGACGCCTCGATCACCGAGATCGGCGCGGTGAAGGTCCGCGCCGGAGAGGTCCTGGGCGAGTTCCAGACGCTGGTCGACCCCGAGGGCGCGATCCCGCGTGCCGTGACCGTGCTGACCGGCATCACCGACGCGATGGTCGTGGACGCGCCGAGGATCGGCGAGGCGCTGCCCTCGTTCCTCGAGTTCGCGCGGGGCTGCGTCCTGGTCGCGCACAACGCCCCGTTCGACATCGGCTTCCTGGTCCGCGCCGCCGAGCAGCTCGGGCTCGCGCGGCCCCGGTTCGAGACGGTCGACACCGTCCGGCTCGCGCGCAGCGCCCTGCTCCGCGACGAGGTGCCGAACTGTCGGCTCCACACGCTCGCGCACCACTTCCGCGCCACGACGACACCGAACCACCGGGCCCTCAGCGACGCACGCGCGACCGTGGACGTGCTGCACGGCCTGCTCGAGCGGGTCGGCACGCTCGGCGTCAGCACCCTGGAGGAGCTCGTCGCGTTCAGCGCCAAGGTCGCCGGTCGGCAGCGGCGCAAGGCGGGCCTGGCCGACCATCTGCCCCACGCGCCCGGGGTCTACCTGTTTCGCGACCGCACCGACCAGGTGCTCTACGTCGGCACGTCGAAGGACCTGCGCACCCGCGTGCGGACCTACTTCACCGCCAGCGAGACGCGCAGCAGGATGGGCGAGATGGTCGCGCTCGCCGAGCGGGTCGAGGCGATCGTGTGCGCGACACCGCTCGAGGCCGAGATCCGCGAGCTGCGCCTGATCAGGGCCCTCAAGCCTCCCTACAACCGCCGCTCGCGGCACCCGGAGCGCGCCGTCTGGCTCACCTTGACCAACGAGCCGTGGCCCCGGCTGTCGATCGTGCGGGCCCCGGCTCCGGACGCGGTCGCGATCGGACCGTTCCCGCGCCGCGCGAGCGCCGAGCGTGCCGCCTCGGCGCTGCACGAGACCTTCCAGGTGCGCCAGTGCACCACCCGGCTCGCGCGCCGTGCCCGGCAGAGCCCGTGCGTGCTCGCCGAGTTGGGCCGGTGCCTGTCCCCGTGCGACGGCTCGACGACCCAGGAGCTCTACGCCGGCGAGGTGGACCGCCTCCGCGAGGCGATGCAGTCCGACCCGACCGAGGTCGTCGAGTCCGTCCGGGCGCGGATGCGGACGCTCTCCTCCCAGGGCCGCTTCGAGGACGCCGCCGCGCACCGTGACCGCCTGGCCCTGCTCCTGCGCACCGCGAGCCGTGGTCAGCGGCTCCGCGCGGTCGCGGCGTGCGAGGAGATCGTCGCGGCACGCCCCGCGGAGCGGTCTCCCGGCTCGTGGGACGTCCACGTGATCAGGTCGGGCCGGCTGGTCGCCTCAGGGGTGCTGCCACCACGGACGCCCTCCGCCGGGTGGGTCGCGACCCTGCGGACGACCGCGGAGACGGTGACAGCGGGCACACCGGCCGCCGTGGCGGCCGAGACGGACCTGGTCGTGCGCTGGCTCGAGTCCGACGGCGTGCGGCTGGTGGACCTGCACGGCGACTGGGCGCTGCCGATCCGCGGTGCGGGCCGCCACCACACGCTCGTCGCCGAGGTCGAGCACGCGCGTGCCGAGGCCGTGCCTGCGGACGAGCGCCGCGCGGGCGGCTGGCGCACCCAGCACCAGCCCCCGCGGTGACGAGTAGGCTCGAGCAGCGTCGGGACAGAGCGAACGCGACCCGAGGCCGGACACCGACCGGCGCCGCACGCCGTACCACCCACGAGGAGCTTCCGTGATCACTGCGATCGTCTTCGTCAACGCCGACGTCGCCCGCATCCCCGAGGTGGCGGAGGAGATCGCCGCGCTCGACGGCGTCAGCGAGGTCTACTCGGTCACGGGGCACATCGACCTGATCGCGCTGGTGCGGGTCCGCCAGCACGAGGACGTCGCGTCGGTGGTGGCCGACCGCCTCAACAAGGTCCCCGGCGTCACCTCGACCGAGACGCACATCGCCTTCCGGGCGTACTCCCAGCACGACCTCGAGGCGGCGTTCAGCATCGGCGTCGAGGGCGCCTGACGCGCCTCAGGCTCGCGAGGCCGCGGCCCAGGCGCGGAGCAGGTCGCGCGCGGCACCGGAGTCCAGCGACTCGCGCGCGCGGGCCACGTTCCTCTCCAGACGCGTCAGCAGGTCGTCCTCGCCGCCCTCGTGCGCGCACAGCCCCGCAGCGGCGTTCATCACGACCGCGTCCCGGACGGGACCCTTCTCCCCCGCCAGGACCCGGAGGAACACGTCGGCGTTGAAGGCCGGGTCGCCGCCTCGCAGGGCCTCCGCACCCGACACCTCGATCCCGAGCACGGCGGGGTCGAGGGTCGACTCGACGACGGACTTGTCGCCCTCCGGACCGGCGACGGTCCAGATCGTGCTGGTGGTCGTCGTGGTGATCTCGTCCAGGCCGTCGTCGCCCCGGAACACCAGCGCGTCGACGCCGCGGCGCGCGAAGACCCCCGCGATGACCGCCGCCATCCGGGCGTCGGCGACACCGACCGCCATCGCCGCCGGCCGCGACGGGTTGGTCAGCGGGCCGAGGAAGTTGAAGACCGTCGGGATCCCGAGCTCCTTGCGCGGCCCTCCCGTGAAGCGGAACGACGCGTGGAAGACCGGCGCGAAGCAGAACGTGATCCCGACCTCGGGCGCCAGCTCCGCCACGCGCTCGGGCGCGAGGTCGAGACGGACACCGAGCTCCTCGAGGACGTCGGCGGCACCGCTGGAGCTCGAGGCGGCGCGGTTGCCGTGCTTGACCACCAGCGCGCCGGCGCCCGCCATCGTGACGGCGGACATCGTGGAGATGTTGACCGTCCGGGCCCGGTCGCCGCCGGTCCCGACGATGTCGACGGTCCGGCCCTCCACGGAGATGGTGCGGGCGTGGGCGTACATCGTCTCGGCGAGCGCCTCGACCTCCTCGACCCGCTCGCCCTTCGCTCGCAGGCCGACCGCGAAGCCCGCGATCTGCGCCGGCGTCGCGTTGCCGGACAGGATCTCCTCCATCGCCCAGGCCGTGAGGCCCGCATCGAGATCGCGTCCGGCGACCAGCGTGGAGAGGACGTCGGGCCAGGTGATCGCGTGCGGCATCACACGGCTCGGGACGCGGCCGGCAGCAGCAGACCGAGCGCAGCCTGCGCGAGGCGCAGCGGGTCGATCGGGTGACTCGTCACGCCGTCGGCGCGCGACCACGTCGCGAGCCATGCATCCTGCTCCCGCCCGGTCAGCACGAGGAGCGGCGGGCACCGGAAGATCTCGTCCTTGAGGGCACGGGCGATCCCCATGCCCCCGGCCGGCACGGCCTCGCCGTCGAGGATCGCCAGCGCGAATCCTCCCGCATCCATCTGCTGCCGTACGACCGGCTCGGTGGCGCACTCGACGAACTCCACCGGCGGCAGATCGGGGTGCGGCCGCCGACCGAGCGAGGAGATCACCTCCGCACGCGTGTCGGAGTCGTCGGAGTAGACGAGGACGCGCAGCACGTCCTTCGGACGGGTGACGGTCGTTTCTTCGCTCACACCCGCGATCGTAGCGAGACCCTGCTGCTCGCGGCACCACCACCGGCCCCGTACGAAGGCTGTCGCGCCCCAGCACGGGCGAGCACGGCCGCGAGACAGGGGTCGGGGATGCTTCCGTCAGCGCCGGGGTTCATAATGACTCGCGTGGCGACGACAAGTGTGATTCCAGCATCCCGCCTCCACGGGCAGCCCAACCGGCCGTCTCAGGTCACGGTGGGCACGGTGGTGTGGCTCTCGAGCGAGCTGATGTTCTTCGCGGCTCTCTTCGCCGCCTACTTCACGATCCGCGCGGTCAGCCCCGAGCTGTGGGATCTGGAGACCGCGAAGCTCAACGTCCCGTTCGCCACGGTGAACACGACGATCCTCGTCCTGTCGTCGGTCACGTGCCAGTGGGGCGTGTTCGCGGCGGAGGAGGGCAAGGTGGGCCGGAGCGGCTCGCTGCTCAACTTCCGCGAGTGGGGGATGCGTGAGTGGTTCGCGCTCACCTACCTCATGGGTGCCGTCTTCGTCGCCGGCCAGGCGGTCGAGTACGTCGAGCTGGTGCACCACGACGTGACGCTGGCCTCGTCCGGTTACGGATCGGTGTTCTACCTGGCCACGGGCTTCCACGGCCTGCACGTGATCGGCGGTCTGATCGCGTTCCTGCTGGTGATCGGGCGCACCTTCATGGCGCGTCGGTTCACCCACGAGCAGGCGATCTCGGCGATCGTGGTCTCGTACTACTGGCACTTCGTGGACATCGTCTGGGTCGGCCTGTTCCTCACGATCTACGTTCTGCAGTAGCGAGCTCGCCGCGATCAGCGGACGCGCTCGCCACAAGAGAAGATAAATTCGGACATTTCATCCGGCCGCATCGAACGATCGGTCGACGAGCAAGGGGAACGAGGTTCACTCCGTGCGGTTCTTGTCCACCCACCGAAGGCACCCGCTGGCGGGGTACGCGGTGCTGCTCTTCGGTCTGCTGCTCGCAGGCGCGTTGTACTACGCGTTCTCCCCGAGCTCCGCGGACGCGCAGGACTCCGCGAGCGACACGACGAAGATCGACGAGGGTCGCCAGCTGTTCCTCGTCGGCTGCGCGAGCTGCCACGGGATGAACGCCGAGGGCGTCACCACCAAGAGCGGCGGCAACTTCGGCCCGTCGCTGATCGGCGTCGGCGCCGCGGCCGTCGACTTCCAGGTCGGCACCGGCCGCATGCCGATGGCGCAGACCGCGCCCCAGGCCCCCCGCAAGAAGGTCGAGTACGACGAGGACGAGATCGACGCCCTCGCGACGTACGTCGCCTCCCTCGGCCCCGGCCCCGCCGTCCCGGACGAGGAGTACACGGACGTCTCGGACCTCTCGCAGGAGGAGCTCACCCGCGGCGGCGAGTTCTTCCGGACCAACTGCACGGCCTGCCACAACTCCGTCGGCGCCGGTGGAGCGCTGCCGAGCGGTCGCTACGCGCCGACGCTGGCGGGCGTGGACGAGAAGCACATCTACGAGGCGATGCAGACCGGGCCTCAGCAGATGCCGGTCTTCAACGACGAGGTGATCACGCCTGAGGACAAGCGCGCGATCATCGGCTACATCAAGTCGGTCCAGTCGCAGCCCCAGGGCGGCTTCGGCGGCGGTGGCGTCGGCCCGGTCGCCGACGGCATGTTCGCCTGGATCATCGGAATCGGCGGTCTGGTGCTGGTCGCGATCTGGCTGGCAGCGCAGGGCGCCCGGGTGAAGAAGAAGAGGTCATGAGCTCCGACACGCACGACGAGCGTCCCGACGACGACCGTCCCGGCGACGACACCTCCCTGACCCCGCGGGCCAGGAACGACATCGAGCCTGCGGAGCCGATCGAGAATCCGGGCCTGCCCGAGCACCTGCCGCGTCCGACGGACGTGGATCCCCGGATGGAGAAGCGCGCGGAGCGTCAGGTCGCCGGCCTGTTCGGCGTCTCGATCCTGCTCGCGCTCGCCTTCTGCGTCGCCTACTTCACGATCCCCACCGACGCCGTGGTCTTCGGCTGGTTCTCGCTCAACCTCGCCCTGGGCCTGACCCTCGGCGGTGCGCTGTTCCTCATCGGGGTCGGTGCGATCCACTGGGCGAAGAAGCTCATGCACGACCACGAGATCATCGAGATGCGGCACCCCGCGCACTCGTCGGACGAGGACCGTGAGGAGGCTCTCGCGATCCTCGACACCGGAGTCTCGGAGTCGGGCTTCGGTCGGCGGCCGCTGATCCGCAACACGCTGCTCGGTGCCGTCGGTGTTCTGGGTCTCCCCGCGATCGTGATGCTGCGCGACCTCGGCCCGCTGCCGGGTGACACGCAGTTCCACACGGTCTGGCGACGCGGCATGAGGGTCGTCAACGACGTCGCCGGCACGCCTCTGGAGCCGGGGCAGATCGAGGTCGGCCAGCTGATCAACGCCCAGCCCGAGGTGTTCTTCGAGACCGACAGCCACGGCCACGCCGTCTTCCACGGCACCGAGCTGCTCCAGGCGAAGGCCAAGGCGTCGGTGATCGTCGTCCGGATCCGCCCGGAGGACAACAACCCGCGTGAGGGCCAGGAGAACTGGGACGTCGACGGGATCCTCTGCTACTCCAAGATCTGCACCCACGTCGGCTGCCCGATCAGTCTCTGGGAGCAGCACACCCACCACCTGCTGTGCCCGTGCCACCAGACGACCTACGACCTCGCCGACGGCGGCAAGGTCATCTTCGGTCCCGGCCACCGTCCCCTGCCCCAGCTGCCGCTCGCGGTAGACTCCGAGGGGTACCTGATCGCCACCAGCGACTTCCGTGAGCCGGTTGGCCCGAGCTTCCCGGAGGTGCATCAGAACCGTGACTGACACCGTGAGCACCACCCCACTGAAGGACACGAAGTTCGGCCAGAAGGCCGCCGGACCCGTGGGATGGCTCGACGACCGTCTCGGTCTCGGCCCCCTGGTGAAGAAGAACATCCGCAAGGTGTTCCCGGACCACTGGTCGTTCCTGCTCGGCGAGATCGCGCTGTGGTCGTTCGTCGTGCTGCTGCTGACCGGCACGTTCCTCGCGATCTGGTACCAGCCGAGCATGAACGAGATCACGTACAACGGCTCGTACGAGCCGATGCGCGGGCTCGAGATGTCCCAGGCCTACGCCTCGACGCTCGACATCTCGTTCGACATCCGCGGCGGTCTGCTGATGCGGCAGATCCACCACTGGTCCGCGGCCCTGTTCGTCGCCGCGATGATGGCCCACATGCTCCGGGTCTTCTTCACCGGCGCGTACCGCAAGCCGCGTGAGCTCAACTGGCTGATCGGCGTCGGGCTGTTCTCCCTGGCGCTGATCGAGGGCTTCGCGGGCTACTCGCTCCCCGACGATCTGCTGTCGGGCACCGGGCTTCGCTTCGTCGACGGCCTCATCCGCTCGATCCCGATCGTGGGCTCGTACCTCGAGTACTTCGTCTTCGGTGGTGAGTTCCCCGGCGACCTGATCATCGCCCGCCTGTACATGGCACACATCTTCCTGATCCCGGGTCTGCTGCTCGGTCTGATCGCCGCGCACATGCTGCTGCTCGTCTACCACAAGCACACGCAGTGGCCTGGGCCCGGCCGGACCGAGAAGAACGTCGTCGGCTACCCGATGCTCCCGGTCTACGCGGCGAAGGCCGGCGGCTTCTTCTTCATCGTGTTCGGGTTCACCGCGCTGATGGCGGCGTTCATCCAGATCAACCCGATCTGGACCTACGGCCCGTACAACCCCTCCGAGGTGACGGCGGGCAGCCAGCCCGACTGGTACATGGGCTGGGTCGAGGGCGCGGTCCGGATCATGCCCAACTGGGAGTTCACGATCGGTCCCGAGACGTTCTCCTTGAACGTCTTCATCCCGGCCGTGCTGCTGATGGGCCTGCTGTTCACGGTGCTCGCGATCTGGCCGTTCGCCGAGCGGTGGGTGACCCGCGACAACGCGGAGCACCACCTGCTCCAGCGCCCGCGCAACGCGCCGACCCGCACCGCGCTCGGCGTCGCGGGCATGACCTTCTACGGGGTCTGCTGGATCGCCGGCGGCAACGACATCATCGCGCTGAAGTTCAACCTGGACATCTTCGTGATCACGTGGCTCTGCCGGATCGGTGTGTTCGTCGGACCGGTGATCGCGTTCATCGTCACCCGGCGGATCTGCATCAGCCTGCAGCGCAAGGACAACGAGACGCTGCTGCACGGCTACGAGACCGGCATCATCGTGCGGTCGCCCGACGGGGCCTACGCCGAGGCGCACGCTCCGCTCCCGGCGGACCAGGCGTTCACGCTCAGCGACCGCAAGCGGCCGCAGGTCCTGGAAGCCCCGGAGACCGAGGACGAGCACGGTGTCCGCAACCCCGCGAGTCGCAAGGAGCGGCTGCGGGCGTGGTTCTCGCGGAAGTTCTACGAGCACGATCTCGACAAGCCGACCGTCGAGGAGGTCGAGGAGGCGGCACACCACCACTCCGACGACCCGTACCCGGCGAACGAGCTGCCCGAGGACTTCTCGGGGGTCAGCGAGACCGGCGTGCCGAAGTCCCACTGACGCACCACCGGCCGAGACGGCCCCGTCCCCTCACCGGGGGCGGGGCCGTCTCGCGTTCGGTCCCCAGGCGCGCCGGCCGCCGACCCCGCTACGCTGCCGGCGAGCATCGGTTGCGGTCGTGGCGGCGGGGCGAGACGGTGATGCCACCGGTCCGCCGCCACGAGGGTGAGGACCGGTGCGACGGTGAGCGAGAGGACGACCATGGCGAGCATGATCGAGGACTACGCGATCATCGGTGACACCCGCAGCGTCGCGTTGGTCGGGCGTGACAGCTCGATCGACTGGTGGTGCGTCCCGAGGATCGACTCCGGAGCGTGCTTCGCGTCCCTGCTGGGCGACGAGGGGCACGGGCGGTGGCTCCTCCGGCCCGCGGGTGACGTCACGGCCGTGAGCCGCCGCTACCGCCCTGACACGCTCGTGCTCGAGACCGACTTCGAGACCGCCGACGGCGCGGTCCGCGTCGTCGACTTCATGTCCCCCGCCGACCACGACCACTCCCGGATCTTCCGTCTCGTCGAAGGGCTCCGCGGCACCGTCGAGATGACGATGGAGCTGGTGGTCCGCTTCGACTACGGCTCGGTCACGCCGTGGGTGAACGCCACCGCCACCGGCCAGACCTTCGTCGCCGGGCCGGACGGGCTGCGCCTGCACGCGTCCGTGCCGGTCGAAGGACACGACATGCGGACCGTAGCCCGGTTCCGGTGCGAGGAGGGCCAGGACGAGTCGTTCTCACTGGCCTGGTACGCCGCCGGCCACCACCCGCCGCTCCCCCTCGATGCCGCCGCCGCGTGCGCCCGTACGGACGCCTGGTGGACCCGGTGGTCGAGCCGGTGCACCTATGACGGTGCGTGGGCCGAGGACGTCCGGCGCTCGCTCATCACGATCAAGGCGCTGTCGTACTCCCCGACCGGTGCGGTCGTGGCTGCCGCCACGACCTCGCTGCCCGAGCACATCGGTGGTGTCCGCAACTGGGACTACCGCTTCTCCTGGCTGCGCGACGCCTCGCTGTCGCTGCAGGCGCTCGTCGAGTGCGGCTACGGCGCCGAGGCAGCGGCCTGGTACGCCTGGCTCCGTCGCGCGGTGGCAGGCAACCCCGGCGACTTCCAGATCATGTACGGCGTGGGCGGAGAGCGTCGCCTGCCCGAGCTCGAGCTGGACTGGCTCCCCGGGTACGAGGGATCGGCACCCGTGCGGATCGGTAACGCCGCGAGCGACCAGTTCCAGCTGGACGTGTTCGGTGAGGTGCTCGAGGCGACGTGGACGGCCCTGAGCAGCGGGCTGGTGAAGCCGGAGGACGAGGACCTCCCCGTTCAGCGGAACGAGGAGGATGCCCTGCTGCCTGCCATCATGGAGCACCTCGAACGGGTCTGGGACGAGCCGGACGAGGGGATCTGGGAGATCCGAGGACCTCGTCGCCACTTCGTCCACTCGAAGGTGATGGCCTGGACGGCGTTCGACCGGGCCCTCCGGATCGCGGAGCACCTCCGCCTCGGGACGAGCGTCCCTCAGGACCGCTGGGCCGAGCTGCGCGACCGGATCCATGCCGAGGTCTGCGAGCGGGGCTGGAACGAGGAACGGGGGACGTTCGTGCAGTACTACGGCGCCGACGTCGTCGACGCAGCGCTCCTCACCATGGTCCGGGTCGGCTTCCTCCCCCCGGACGACCCGCGCATCATCGCGACCGTGGAGGCGATCGAGCGCGACCTCAAGGTCGGCGACTTCGTGCTCCGCTATCCGATGGAGTCCGACGACGACCACCCCGTCGACGGGCTTCCCCCGGGCGAGGGTGCGTTCCTGCTCACGACCTTCTGGCTCGTCGACGCGCTCGCCCTGATCGGACGGCGCGACGACGCCGTCGCTCTCTTCGAGAAGCTGCGGGCCCTGCGCAACGACGTCGGCCTGCTGTCCGAGGAGTACGACCCGCACGCGCAGCGGATGCTCGGCAACGTCCCGCAGGCGTTCTCCCACCTCGGGCTGATCGTCGCCGCCGCGACCCTCTCCCCCGACCGCATCGGGCCGGCCGAGGACGACGGACCGGTCGCCGGCTTCAGCTGAGCAGCGACCGGTCGCGCCGCGTCCTCAGCTCAGCGCGGAGCCCTTCTTGAACTCCTTGTACGAGATGTTCCAGTCGGTCCAGCCGTTCTGGGGCTCGAGCACGGTCCGGCTCGAGTTCACGAACTTCACCGGGTCACCGATCGTGGAGATCCCGTAGTACCACTGGGCGTTCTCGACGCTCAGACCGGTGCAGCCGTGGCTGACGTTGGCGGAGCCCTGTGACCCGACCGACCACGGGGCCGCGTGGACGAACTCGCCGGAGTTCGTCACCCGCATGGCGTACTTCACGTCGGAGATGTTGTAGTACTCCGGGTCGTCCTCGGAGATCCCGGTGGTCGCGGCGTCCATCCGCTTCTCCAGGTGCTTCTCCATGATGACCTTGGTGCCGTTGCGGGTCTCGAACCCGGCCTTGCCGGTGGTCGCCGGGATCGTACGGGCGACCTTCCCGTCGACCTTCACGGTCAGCGTGTGGTTCGCGACGTCGACGACGCTGGTGACCGCCTGGTCGGTGATCTGGAACGACGTCGAGCGGTCCATCTGCCCGTAGATCCCCTTGGCGGTCTTCAGGCTGTTGATGTTGACGTTCACGTCCACGTCGGTGCCGGCCGGCCAGTACTTGCGGGGACGGAAGTGGACCTCCGAGTCGCTCACCCAGCTCCACGTCCCGTTGACCTGGGGCTTCGAGCTCACCTCGAGGTGGCGCTCGACCTCGGCCCGGCGGGTCACCGGGATGTCGAACCGGACGATGATCGGCATCGCGACGCCGACGGTCTGGCCGTCCAGAGGCGAGATCGAGGCGTACGCCTGCTGGTCGAGCCTCAAGTCGGTCGTGCGGAACGTGCGCTGCACCGTCTCGGTGGCGCCGTCCTCGTCGCGGGTCGTCACCTCGAGGCGGTACTTCTTGCCGGGCTCGAGCGTGCCGTCAGCGGTCCAGGAGGCGCCGTCGGAGCTGATCTCCCCCTGGACGGTCCGCTTCGGCTTCGCCTTCTTGCCGAAGTGGGCCGTCACGGCGGTGATCGTGCCGTTCTCCGCGGCGAGGGACACCTCGGTGTCGACCGCGACATCGCGCGCGCCGTCGTCGACGTTCGAGGAGAGCACGACATCCGGCGCCGAGGTCGGCGTCGGAGACGTCTCCGGATCGTCGGAGCTGCCGAGGCCGGCGTCGGCGGCGCCGGAGCAACCGGCGAGCACCAGCGCAGCGCTCAGCACGCCGCCGACGAGCAGGTGCCGTCGGCGGTCGATCCTGGGCGTACGAGTCGTCATGATCCCCCTTGGAGCACGTAGAACCCCTCCGAGGGTAGCAACCGCCCCCACACGCGCCGCGGGCCGACCGCCCAGCGGCGGTGGACCAGCGGCGGTGGATCAGTGCTCGAAGACGCCCCGGTAGTACTCGAAGACCCAACCGCACACGGCCATGGCGCCGAAGCCGGAGGCGATGATGAACAGCCACCACCCGAAGATCAGGCCGATGATCATGGCGCCGAAGGCCAGGGCGCACCACAGCGGCCACCAGCTCCAGGGCGGGTAGAAGCCCTGCTCTCCGGCGCCCTCGGCGATCTCGGCGTCGTCGCGGTCCTCCAGCCGGGCCGGGATCTGCTTGGCCACCACACCGAGGTAGAACCCCAGCAGAGCAGCCAGCAGGGCGGCCATCACCAGCGCCGTCGTGCCGGTCGGATCACCCGAGGCGATCCAGTAGATGGGGGTCACGATCACGAAGAAGATCGCGACCGACGCGACCACCCAGGCTTCGGCCTTCACCGATCCTCACCTTCCCGACGCTCCTGCGTCTGACCTTCGAGATGCTCCCGACGCCCGTTCACATCGGGCGCGTCTGCCGTCTTCGACTCGAGGTTGTCGTTGTCGGCGTGCTCGAGCAGGGCGAGCTCGGGGTGGTGCAGGTCGAACGCCGGGCTCTCCGAACGGATCCGCGGCAGCTTCGTGAAGTTGTGCCGCGGCGGCGGGCAGGACGTCGCCCACTCCAGCGAGCGGCCCCAGCCCCACGGGTCGTCGACTCCGACCTTCGGGTTGTTCCGGGAGATCCACAGGTTGTAGAAGAACGGCAGCGTCGAGATCGCCAGCAGGATCGCTCCGACCGACGAGACCTGGTTGAGGATCGTGAAGCCGTCGCCCGGCGAGTAGTCCGCGTAGCGGCGCGGCATGCCCTCGACACCCAGCCAGTGCTGCACGAGGAAGGTCGTGTGGAAGCCGACGAACAGCAGCCAGAAGTGGATCTTGCCGAGCCGCTCGTTGAGCATGCGGCCGGTGAACTTGGGCCACCAGTAGTAGAACCCCGCGAACATCGCGAAGACGACGGTGCCGAAGACGACGTAGTGGAAGTGCGCCACCACGAAGTAGCTGTCGGACAGCGCGAAGTCCAGGGCCGGCGACGCCAGGATGATGCCCGTCAGGCCACCGAACAGGAACGTCGTGAGGAAGCCCAGGGTCCACACCAGCGGTGTGTCGAAGCTCAGCGAACCGCCCCAGAGCGTGCCGATCCAGTTGAAGAACTTCACTCCGGTCGGGACCGCGATCAGGAACGTCATGAAGGAGAAGAACGCGAGGTCGACCGACCCGGTGACGAACATGTGGTGCGCCCACACCGCCACGGACAGCGCGGCGATCGCCAGGGTGGCGCCGACCAGACCGATGTAGCCGAAGATCGGCTTGCGGCTGAAGACCGGCAGGATCTCCGTCACGATGCCGAAGAACGGCAGCGCGATGATGTAGACCTCCGGATGGCCGAAGAACCAGAACAGGTGCTGCCACAGGATCGGCCCGCCGGTCGCGGGGTCGAAGACGTGGGCGCCGAACTGACGATCCGCGAACAGCGCGAGGAGCGCGGCCGCGAGGATCGGGAAGGCGATCAGCACCAGAAGGCTCGTGACCAGGACGTTCCAGGTGAAGATCGGCATCCGGAACATGGTCATGCCGGGGGCGCGCATCGTGAAGATCGTCGTCACGAAGTTGACGCCACCGAGGATGGTGCCCAGACCGGACATGTAGAGGCCCAGCACCCACATGTCGCCGCCGACGCCCGGTGAGTTGATCGCGTCCGAGAGCGGGGCGTACGCGAACCAGCCGAAGCTCGCCGCGCCACCGGGGACGAAGAACCCGGCCACGACGATCGTGCTGCCGAACAGGAACAGCCAGTAGCTGAACATGTTGAGGCGCGGGAAGGCGACGTCGGGCGCACCGATCTGCAGCGGCATGATCCAGTTCGCGAAGCCGACGAACAGCGGCGTCGCGAACATCAGCAGCATGATCGTGCCGTGCATCGTGAACAGCTGGTTGTACGTCTCGTCGTCGACGACCTGCGTGCCCGGCGCAGCCAGCTCCGCGCGGATCAGCAGCGCGAGGATGCCGCCGATCAGGAAGAAGACGAACGACGTGACGAGGTAGAGGGTGCCGATCTGCTTGTGATCGGTCGTCGTCATCAGGTTGACGATCCGCTTGCCGAGCGGCTTCGGGCCCGAGGGCTCCGGTGTCCCGCTGGCGGCGGTGGGTTCTGCGACCGCGGTCACTCCTCTTCTCCGTTCTCTGCGTTGGCTGCCTCGGCCTCGGCGAGCCCGGCGATCCGGTACGCCTCGGCGGCGCCCTCGGGCTCACCGACCTGGCCGGCGGCCTGGAGCTCCTGCAGGTGGGCGTCGTACTCCTCGCTGGAGACGATGCGCACCGTGAAGATCATCCGCGAGTGGTAGAGACCGCACAGCTCGGCGCAGCGGCCGGTGAACGTGCCCTCTCGGTTCGGGGTGAGGTCGAAGCTGTTGACCTTGCCGGGGACGACGTCCATCTTGAAGTAGAACTCCGGCACCCAGAACGAGTGGATGACGTCGGGCGAGACCAGGTTGAACCGCACCGACTCGTCGACCGGCAGCCACAGCTCGGTCGGGTTGTCGGTGTCGCCCGTGTCGAAGACCGGGACGCCGCCGGTGGCCTCTTCGTCCAGGTAGTTGAAGGTGAACTGCCACTTGCTCCCGACCACCGTGACCGTGTGGTCGGGGTCGTCGACCTTCTCCAGCATCTCGTTCTGCGCCGAGACGGTCTCCGCGAAGAAGATCGCGACCACGATGATCGGCGCCACCGTGTACAGCACCTCCAGCGGGAGGTGGTAGCGGATCTGGCTCGGGGCGTCCTCGTCACGCTTGCGGTAGCGGACCATCGCCCAGGCCATCAGGCCGAAGACGAGGACGAAGACGACGCCGCTCGCGATCCACGCTCCCACCCACAGGGGGAACATCGCGTCGACCCGGTCGCTCGCGCCGACCGGCAGCGCCAGGCGCTTCCATTCGTTCGCGTCCGTCGGAGAGCAACCACTGAGCATCACGGTCGCGGCGACCACGGACACGACGCCCAGCACCGTGGTGCTCGGGCGGCGACGCTTGTCCTCGGATCGCTTGTCGCGCGCGAAGAGTTCCAGACCCACCAGGCGCCTTTCTGGCTCGATACGTCTTCTGACCGCAGCGGTGACGGAGGGCGCTCCCGGAGCAGCGGTACCGTCCGACCGCGAACGACAGCACCCTACCCCGGACTGGTCGGTCGAGCCGCCAGAGGTCCCCTCACAGCGCGGGCAGGGCATCGTCTACGATGCGCGCCGCCTCGTCGCCGTACTGCACGCCCAGACGGGCCAGCAGACCGGCCCGGTCGAGGCGGTACTCCTGCGTCCCGGTGGTCTCCACCACGCCCGCCGCAAGGGTGCACCCCAGCTGCGCGCACTGCTCGTGCCCGAGCTCGAGGGCCAGCCCGGCCAGGAACCCCGCCCGGAACGCGTCACCCACCCCGGTCGGGTCGACCGCGTCGATCCCGGCGATCGCCGGAACCTCGAGCACGGAGCCGTCCTCCTCGAAGACCGTGACGCCGGCGGCACCACGGGTGACGACACGGGTGCCGACGCGCTCGGCGATCTCGCCTGCGCTCCACCCGGTCTTCTTCTCCGTCAGCGCGGCCTCGTACTCGTTGGAGAACAGGTACGCGGCGCCGTCGATCAGCCGGCGGATCAGGTCGCCGTCGGCCCAGGCGAGCTGCTGGGAGGGATCGGCCGCGAAGCGATAGCCACGGCTGCGGCACTCCTCGGTGTGGCGGACCATCCCCTCGGGGTCGTCGGGTCCGATCAGCACGATCCCCCAACCGCCTGACCGGTCGTGGATCGGGGCGAGCTCGATCTCGCGCGCCTCCGACATCGCCCCGGCGTAGAAGGTCGCGATCTGGG
Source organism: Mumia flava (assembly GCF_002797495.1). Taxonomy (NCBI): domain Bacteria; kingdom Bacillati; phylum Actinomycetota; class Actinomycetes; order Propionibacteriales; family Nocardioidaceae; genus Mumia; species Mumia flava. The sequence continues at coordinate 299,999 of NZ_PGEZ01000001.1, forward strand.
CGTGCGACCGGTCGGTCGTGCAGACGAACCGCGCGGTGTGCTTGGTCTCGGAGGTGTGGACCCCCGAGCAGTCGACCCCGTGCCGCTCCAGCCACGAGCGGTAGTCCGCGAAGTCCTCCCCCACGGCGCCGATCAGCACGGGGCGCTGGCCCAGCACCGCGAGGCCGAACGCGATGTTCGCGCCGCAGCCCCCGCGGCGTACCTCGAGGTCGTCGACGAGGAAGGACAGCGAGATCTTGTCGAGCTGGTCGACGACCAGCGAGTCGGAGAACAGCCCCGGGAACGTCATCAGGTGATCGTTCGCGATGGATCCGGACACGGCGATCTGCAACGGAGGCTCCTCGGTCGACGAACAGTGCCGCAGTCACGATAGTCCCCCCGACCGGCGCGCGGGCCCGGGGCGCAGAACGCGAGGACCGTGCCTCACCGGGAGTGAGGCACGGTCCTCGTGGTCGTGCGGGGTCGGCTCGGTGCCGTGCTGCTAGGCCGGCGCCGACCCGGTCGTACGGCGGCTCAGTGGAACGAGTCGCCGCAGGCGCACGAGCCGGTGGCGTTCGGGTTGTCGATCGTGAAGCCCTGCTTCTCGATCGTGTCCACGAAGTCGATCGTGGCGCCGTGGAGGTAAGGGACGCTCATCCGGTCGACGACCAGCGAGACCCCGTCGAACTCGGCCGCCTCGTCCCCGTCGAGCGTGCGCTCGTCGAAGAAGAGCTGGTAGCGCAGGCCCGAGCAGCCGCCCGGCTGCACGGCGATGCGCAGCGAGAGGTCCTCGCGGCCCTCCTGCTCCAGCAGGCTCTTGACCTTGGAGGCCGCGTTGTCCGTGAGCGTGACGCCCTGGATCGCGGTGTCGTCGGTGCTCTGCACGGTCATGTGTTCTCCCGTATGTCTCTGGTGCAAGGACGCGTCCGTTCACCTTCGAACGCGGCGGCTCGCCTGTTCATTCCACCGTACGGGCCCAAGCCTACGCCGTCGGGCCGACGGACCCCGTGTCGCGCCGCCCGGTGGACGACCACGTCGTCGCCACCCGCTCGCCCAGCTCGGCCAACGCGGCCGCGGGCTCGGCCATCGCACGCTCGGCGCCGACGAGGTCGACCAGCGCGTAGGCCGCCTCGATCCCCATCGCGCGACGCTCCCGCGAACCGACCTCCACCCGTCCGGCGAGCACGACGCACGGACGCAGGGCCGCCGCCGCCCGGTCGGCGACCCCGTCCACGACCTTCCCGGCCGCCGAGGTGATGTCGAAGGACCCCTCGCCGGTGATCACGACGTCGGCGGACCGGGCCCGCTCGGTGAGCCCCACGGCGTCGGCCACCAGCTCGACGCCCGGTTCGGTGGCGGCGCCGAGGAGCTGGAGCGCGAAGCCCAGGCCGCCGGCAGCGCCGGCTCCCGCGGCGTCGGCCGCACGCCGCTCGGCGGGTGACGACCCGCAGGCCGCGACGACGAGCTGCTCAAGGAGGCCGTCCACCCGCAGCACGCCGTCGGAGTCCAGGCCCTTCTGGGGGCCGAAGGTCCGGGCAGCGCCGAACATCCCCAGGAGCGGCGTGGTCACGTCGGTCGCCGCGACCAGCCGGACCCCCGCGACCCGGGACCGCGCCGGCGCGAGGTCGAGCCGGCCGATCCCGTCGAACGCCTGCGGGCCGCCGTCGAGCGGCCGGTCGGCCTCCGCGCCGAGTGCGGCGAGCAAGCCGGCACCGCCGTCGGTGGTCGCGCTCCCGCCGAGCCCGACCACGACCGTACGAGCGCCCGCGTCGAGAGCGGTCGCGACCGCCTGACCCACGCCGTACGTGCTCGCGCGATCGGGCTCACGTCGGTCGTCCGCGGCGAGGCCGCAGGCCTGCGCGGACTCGACGTACGCCGTGGGGCCGTCGGGTGCGGCGCCCCCAGCACCGTGGTCGACGAGCAGGATCTCGACGTCGACCGGGGCTCCGAGCGGCCCTCGGACGCTCGCTCGCTGCACGCGGCCGCCCAGGGCCGCGTGCAGGGTCGTCACGAAGCCCGGTCCCCCGTCGGCCATCCCGACGAGGTCCAGGACGTCGTCCGGCGCCCGCCGCGCCCACCCAGCCGCGATCGCCGCGGCGGCCTCGGGCGCGCTCAGGGTGCCGGCGAACTTGTCCGGCGCCACCAGCACGCGCATCGGATCAGGCCAGCGCCTTCTCGGCCGCGGCGAGCAGGACGCAGGTCGCGACCCCCTCCATGGCCGTGCGCAGGTCGTCCATCGAGGCGAACGTCGGAGCGATCCGGATGTTGCGGTCGTTCGGGTCCTGCTTGTACGGGAACGCCGACCCGGCCGGGGTGAGTGCGATCCCGGCGCCCTTCGCGAGCTCCACCACCCGCGCCGCGGTGCCGTCCACGACGTCGAGGTCGACGAAGTAGCCGCCGGTCGGCGTGCTCCACCGCGCCACACCGTACGAGGCGAGCCGGTCGGTCAGGATCTGCTCGACCGCGGCGAACTTCGGAGCCAGCAGCTCGGTGTGCTCGTGCATGTGCGCGCGGACACCGTCGGCGTCGCCGAAGAACCGGACGTGGCGCAGCTGGTTGACCTTGTCGGGACCGATCGAGGCGAACGACAGGTGGCGGCGGAACCAGGCGACGTTCGCCGGCGAGGAGCCGAAGAACGCGACGCCCGAGCCGGCGAAGGTGATCTTGGAGGTCGAGGCGAAGAAGACCACGCGGTCCGGGTGCCCGCCGGCGGCGGCCAGCTCGAGCGCGGCAGCCGACTTCGTCTCGGTCTCGGTCAGGTGGTGCACGGCGTACGCGTTGTCCCAGAACACCCGGAAGTCCGGGGCCGCCGCCGGGAGCGCCATCAGCCGGGCGGCGACCTCCGGTGTCGTCGTCACACCGGTCGGGTTGGCGTACGTCGGGACGAGCCACAGACCCTTGAACGACGGGTCGGAGCCGATCAGCGCGGCGACGGCGTCGACGT